>CAYLTY010000172.1:0-17990 GCA_964386705.1 uncultured Planctomycetaceae bacterium
AAACGGCTACCGAAAATCGACGACTCCATCGGCCTTGTGAGACATGCGGGCTAGCACCTCAAGTTCAGTTGGTTCGTCCAGCGGCCTCAAAGCACGTTCGGGACTCACGACTCTCGAGATTTTCGTGGTGATCGCCATTCTTGCGGTACTGGTGGCGCTCTGTCTGCCAGCAGTAACTCGATCGCGCTACGGAGCACGGCTTGCACAATGCAAGAATAATCTGAAGCAAATCTCGCTGGCTCTGCGTTCCTATGAGTCCGAGTACCATTGCCTGCCGCCGGCTTACACGGTGGGTGAAAACGGCAAGCCGCTGCATAGCTGGCGAACCTTGATTCTGCCTTATCTCGAACAGGGCGACTTGTATAAGAAGATCGATCTCACCAAGCCGTGGAACGATCCGGTAAACGCGGAAGCAGCCAGGGCAATCGTGCCAGCCTTCAAATGTCCCTCGGCCGACTGCCCCGCCGAGCACACCAGCTACGTGGCTGTCGTGGCTGCGAACGGTTCTTTTCGCTCTGCCGAACCTCGAACTCTTGCCGAGATCACGAACAATCACGGCGAAACGCTGCTGGTGCTGGAAGTGGACGCGAAACATGCTGTCCCCTGGATGGCACCGTCAGACGCGGATCTGGCAATCTTCAAGGCGTTGGGGAGCAGTACCACTCTTCCTCACGTGGGTGGAACATACGCCGCGTTCGTCGATGCTCATGTCCGCAAGATTGACACAGAAATCTCACCCGAAGGGAATCAGAGGTTGGTCTCGATCTCCGGCAAAGACTGACAGCCTCAATGCATGACTGCGAAACGGAACCTGCGCCGCAAAGACCTATGTGCGACCAGAACAACGCGATGATGACATGCAAATCGTCGCGGTCTTCGTGGTCCGCATTACCTCTCCACAAACCAGATATTGCGATAGCGGACCTCGGCTTGGTGGTCCTGGAGATTGATGGGGCCGGGGGAGGCGTCTTCGGGGAGTGGGGATGAGGTCGTGGCGTGGGTCAGTTCCACGTTGTCGTGGACGACGCCGCCGTTGTGTTTCACGGTCATACGGCCGTTCTTGATTTTCTTACCATCAGCAAATTGCGCGGCCGTGAAATCGATGTCATAAGTCTGCCAGGACAATGGCGGGAACGACATATTGAGGTCCGGCTCCCGAATCGAGGGAATGCCGCCGCATTCGTGATTGTGCGGCTTCAGGCCGAAGGAATTGAGCATTTGCACTTCGTACCGGCTTTGCAAGTACACACCACTGTTACCACGACTCGGCACCAGCGGCCCGTAAGGAATCTGAAACTCCAGATGCAACCTGCCGCTTTGATGTTTGAATTTGCTGGTCGCTCCCTGCATCAACAAACCGTCGCTGGTCATGCGACCGCCTTCGAATTGCTCGGCGCTCTTGCCATCGAACAAGAGCACGGCGCCTTTCGGCGGCTTGGCTCCCAGCGTGGGGCTCTTGCGGATCACTCGCCGCAGCCGGGCGACTTCTTTGCCGCCGGTTACGAGTATCATCATTCCATCCTTGACGGTGCCTGAGTAGTCACCCATCTGAAAGCGGGCGACGCTATCTTCCGTCGCGCCTTCATAGGGTGGGACTTCCTTACCGTCCCAGCCTTCACCGGGCAATCCTTTGACTCGCCACAAAGCGTGGAATTGGCCTTTGCCCAGAGCGATGACCTGCACTCCCAGTTTTTTCACGCCATCAGACAGAGACACGTCGCCGATGTACTCGCCCTGCACCGCGAAGTCTGGGTCGTCTGCGGTTGCTTCTTTGGGTTCGTCCGCAAGCATTACGACAGGCATGCAGAGGCCAGTCGCACAGAGAATCAGAACCCAGCCGCTGATCCAGTTTCGCATAGTCACATATCCTCAAAGCATGGTGAGCGTCACGAATCTGATACTTCGAGAGAAGCACTTGTTATGTAATTTCAGGCTGCGTATTTGAGATCTCAAATATGCAGCCTATACCTTCTCGGGGAGTTCGTACCCTTTGCGTCGCGGGCGATCGAGTAATTGATTGGCTTCATCATCGTCGACGAACTTTTCAGCCGTCGGATCCCAGTTCAGATTGCGGCCGAGTCTTCGGCCGATGTTGCCCAAATGAAAGATCGTGGCTGTGCGATGGCCGGCTTCCACGTCGGCAACCGGCGGCGTTTTTGAGTCAATACTGTCAAGCCAGTTGTTGATATGTGCTACGGTATAAGATGGGCCGTCAGGGAGTTGCAGGTTCTCGATCAGGTCTTTCGGATTGGAATGGACGCTGCCGCGACGGATTTCAACTTTGCCTTTCTCGCCAATGAAGATGGCTCCGCTGATCGCCCCGGTGCTGAGTTCAAAGCGAGTTCCGTTGGCGTATTCGAACGCCAGTGACGGGCGGCGGCAGAGTTGCCAGCCGCGGTCACGTGATTCGGGGGTGGTATAACGCGGCGGATCGAGCGGCGGGCCATCGACCAGCACTTTCACCGGCCCGGACGCGTCCATACCCAACGCCCACTGCACTTGATCAAACGCATGGCCGCCCCAGTTTCCCATGTTGCCGGTGCTGAAGTCGCGGCTCTCCATCCAGCCCGGTTTGCCCTCGCATTCAAAGAGGTTCGAGTGATACGGCAGTAGCGGCGAGGGACCACACCACAGGTCCCAGTCAAGCTCCGCAGGAACGGGTTCCGCAGGCAGATCGACGATCCACGGACTGTTCAAATTCGGGCCGATCACCTGTTTGACATGTCCGATCGCACCGCTGCGAACCAGCGCGCAACCGTCGCGATTGGGAACTGTCGAACGCTGCTGGCTGCCGACTTGCACGATGCGTTGATACTTGCGAGCGGCTTCGACCATACGTCGCCCTTCGACCACGCACATCGTCATGGGCTTCTCAACATACACATGCTTGCCCGCCTGACACGCCGCGATCGCGATCAGCGCATGCCAGTGCTCGGGCGTCGCGATCATCACCGCGTCGACATCCTTCCGATCGAGCACCTGCCGATAATCCTGCACGACGTCCTTGTCTGAGATACCAACTCTCCGTGCGACCGCTACCGCCCGGCCCCGATGTACGTCGCACGCCGCGACGACTCGAATCCGCGGCGGCAGTCCACAGTCCAGGTAATTGAAGCCGCGTCGACCGCAGCCAATCACGGCGACTCCCAGGCGATCATTGGCCGCTGGCTGATCATCACGACCTAGCACGTGGCTTGGAATCAGCAGTGGCAGCGTAGCAGTGATGAATCCCTGCCACAGAAAATCTCGACGAGGCAAATCGAATCTCATGGCGGTTCCGGTTACTCAGAGTGTTCAACTGAGGAGATCCGACTGTTTATACGGCCCGCCAAAACAACTGGCACGTCTGGTGGCAGAGGTGATTACGACCGCGAAGGACGGACGTGAGCCGCAACGCGCTCGCGGGGGGGTGATTGTTGCGTCGAGAACCGACAAGACCAGAACCGGCGGCCAGCGTTTGGCCGAGGAGGAGCAGATGGCGAACTCGGCAGGAGCGTTGCCCTTTCGAGCTGCGCCGTCGAGTTCGCTCATCTTCGTAAAAGCCCGAGTCGCCGAACAACAGGTAATGCCGCTCTGCGTACCACGAAAGTTCTTTGAATGCATCGCGAACTCGCGGAACTCAGAGTACGAGTCGCGTCATGCCGTATTCACGTTCGAGGTTACTAACAACTTTTCGAGTATCGCTGGTTCGATGGGTTTGACCATGTGGGAGTCGAAACCCGCGGCCTCGGATCTGCGGCGATCATCTTCTTGTCCCCAACCGGTGAGTGCCACCAGTACGATGGTCTTGCCCCACGGTTTTTCGCGGATCGCCTTGGCGGTCTCGTAACCGTTGAGGCGGGGCATTCCGATGTCGAGCAGGATCAGATCAGGCCGGTAGGCTGCCGCTGCTTCCAATGCCTCGAATCCGTCATGTGCCGTCTTCGCATCATTGCCCATGAGCTTGAGCATCATCGCCAGGCTCATCGCCGCGTCGCGGTTGTCGTCCACAACCAGAATGCGGCGACGGGTAGAAGGCTCGCCGTCCTGCTCGTCGACATAATTTGGTTGAGCGACTGATAATACAATTGGCAGCTGGACAATGAACTCACTGCCCATTCCGTGACCGTCGCTCTTCACTTCGACACTCCCGTCGTGCATCTCGACCAGGCGTTTAACGATGGACAGCCCAATGCCCAGCCCGCCTTGCGCACGCTCGAGATTGCGATCAACCTGAGTGAACATGTCAAAGACCTTCGGCAACATGTGAGCCGGAATGCCCATGCCGTTATCGCGCACCGACACCGCAACCTCGTTGCCCCGGCGCTGAACGCTCAAGTTCAGTCGCCCGCCGCGCTCGGTATACTTGGTGGCATTGTTGAGCAGGTTGGAGAACACCTGAGCCAGACGAGTCACGTCGGCGTCCACAAAAATCGAGGCGGTCGGTACGTCGATGAGTAATTCGTGGCATGCTTGATCGATGAGCGGGCGGCTCGTCTCCACGGCGTGCTGCACGACCTTTGCCAACTCGACTCGCTCTTTGCGCAGTTCGATCTTGCCGCGACTGATCCGACTCAGATCAAGCAGGTCGTCGATCAATCGCACCATTTGCGCCAGTTGGCGTTCCATCATTCTCCCAGCATCATCAGCCATTTCGCCGCTGACACCGCCCAGCCGCAGCACCTGCAGTCCGTTGCGAATCGGGGCCAGCGGGTTGCGGAGTTCGTGAGCCAGTGTCGCCAGAAACTCATCTTTGCGACGATCAGACTCGCGCAACCGGCCGATCAGTCGCAGGCGCTCATACGCGGCGGTGACGTACTGGCAAATGGTCTGCAGGAAGTCCAATTCATCGGCGTCAAAGTGGTCTCTTGAGCGACTGGCGAACGACAGCGTGCCAAGCAGTTCGTCGCCTGCCATGAGCGGGTTGCAGGCATAGGCCCGAATGCCGAACGATTTCACTAGCTGCACTTTGGGGTCGTCGGACTCTTGTATAGAAGTGGCCGTGAGAGGTTTTCGCAGCACAGCGACCGTGCCACAGATCGCCTGTCCGAACGCCAGATTCTCGATGGTGCGGGCAGTTTCATCGGTGATACCAATGCACGATGCCAGCTTGAGGCCGTCACCGCCGTCATTGACCATGAAGTTGAAGTAAGTATCCAGATTCAGATGCGGGCCGATTTTGGCGAAGAGTTTCCGCAACATGGTGTCAGGATCATCGGTGGTGAGTAGCACGGCGGCAGCTTCCCACAGGAGCCGCATGCGTTCTTCGCTCTGGCGCAGTGCTTCCTCCACCCTCTTGCGGGCAGTGATGTCTTGCACCGTGCCGCGCAGTCCGACGACTTCGCCGCCTTCGTTCTTCACGACCTCGCTACGGGCCGTGATCCAGATCGGTCCATCGTTGCGAATGGCTTTCACATCCAACTCATACCCGATCCCAGTGCGCAGCGACTCTTGCACGGCGTCATTCAGACGCAGCCACTCGTCGTGCGGATAGAACTGGGTGTCCTGGTCCTTGAAGTCGGGAAGCGTCTGTGTTTCTGGGTCGAGGCCATAGATGCGGTACAGTTCATCTGAGCCAGTGGACGCATCGGTTTTCGAGTCCCACCGCCAGCTTCCGATATGGGCGACTCGTTGAGCTTCCCGCAGTTCTTCCCGCTGAGCTTTCAGCGACTGGTTCGCCTGCTGGCGTAATTGAGCGATCTGCAGGTGGGCTGTGACCCGGGCCAGTAGTTCCCGCGCTCCGAACGGCTTCACGAGATAATCGTCCGCACCGGCTTCCATGCCTTCCGAGCGGCTCTCTTCGCCCGCACGTGCCGACAGCATGATGACAGGGATGCTGGCGGTTTGCGGATCGGAACGCAGCTGCCTGAGCAGTTCGAATCCGTCGAGGGCTGGCATCATGACGTCAGTCAGAATCAGCTCAGGCGGAGACCGCTTCGCGCTTTCCAACGCTGATTGGCCGTCTGCCACGGCTTCAACGTCGTACTGGACCGCCAGCAGAGACCGGAGATACTGCCGCATGTCGGCGTTGTCGTCGGCCACAAGGATGCGAGGCTTTTCAGCTGATGTTCGTTCGGTTGGCGTCACCAGTTCGAAGGGAGCATCCATGATGATTTCGCTGCTGGCAGTTGCTTCCGTGTCGGGCAGCCACCGCAACACTTCTTCAACGTAGTGCGTTGCTCGAACAGCCGACGAATCGGCTGCGGCGGGCGCCGCAAGTCGCTTCTCAGGCAAGTGCCCTAAGCCGAATGGGATCGTAACTACGAATGAAGTCCCGCGGCCAACTTCGCTCTCGACGCTCACTTCGCCGCCATGCAGACGCGCCAGCTCCCGCACGAGCGCCAAGCCGATCCCTGAACCTTCCTGAGACCGTCCGGTGATACCCTCTACTCGATGAAACCGCTCGAACACTTTGGGCAACTGGTCATCCGGGATACCGACGCCCGTATCCTGCACTCGCAACTCTGCCTGTTGTCCGGAACTGGATAACGTGACCTGAATTCCTCCCCGCAGCGTGAACTTAAAGGCGTTCGAAAGCAGGTTCAGAACGATTTTCTCCCACATCTCGCGATCGACATACACCGGCTCTGGCAGAGGCGGGCAATACACACGGAACTCCAAACCCGCCTTCTCGCAGGCCGAACGGAAGTTGCTGGCCAGATCGCTGGTCAGTGTCGCCAGATCAGTCGGCTGGTAGCGAGCTTGAACTCGGCCTGCTTCGAGTCGGGAGAAATCCAGCAAGGCGTTGACCAGTTTCTGCAGCCGCAGGGCGTTTCGCTTGAGCGTGAGCAGCCGATCCCGTTGCTGGCGATCTGTTGTTTCGGAGATGACGTCGTCCAGCGGCCCCAGGATCAAAGTGAGCGGCGTGCGGAACTCATGACTCACATTAGAAAAGAACGTGGTCTTCGCGCGGTCAAGCTCCGCTAACGCCTCAGCCCGCCGCTTCTCTTCCTCGTAGGCCCGAGCGCTGGCAATTGCCGTTGCTACCTGCGTGACGGCGAGATCCAGGAAGCCTTGATACGCGTCGTCGAGCTGCAGTCGGCTACTGACTCCAACGATCAGGAAGCCGACAGGCTCATGCCGTTTGCCGGAGCCGATCGGCAAGACAACAGCAGTATTGGGTGGATCGCTCCACGGACCGGGCGGCAGCGCTAAGAAGTGGCTATCGAGATCTGTCGCTACCTGAGGTTGCATTGACTGCTTAGCCGCCGCCAGAGGCCAACTCTTCCCATCGTTCCGATCCATTAAGATGACTGACGGTGCGACATCTTCACTCCCGATGGTGCCAGTCGTCGCGGTCAAGTGCGCGTGCGTTCCTTCGGAGTCGGTCAGATAGAACAGGGCGAACGGCACGTCCTTCGGGTGTGCTTCCAGCGTGGCAGCGGCGACTACACACGCAGCTTCTGCAGTCTTCGCTTCGGCGGAGCGAGTGCCCAGGTCGCGCAGCGCGATCATGCGACGCTCGCCCACGACTTTCTCTGTAATCTCGTGAATGGTCGCCAGTACGCCGCCAATTCCACTGGTGACGCTCTCATCCGGCACCGGGCTGTACGCGATGGTGAAGTGTGTTTCTTCAATATACCCGTGGCGGTTGAGCTCCAGCAGGATGTCCTCGTCCCAAGTCGCAGGGCCGCCGTAGAAGGGCGTGTCGATCAGCGGCTTGAGAACATCCCAGATCTCCTTCCAGCACTCACTGACGGGTTGGCCGAGCGCCCACGGATGCTTATTTCCCAGCACTGGCCGATAAGGGTCGTTGTAGAGGCAGGTGTACTCGGGCCCCCACCACAACAGCATCGGTAAGCGGTTTGCCAGCATGAGGCGGACCATCATGCGAAGCGCCGGCGACCAGCGTTCCACCGCGCCTAGCGGAGTGCCGGACCAATCAAACGCACGGGTGCGCTCGCCCATCTCTCCGCCCCCGGCGAGAAAGGCCAGCGGGTCGATTTCGGATTCATAGTGCTGGGGAATGTTCATCACTCATCCGCTCTTCTGGCGGGCTAACTGGTTAGGTGGACAGGATTTCGTGCCAGTTTGTGACACGGGTTTTATTGGAAGAACAACATCCAGGCGATGTTCAGCAACCGTCCGACTGCCACGTCACCGGCAAGACGCAATTCGCGTCCTGCGCTCGATATGTGGCCTGGTTCCACATTCGTGAATCGAAATTTTCAGAACCACCGGCTGTGACAGGGACGTTGATAGAGGGCCTACTTGTTTTCCAGTTCTTGATCCAATTTCGACAATCACATGACGGGCTCTCTGTCTAGGGGGATGCACTAAGCGACGAGTAGTAGTGCGCTACATCGTCAACCTGCTGTTGGTTCAATCCTGCGGCGACTCGGCGCATGAGGTGTGAATAAGCGGTGCCCCCTCGTTGCTGTTGTTGGAATAGAGTCAATTGCAGAGTCAGATACTCAGCGTGCTGACCGGCGAGTACCGGATAATTCGAATTGCGAGGCGTTTCACCGGGCCCGTGACACTCGATGCAGGCGGGAACATCCTTTTTTGGAATCCCGTCGCGCGCGATCGTTCGCCCGCGTTCGATCGCTGCTGCTGCCTGCTTTGAAGTTACAGCAGGCTGTGTCGGTTTCTGCTTCGCGTAGTACTGCGCCAGTTGGTGAATGCGTTCTGAGTTCAGTCCAGCCGCGATCGGTTCCATGATGCCGCTGTGGCGATCGCCACGAGCGTAGGCATCCAGTGACTCGGCGAGATACTTTGCACGCTGGCCGGCGATTCGGGGAAAAGCGGCTGATTCTCGTCCATTACCATCAGCACCATGACAAGGGGCGCAGCTTTCGACCACCACGATAGATGTTGCTGGTTCCAGGGCCGCAAACGATTTGTCCTGTTGATTCGCGGATTGATTGCCTTTCACCAACCGTTGATACTGCTCCGCATCCAATTCCGGAAAGGCGAGTAGAAAGGCGACGACCGCCCATACTTCGTCGTCGCGCTGTTGTGATGGCCAGGCGGGCATCCCCGTGAACTTGATACCGTGCTTGACCATGTAGAACAGCTCTTCCGGCTTCCATTGAGCGACCGTGTCAGGAAGGTACGGAGGCACGGGCTCCATACTGTGCGCGATTCTGGGATGGTGCAGTTCAGGGCTGCCATGACACGGGCGGCAACCGATTTCATAGTGCCCGGCGCCTTTCAGAATGAGCGAAGGGTTATTCAGCGGCGGAGCTTTCAAGCCGAGAGTGTGAGTTGCGACCGATCGCTGTTTCGAAAAGTGCAGGAACCAGCGAGTGACTGCCCAATGCCCAGAGCTCGCCTTGATTGGGATCACTCCGGAACCAGCGACGAGTAAACCGCCGATACCCAGAACCGCACAGAACACTGTGATGGGAATTAACCAGCGCCTCAGGCGCGATCGGCCGACACTGCTGCCATCGTTGTCGACTATCCTGAACCACTTGCGGATCATGGTTCTGCTCCTGATTTCAACGGCGCGCTGCGTACCAAGCTCAGCGTCAGCCACAGACCGCCAGCGAGATACGAGATGCCTCCGACGAGTAGCATGATGGCGCCTCCGAGATGCTGGTCATCCAACGGGGTCAGGGCGGAGTGGTGATGGGTATGGCTAAACAGAGGCCGCGGCGCGAGTGCCAACAAGGCTCCGAGCAGAGTCATGTGCATGGAAGTCAACAGTAAGCCGACGACTCCCGCAGCGCGACGCGGTCCAGCAGTCGCAAAATCTCCTCCAAAGGCTGATAACCACATAATCAAGCCCGTCAGTAGAAATGTGCTTTGTTCTGCGACTAATCCCCATGTGGTATGGCGAGCTGCGTGATGCAGGGCAGGGGCATGCCAGGCCCAGACGGCGACCAATTCGACAATCGATGCTGGAATCGGAGCAAAGAAGTTCGGCGCATGACGCACCGGATCGAACCTGCCTCCCGCAACTCCAAACGCCAGTAGCGGTGCCGCGACGGCCACGACGCCCATGTGCATCGTCATATGTGCCCAGAACGTGTGCTGGCCAAGTTGTGGTAGTGGTATAACCCATACTGCAACGAGTGAAAGCAGGCCAGAAATCAACAGACCGCTGCGCATTAGTAGCAAGCTCCAAAAAAGACGGCGACCAGTGATACATACAGCACAGCCACCGCACTTAAAGCGGATAACAACAATGTGGCGAAGCCGAGAAAGCGATGACGATCTTCCGGTGTATCAGCGTCGTGCGGGAGTTCTGCGTCACCGAAGCGATGTCGCCCAGAGCCAATCCAACCGACGATTCCGATTCCGGTGAGTGCCATCGCTGAATAGGCCACGATCGCTAATCGAACTGTCGTGAGTGAACCACCGAACCCGGCGAATTTCTCGCACCAGATGGCAGCTGTCACGTAGCACAGCAAGAAGTGTGCAGCCCAGATCGAGGGCGAAGCCGTTAAAAGCCAGAGACTTTGATGTTGTTCCGAAGTCTGAGACATCTCAGTTCACCAACGGGAAGCCAGCGATGACGGCGACTGTCATGGCCGCTGTCAGGGCTGTGAAGTGCCAGTAAAGCGTCACGTTGACGATCTCGACGTCATATCGAGCCGTCATGCGCCCAGCCCATCTTCTGGCCAGGCAGTAGAGTTGCATAATGATACCCACCGCGACGTGACACACCGTCCACAGCACCAGTAGCCAGACCGTTGCCGGATACACATGGGACTTGGGATCCAGTCCAGTGAGCCACGGTCCGGCAACAAGGGCCGCCGAACCGGCTACCGCGAGTGCTATTGATACCAACAACGCAGCGTAGAAGGCTGCAGATATATTGCTGCGATTCCAGCGGCGAGCCAGGACTGTCAGCACCCACGCGCCGAGTAGCATTCCACCTCCAAGTGTCGGCCAAAAAACACCAGGACCGGGTGAATGGCGCGGCGGAAAGTCGTCGTGAATGGTCCAGAAGAAAAAGTATCCGAAGATCAGGGAGATAAATGCAGTGAGATCCGCCAGCATCGTAATAAAGACCGACCACCAACTGATCGACGCCGGACCGGATACGGTAATCGGCAGCGTCAGCCCCAGTCCGACGTACTTCTCGTCCTGCTCTGGTATGCGGGCCGTGCCTGTCCACAGCCAGTACCAGAACACCCCGATTGCCAGTACGATGCTGGCGACGGCCGGTAGCCACCAGTGGTATGTCCCGAGTATGAAAAAGCCGCCGAGTGAGAACGCCGCGATCATCGGGACGAACGACGAGCCAGGCAGTCGCGCACATTGCAGAGGTACCGCGTCGATGACTGATGTGACCAGGGTCTCGCGCAAACCTTCTTCAGCGTCGGGCAAATAAAATCGACCTTCATCGACGTCGCGTTGCAGGTTCGGTTGATCCCACAGCGGATAGCAGCTGTCAATCTCCGGAATCGACCGCATGCCCCACGGCTTGCCGGGCATCTCCTGCAGCCACTCCAAAGTTCCCGCGCCCCAGGGATTCATTTCCGAATAGGGTTGTTTTCGCTTCAGGCGCATCACGTCCCAAACGACAACGGCGATACCAGCCGCGAGAATGAATGCTCCGACTGTAGAGATCAGATTGAGTGTGTTGAGACCCGCATCCGCCGGGTAAGTGAAGACTCGTCGCGGCATACCGCGCAAGCCGGCCAGGTGCATCGGCATGAAAGTGATATTGAAGCCGATAAACGTCAGCCAGAAGGCGATCTTCCCGAGTCGGTCGGACAGTTTCTTGCCGTCGAACAAGGGGTAGAAGTAATACAGCCCAGCAAGCATCGGGAAAATGACGCCGCCGATCATGACGTAGTGCAGATGGCCGACGATAAAGAACGAATCGTGCGCCTGAAAATCGAAGGGCACCAGTGCGACCATGACGCCAGTCAGCCCGCCGAGCACAAAGATCATCAGACTGCCGAGAGCGAAGAGCATTGGCACCGAGCGTACAACTCGACCTGCTGCCAGTGTGGCGATGAAACAGAAGATTTGCACTCCCGTCGGAATTGCTACCGCCTGCGAAGCCGCTGAGAATAATCCCAATGAAATGCCCGGCAAGCCTGTGGTAAACATGTGATGGACCCACAGTCCGAAGCTCAGAAAGCCTGTACAAACTGCTGAAAGTACCACCCAGCCATAGCCCACAATTGGCGTCCGCGAGAACGTGGGGACGATCATCGCAATCAAGGCTACTGAGGGCAGGAAGACGACGTAGACCTCGGGGTGACCGAACAGCCAGAACAAATGCTGCCACAGCAGAGGATCACCGCCACCGGCCGGATCGAAGAAGGGCCATCCGAAGGCCCGTTCGATCTCCAGAAGCATGCTACCGGTAATCAGTGGTGGGAATGCAAAGAGCATCATCGACGCTGCCACCAGGACGTACCACGCATAAAGCGGTATCAGATTGATTCGCATTCCCGGCGGGCGGCATTTCAGCGTTCCGACGATCATCTCCACCGCCGCTGCGATTGCGGCGACCTCGATGAACGAAAATCCCAACAGCCAGATATCCGCCCCAATGTCTGTTTGATACTTCGACGTCAGCGGCGGATACATGAACCACCCGCCGCGAGGAGCTGCATCGAAGAATATTGCACCACACAGGAAGATCCCGCCCAGCAGGTAGCACCAGAAACCGAACGCCGAAAGTCGCGGAAATGGTAGATCTCGCGCACCCAGCATTTGAGGAAGCAAGAGCACCGCGATGGCCTCGAAGATCGGGATCGCGAACAGAAACATCATTACGGAGCCATGCACCGTAAATGCCTGATTGTAGGCTTCAGCAGATAGAAAATCGTTATCCGGTACCGCGAGTTGAATTCGCATTAATAGTGCCAGCACGCCGGCGAAGAGAAAGAACACAAATGCGGTAGCTGTGTACCAGACTCCGATATCTGAATTGTTGACGGATGACCAATACATCCAGCCGCCGGGAGTTTCCCAGACTTTCAGCAGGCGTTCCTCCTGAGCACGTTGAACCTCCTTTGGCGGCGCCTCTGCGAGCGGTTGCGCGTCTCGTTTTCTGGCTTCCTGAGCTTCTCGGTGTTCGCTCATTTCAGCCCCTTCAGATAGTCGGCCATTGCATTCACGTCGTCAGAGGGCAGCATGTCGAACTTCGGCATGTACGCGCCGGGCTTGATCTTGTCCGTGTCGGCAAGCCACCGGCGCAGATGATCTGGTTCGTTGGGCCACGAGGCGGCGGCAATGCTCAGACGACTGCCCACGTGGGTGAGATCAGGCCCAACGACACCGGCTGCGTTTGCCCCGCGCACGGTATGGCAAGCGCCGCAACCGTTCGCGAGAAACTGCTTTTCGCCACGTTGGGCGAGCGGGTTATCAGGAGGGGCGGCCGGCGTAGCTTGATGTGCCAGCCAGCGGTTGAACTGATCTTTTTCTTCCACCACGACGTCGAACTTCATCAGGGCGTGTGAAGTTCCGCAGTATTCAGCACAGACGCCACGAAAGACGCCGGTTCTGGTCGGCGTTAACGCCAATCGCGTCGTTCGGCCGGGGATCATGTCCATCTTTCCGGCCAGCGACGGAATCCAGAAGGAGTGGATGACGTTGTCGCTCTCCAGAAGAAACTGCACCGGCTCCCCAACGGGCAGATGGATCTCGTTCGCTGTGACGACGGCTTCACCGTTTGAGGGCTGATAGCGAACTCGCCACCACCACATTTCGCCAGAGACAACGACTTTCAAACTCTCCGGTGGAGCTGGAGCGACGAGCTTAGGGAGCGCGCTCAAGCCGAATACGAGCAGGATCGCCAGGACGATCGTCGGCAAGATCGCTCCGCAGCCGACGACAATGAACGCCTCTCGCCGTCGGTTGAACGATTCAGGGTGAGCTCTGGCGCTATGCCATGTCAGCACCATGACGCCCAGCCAAACCAAACTCGCACCAGCGACCATCCACCAGAAAAGATCCGCGATGTTGGCGGCTTCAATACCTGCCGAGTCTAGTGCTGACTGGATACGACCGTGCCCAATTGGAAAGAAAGTTATCGCGCTCCCGGTGGAACGATTGAGCCTCCCTAAACTGGGTTTGGACACCATCTCGGAGCAGCCTGGATGCTTTTCCGGCAGCATAGGGCACTGATGCTGTTGGCCTCCGTGCTGGCTGCAAACGGCTTTGCCAGGCAACCGCGCCGCTTCAAATGTCGTCGCAGAATGCTGCTGGGTACGCGGCTCAACCCGTCGACTGTGTACGCGCCGATGCTGAGTCATGGCCTTGATCGCCTGCGTGTCGTCCCATTGCCTGCTGCCCAAATGCAGATTGCGGCTGAAGAACTACGCAAATGGAGGGCCAACAGGCGGTCAGCGCCTGGCTGCTCAGGACGCGCAGGATTTTCCTGGGATCCGTAGGATAGATGCTTTTCCACAATTTCGAGGCGACCGCCCACGACTCGCGAAACACGCAGTTGGCGACTTTGTCTCAGGAGAACTGCATGTCGGCTTCGTCTGCGGACTGGAATCCCTTCACTGACATCACATTGCCCCCCAAACCGCTGGGAGCTCACTGGCTGCTGGATCTGTTCGGCTGCCCGGCCGAGTTACTCAACGACATGGCGGCGGTCGAGAGCCGCCTGCGTACAGCCATCGAGCAGGCCCGCTTCACGCTGCTCAAGATTGCGACTCATCAATATGAGCCCCAAGGCGTCACGGCCATCGCGCTCGTCGCCGAGTCTCATCTGGCCATTCACACTTGGCCCGAGCACGGTCATGTCGCGATCGACTTCTTCACCTGCGGTAACGATGCCGGCTTGAGTTCCGTGTGCGACGAACTCATCCGTCAGTTCGGAGCGACCAAGCATTCCCTGATGGTCCTCAAACGCGGCGATTTGTCAGCCCGCCGCATCAGTGTCGCCTGGGCTCCGCCGAGTTAGGCAAGAGTGACGAGTTACTTTCCATCAATCGCCTTGATGGCCAACCCCGCGAGGCGTCGAGTTGCGCTGTCGAGTTGCGGCATCTGAAGTACTGCTTCGACGTCTCCTCTCGCAAACTGACCGTCAGCGCCCAGCTTGATGAGATCACGCAGCCCACGCCGAATGAAGAATTGATGGTGTGATTGAAGGGCAGCGAGAATATCAGTTCGGCTCCCCTTCATGCCTCCCTGCCCTTCCTAAGCACCCGCAGCTTCGGTTTTCGCGGTCGCAGAACTTTCGCGGAACCAAGAGAGTTCCTTGCCGGACAGTTTCGCAGCTTTCTCAAGAGCTGAAACGTCGGCTGTCGCAGGGCTCATCGAAACGATGGCTTGAGCGGCCAGCAGGCGAATAACGGCATCTTGGTCACGGAATTGCAGCAGAACCGTTTGTCTCAACGGCAAGGCTTCCTCGCCAAGGTTAACAATCACGAGCAGGCTCGCCTTGCGCAGCATGAGGAACTGATCTTCACCCAGAAGCGCCGCCAGTTGTGGAAGTTCGACCTGGACTCGATCAGTCCGGGAAATCAGCCATGCCGTTTGCAGGGACATCACCGCCAGCGTCGCAGTTTGAGAATCAAACTCCTTACCGTGGAATTCCTTCCACACTTCATTCCAGCGATCGCGTGTAGCCTGATCCTGTGACTGTAACTCCTTGATGAACGGAGCGAGCACAGAGCGATCTCGTGCCCACGTGATACCCCTGAAACTCAGCATTTTCGAGTAAATCAACAGACGCCGTGAGTCATCTTTTAGTAACCGCTCCTTTTCCTGCAGAAGCGGGGCGCCGCTAGGATCAACCAGCAGCAAGATGTCGACGATGGGAGTCCAGCCTGATGGTTCTGTTTCAGCGAGATATTCGATGATCTGTGGCGTTAGCTCCTGAACTTGCCGTCTCCAAACGGTGATACGTTCTTTTGCGACGGTCAGATCGTCGGGAGACGCACGCAGCGGTTCATACATCAACAGTTTCCCCGCATTGGAATGAAACCGCTCCCTCATCACGGCGTCGTGCAAGATACTTGCGACGGTCAGTAATTGCTGATTCGCCGTATAGCGTGTGCTCTTTGATTCATCCGATAAATCCCTCAGCAACTCGTCCAGGGGACGAATCGCATCCAACACGGCTCTGGACGCAGAATGTCGATCTGCCAAGGCGATGTCTTCGGCATATGCTCCAAAAAAGCACCACGTAAGGACTGCTGCGGTGACGCTGCAAACGAGCAAAGTACGCATCGGGTCACTCCTCTTCATCATCCATGCAGATAAGGCAACTATTTTGCGGTGCGTGTTACCATTCCTATAGAGGAATCTTGGTAGCCCGCTCTGAGGGTCAACTCAAGTAGCAAGCAACAGCGTCATGCCAGTCGGGCATTGCGTGGCCGATGGTGGTTTCTAGCTTAGTACTATCGAGCACGCTGAAGGTGGGGCGTTTGGCTCTGGAGCGGAACTCGGTCGAGGGGATCGGGATCACGGGGGTTGTGATACCGCGCAGGCGCAAGGCTTCAACTGCGAGGTCGTACCAGCTCATCTGGCCTCGGTTGGTGGCGTGGTAGAGGCCGTAGGCGTCGGATGAGATGAGCTCAGCAATGGCGGTGGCGAGGTCGGCTGTTGAGGTTGGGGTGCAGATCTGGTCGTTGACCACTCGCAGTACGGGACGTTCGCGACCAAGGCGCAGCATGGTCTCGATGAAGTTGCCTTTGCCAGCTCCGCGTCGCGCGGCGACTCCGTAGAGTCCGCAAGTGCGGATGACATAATGCTTCGGACAGTGGGCCTGCACGAAGTATTCGCCGGCCAGCTTGGAGGCTCCGTAGACCCCCAGTGGTCCGGGTAGGTCGGTTTCCTGGTAGGGCGTCGAACGCGACGCATCGAGGCCGAAGACGTAGTCCGTGCTGAAGTGGACGAGCACGAGGTTCTTGCTGCCGCAGTAGTGAGCCAGCCGGCGCGGGCCGAGCACGTTGGTGGCGTAGGCGGCGTTGGGATCGTCTTCGGCTTTGTCCACCAGGTTGTAGGCGGCGGTGTTGATCACCACGTCCGGGCGGGCAGCGTCCAGAGCGGCCGTGACACTGGCATCGTCGGTCAGTTCGATCTGCTGATGGCCCAGCGGGGCGATTTCACCCTGCAGGCAGGTCTGGAGGTCCGTGCCGAGTTGTCCGTTCGCGCCGATCAGGGCAATTCGCATGCTCAGTCACTCGTTCAGGCCAGTCGAGATGCCGAATCTTCATCGATTCTTCCGACGCAGACCGACACGCCGATGGTGTTTGACGCTAAAACTCGGAAGATTTCACGTGTCTGCGTGAAAACTCCGAGTGACATCCAACTTATACGTCTGCAGTGACGTAACCGCCGACGAGGGCGGAATCTACCGATTGCAGGGACGCATCAACAGTTGGCTGGCAGAAAGCACGGAACCAAGGCTTTTTCTGCGTTTTGTGGCTGGGTATCCTGTGGGTCCCAAGCCTCGCGGCTGGTGAGTCTGGTGGATTGTCCGGAAGAGTTTCCGTACGTCATTGTCTGGTCTGATTCGCTGTCGTCTTAATTAAAAGCAACTCATGAGATTCCTCCCTGTAATGAATCTGCTGGCTGACGGTACGCATGGCATCACGCAGGCTCCAATTCCTTTCTGGCAATGGATTTCCACGCTGGCGGTGGTCTCGCTGCTGTTCGCCGGACAGATTGGCGTGGCCTACACCACTCGCACGGGTGTGATCGCTCGCGGGACGACGAAGGAAGCCGTCCGCCAGCCGCTGTATTTGCTGCTGCTGTTCATCGGCGCGGTGCTGCTGCTGGTCAACACCTTCCTCCCGTTCTTCTCGCTGGGTGAAGACATCAAGATGCTCAAGGACTGTGGTCTGGCCACAATCCTGATCTGCGGCCTGCTGCTCGCCATCTGGACGTCGAGTACGACCATTGCCAACGAAATCGAAGGCAAAACGGCGATGACGCTGCTCTCCAAGCCCATCACGCGGCGGCAGTTCGTGATCGGCAAGTTTCTGGGAATCCTGCAAGCGGTGCAGTTCCTGGTGATTCCGCTGATCCTGATTTTCTGCTTCCTGATCTTTTACAAGGTCGGCTACGACGCGAAGGAATCCGGCAAGGAGATCCCTACCTGGATCGAAAACGGCCTGCCGAACAAGGAGCGCATGGGA
>CAYLTY010000173.1:0-17857 GCA_964386705.1 uncultured Planctomycetaceae bacterium
GACATCGTCGACAAGCTCAACAAGGCCGTCCATTGCCATCGCAACCGCATGATTCTCTCCATCCGTTGAGAGCAATTCGCTTCGAAATTGTTCGTTTGAGCGGCAGCGGGATCATCGCGCAGCCGCATCAGGATGCGAGTTCTACTCAAACGCCGCGAACAGCGACAAGGTGGGTCTTGTGCACAGGTGCATTCACCGACGGCGTCGCATCAGTCGGCCTCAAATCGAGCGGCGTTTGAGCAGGCAACTCCAGGCCAGCGGACCCGGAACTTCGCCGGCGTCTTCAAAGCGAACCTCGCGGATCCATTCGACTTCGAAGAGCGTTCCCAACTCGTCGCGGATCTCGTGTTCGTGCAGCGTTGGCGGGCCGGGTTCCATCTTCTCATTCGCGTTGCCGGTGAGGACCAGATACCGCGATCCCGCCGCTGTCGCTCGTTCCAGAGTGCGGAGATAGCCCGGCAGGTCGATGCGGCGGGCGCAGTGGTAGCAGCCACGATCAAACAGGAAGTCATAAGGCGCGGCGGGCGGATCGAAATTGCACAGATCGTGACAGAGCCAGGTGATGCTCACGCTGCGTTCTGTGGCCTTCTGGCGTCCGCGTTCGATCGCCAGGGGTGCGAAATCAACCGCGGTCACGTCGAAACCACGCTCGGCCAGATAGACAGAATTCGTTCCGGTCCCACAACCCAGTTCCAGCACTCGGCACGGTGCGAGTTGCAGTTCATCGAGCGCACGGCGCAGTTCTTTGTCGGGCAGGCCGCTGTCCCACGGGGTCATCTTCTCAGCGTAGTTCTGGTTCCATTGAGAGGCGAGTTCAGGCATCGGAAGCCTCGCTGCTGGGTTTGATTGCAGATCGTGATGTGCAGGCGACACGGCTCAACGACTCAGCCGTTGGCAGTAGGCAGGCGCCGCGACTCTTCTTCCAGTGCTTCCGCCACGAATCCGATTACTCGGGGAGCCATCGTATTGAAATAGTCCCACGAGTGACCGCCGTTGCTGGTCGTGAAGTCGGACTGGAAGGGTACGCCCATTGAATAGAGTTTGCTGGCCAGTCGCTCGGAGCTGTCGATCCATTCGTGATCCGTCGGATCGCAGACCAGCAGTTGATGTCGCGGCCAGTTCAGAGGATGCAGGTGCAACAAGGCGGTCTGCTGCCGAGCGGCCTCACGAGATGTGAACATCTCGTCGAGCGGCAGGCCCTGTCCCCACCACTGCTGGAAGTCGATCGCAGGAGCTATCGCGGCGACTACCGGGAAATCTCGCGCATGGCGGTAGGCCAGCTGCAACGCACCCTGCCCGCCCATGCTGACGCCCGTCAGGCCGATCATCGGACAGGCTGCGCCCCAGTTCTGATTGATCCACGGCACAACGTGATCGCGCAGGAACTCGAACGGCGTCATGGTCGCGTCGAACTCGGTGCACACACGCGGCAGCCACCACGACCTCTGACCGTGCGGGCAGATCGCTCGCAGGCCGTGTTTAGCAAGTTCGGTCGAGAAAGCCGGGTTGTCCTTGAGCGTCGCCAACCCGTGCCCGTGTAGATGCAACAAGGCACGGTCGGTCTTCACTGGTCCCGCCGGGACGAAGATGTCGGCCGCCTTTCCCGCGATGGAGACTGTGGACCACGATCCGGAGAGGGATGTCATGCGAACTTCCGGAGGTTGGACCGGGGCAGAGAACTAACTGGAGCATTCACCGCCCCTCACCCCCAGCCCCTCTCCCCAAAGGGGCGAGGGGCATTGGAATCGTGACGTTAGATCTTGCTGAGGATCAGGCAGGCGTTGTGGCCACCGAAGCCGAAGCTGTTCTTCATCACGATGTTGAGCGGCAATTGACGCGGCTCGTGAGCGACGTAGTCCAGATCGCAGTCGGGATCCTGATTGTCGAGATTGATCGTCGGCGGGGCAGTCTGACTCTGGAGCGCCAGCACGCACACGGCGAACTCGACACCACCGGACGCGCCCAGCAGGTGGCCGATCTGGCTCTTGGTGCTGGAAACAGCGAGCTTCGACGCATGACCGTTGTAGACCGTCTTGATCGCCAGCGACTCGGCCTTATCACCCAGCGGGGTACTGGTGCCGTGCGCGTTGACGTACTGAATCGCGTCGGGATTCAGCTTGGCATCGCGAATCGCGCCGAGCATCGCACGAGCGGCTCCGCGACCTTCTGGATCGGGAGCGGTCATGTGATTGCCGTCGGCCGACATGCCGTAGCCGATCAGTTCGCAGAGGATGTTCGCTCCGCGTTGCTTCGCATGCTCGTATTCTTCGAGCACGATCACGCCGGCGCCTTCAGCCATCACGAAGCCGTCGCGGTCCTTGTCGAACGGACGGCTCGCACGTTCGGGCTCATCGTTGCGAGTGGACAGCGCAGCCATGCGCGCGAAACCAGACAGACCCATCGGAGTGATCGCGGCTTCGCTGCCGCCGGTGATCATCACATCGGCCATGTCGTTCTGAATGAGCTTGAACGCGTCCCCGATCGCATTCGTGGCAGAAGCACACGCTGTCGCCACAGCGCTGTTCGGACCCTTCAGACCCCAGTTCACAGAGATGTTGCCGCTGGCCGCGTTAACCATCAGCTTGGGGATCATAAATGGCGAGACGCGATTCGGGCCGCGATCAAACAGCGTCGCATGCTGTTGCTCGATCTCGTTCAAGCCGCCGATACCGCTGCCGACGAGGACGCCATGCCGGTAAGGATCGCCCTGCTGGAAGTCGATTCCGGAAGACACGATGGCCTTACTGGCGGCTGCCATCGCGAACTGCACGAAGCGATCCAGGCGCTTCACTTCCTTGGCTTCGATATTCATCTGCTCGATGAGTTCAAAGCCCTTAACCTCGCCGCCAAATCGGACTTTGTATTCCGAGCAATCAAAGCGTTCGATAGAGCTGACACCACTCTTGCCGGCGCAAATGCGGTCCCAAAACTCGTTCACCTCACATCCCAGTGAAGTAACGACGCCGATTCCGGTTACGACTACTCGTCTACTCATATGCCGCTCGCCGTCATCAGTGAGACAATCTGCACGGGACAAAGGATGGACCCGCGAGTTCACGCCTCACAACGGGCAGGCGCCAGCCAGGCACATAGAGGACTGGATCCATCCGAAAAACACAAGATGAGCGGCTGCAAGACTCGGCAACCGCTCCAGAGCTGGTTCAGCTCTTCGCTTCAATGTAATCGATAGCGTCACCGACTGTCTTGATCTTGTCATAGTCTTCGTCAGGAATCTGGATTCCGAATTCGTCTTCGAACTCCATAACGAGTTCCACGACGTCCAGAGAATCTGCCTTCAGGTCATCCACAAAGGATGAAGCGCGGCTGACTTCTTCCTTCGGAACACCCAGTTGCTCGCTGACGATTCCGATGACCTTATCTTCCGTTGTCACGTGTTGCCTCCAGTCGGTTGGTCGATGTTTCAGGGGTTTGATCCGAGCGGAAAAATTGAGCCGGTCCAGCGGCTTTGATGATCTGCAAGGCGTCAAACGCGCGGAACATATAGTCGGATCGCCTTGCCCTGTAAACTCTTCTTCAAAACGCCCTAGCCTCCGTGTTTTGAAGCGCGATCCCGCGAGTTTCAGATCCGTCCCTTCGTCCGGATTCACTCTGATATTGACCCGCTTTCCGGGCGGTCGGATAGTTCACCGCCCCATCAGAAACGACCGGTCAAAGGAGTGACGCGATGAAACGCTGGCTAGCCATGGGAACGATCGCTGCCTATTTGGGTGCTCTGCTCTTGGGAGTGGCCTCGCACGCCCTCAATTTTAAGCATTCCTCGCACCCAGTCATGTACTTTCTGGTGTGGGACATGTTCTGCGGCTGGTCCTGCTACGAAAACCGCCTGCACATCATCGGCGAGGGCGAAAGCGGTCGCTTCTATCGCCTGGCCCCCGGTCCATGGGGCGAATTTGATCCGTTCGGTGACATCAGCCGCGAGCATTACGACCCGTTCGTCAATCACGCGGCATCAGTGGCCTTGAATACATTGCGCCACACCGACCATGAACCGATGCAGCGAATTTACGTCGTCGAAGAGAACTGGGCCAAGAAATACAACCTCTCGGATGAGTTGTGGGCAAAACGCTACGACGAACCCAAGGACCCGCATTCCTACTTCCACGTTCGTCAGATCCTGAACGAGCGGGGTGAGAAGCTGGCTCAGAATCCCGGCTGGTACGACTACCAGGCCGGCTTCTGCCTGAGTGACAACCCGAGAATCTGGCGCGACGCAAATCGCGGTAAGCCGTTCTATCAGGTGAACCCGCTGCTGCGGTCCACCGAGCCAATCACGTCCGGCGAATCGTTCATGTCGGTTTCTCAAGTCGACCAGCGGTAATCGCCGCAGCATTCCGTTGTCAGTTCTATCACAATTTCATTCAGTCACTCTTCAGCGAGACAAGGATCGTCTCATGACTCAGGATAAAAAGACTTTCGCCCGGGATCTGTCGAAGTTTTTCTTCGATGAAGAAGTTCCCTACGGCCTGGCGCTCGCCCGCATGATGCTGCCCGTCGTCATCATGCTGGACATGGTGCCCCGGTGGTTTCATGCCCGCGAGTTTTACTCGACCGACGGCGCCATCGCTCCGATCCAGATTAACTATGGTTTTCCCGACCTGCTGCCGATGCCGTCCGGTGCCTTGGCAGTTTTTCTGGCCTCAACGCTGATTTTCACGCTGTGCACCTCAGCCATCGGCTGGTGGTCACGATTATCACTGGGCCTGTCATTTGCCATCTACACTTACTTGACGCTCATGGATTGCATGGGCACGATGACCAAGTACACGGTCATCGCGTCTCACACACTCTTGCTGCTGACGTTGTCCAGTTGCGGTGATGTGTGGTCGGTCGACAGTGTCCTCCGTCGGCGAAATGCGGAAGCAAACGGCTGGGCATGGCCGGGCGTATCCTGCCCGAAATCATCCGCCTGGCCGCGGCGTCTGCTGCAGTTGCTGATTGGCATCGTCTATCTAGGTGCTGCATTCACCAAGATGCATACGGCTTCGTTCTTCAGCAGCGACCAGATGCGCAGCTGGATGCTGACCAACGTGAACTCATCCAACCCGATCGGCGAGTGGCTGTCGTTCTACCCAGCTTCACTCGTCATCTCCGCCTACATCACGATCATCTGGGAAGTCCTGTTCGTCTTCCTTGCCTGGCGCGGCTGGGGTCGAATTACCATGATTGGTCTGGGTGTTGTATTCCACCTCGGTACGACGATCCTGCTGGGTCTCTACATTTTTCCGCTCGTGTGTTACATGACCTACTTCGCCTTCCTCAACGAACAGGATGTACAGAACATCGGTCGCTGGGTCCGACGTCTGACGCGGCGAGGCAATCGGCTGGCTGCCGGAGTGGTGCGACTCACGTCGGGGACGCCGCAGTTCGTTCCCGCAGTCAATCCGCGTATGCCCGCGGGTGCGTTCGCCACCTGTTTGATAGTGGTGGCGGTGGGTGGCGTGGCAGCCGAACACACGCTGGATCCGTTCCAGGAGCGATCCGCTTCAGGCCCGCTGCAACTGGAAGAACTCGACAGCGATCTGGTTCGCAAAATGGTCGTGAATTCTCCGCGTCTCCGGGAAACCGACAAGTATCTGAGCTTTGATATCGGTTCAGAGATGTTCGGCGATCTGCTGATCAACCGTAAAAACGTGTTCCACATCGGCGAGGCGATCATCGCCCAGTGCACGTTGACGCATCCTCATGAAGACATGTGGATTGAGTGCAATCTGCACGACTTCGAAGACCACCTGATCGACCGTGTGGGACAGGTGGTGGAACGATCCAATCTGCGCAGCAACTACGCCTTCGACATCCACGACGCACTAACGCCGGGAACCTATTTTCTGGTAATCCGCAGCGGCGGTCAGGAGATCACCCGCAAGGCGTTCACAGTGCTGCCGCCGAAGTAATCGCTACAGGCCACCAGCAGTTGCGAGCGAGTCGTTTCAAAAAGCGACGGACCACTTGCTCGCGCCGTGTCCACCCCCTATCTTGCCGCCCCGCTGAGCGAGCCCAGGTGGCGAAATTGGCAGACGCACTAGGTTCAGGTCCTAGCGAGGGTAATTCCTCATGGGGGTTCGAGTCCCTTCCTGGGCAGTCTCGCAGCAGTTCAAAAACCTCTGACTTCGGTCAGAGGTTTTTTTGTTGCGCCGATTGCCCGATTCGCAGACTTGAATGTGAAGAGCGGTCTTGCCCGAAAATTGAAGAATTGACTAGGTTTCCGCCCCCTTCCGGCATTGAGTCCTCGATGCCTGATGCTCACATCAAAAATCACTGTACTTATCAGCAATTGTTCGGCCCGTGTTCCGGCATGACGCCACGCACGACCAGCCGAGCGAGATGAGTTCAAACCTCACCCTGGCAAGGATGCCGATATGAGGCTGCCGTTCTTGGGCCGCACCTGGTGTCTACTGGCGACCTGCAGCTTGACCGGCTGCGCGACGTTCGACGGCCCGTTTTCGCACCAGACGAATCAGCTCAACCGCGAAGACAAGGTAGCGCAGCGGCAAATTGAAGAGGCCAATCGACTTGCCAAGGCAGGCGATATGGAAGGCGCCAAGCGCATTCTCGACCGGATGAATGACGATCGTGGCAGTTCAGCCGGACGCGCGAGCCTGCGCGGTACCGAGTACGCCTCCAGTGACATCGCCAGCGGCCGCAGTGGCAGCGACATTGATGAGATGATTGAGGAACTCGTCAGCGAAGAAGCCGTCGGCACGCGCGACCTGCGACGCAAGCAGTACCGATCCATGTCACCCGCTCTCGTCCGCAAGATCTACCGCGAGCACCTGCGCATCGAGAAGCCCGCCGCGAAGGATGACGGTCAGGACGAGCAATTGGCTGACAATCGGAAGCAGTTCCAACCCGCGAACAGCGAAGATCGCACCGCTCCTGATCCTCGACATTCGGAAATTCATGCGCGGACCAAAGTGCCGCTGCCACTGCCCGGCGGTCAGGAACTGCCAATTCAGCCGGGTCAGCCGGGACCCGCGATTGTGCCCGCCGTGCATTTCGTGGCCGAGGCTCCGAAGACGGTCGCTCAACCGAGCAACATTGTGCTCGCGGGCGGAATTCCCCCCGGCGGCGGCGTGTCACTCAGCGGCATTGAACCCTTGGGTCAGCCTGCAAATCAGCCTGCGGCGATCAACAACAACGCCGGTCCGGTGATCGCACCGAACACCAACAAGTACGATGGTCCGGTGATCACTCCCGGCCGGCCAGCACAGAGTCAGCCACTGCTGTCGCCACCCAACAAGACAATCGCAGGCGCCACGACAACGCCCGCGCCTGCTCCCGGCAATCCCGTCGTGCCAACGCGCGGCATCATGGGAACGAACCCGCTGGATCTGCTGAACCGCGCGGTCTCTCCGGAATCGATGTTGCGCGGCAACTCCAATCCGTTGTTCCCGCAGGCCGGTGAACCCGCAGTTCCGAACCCCATCGCTCCGCAGGACGGCAGTGCGGCCGCCAGCATTGAGCAGAACCCGCTGGGGCCAGCAGCGCCTTCGCAGTTGCCAACTTCACCAGCAACCATGCCCGGCGCGACCGATCCTCAAAAGAGAAACAAGCCCAGTGTCCTGTCGGCAGCCGGAGTTCAGAATCTGGTCACGTCTCCGCTCCGCGGCGGAATGCGGGCGTTTTCAGCGAATGAGGCGCCCGCGCCGAACGCTCTTCCGGCCGGTAACCCGGACATCAACAGCCTGATCGCGTCGCTGGAAAGCCAGCTAGTCTCGGTCGCTCCCGGTGCCTCGGAAGCCGAGAAGCTCGACTACGTCCACAAGCACGTCAACCTGCGACTGCTCTATCTGGTCGCCGGTCGCAACGATCAGGCGCTCGAGCCGATTCGCAACATCGAGCAGACCGAGCAGGAATTCTGGCAGAAGCTGATGTGGGCGATCTCCAACTACTTCGACGCCCAAGGCATGCCTCACGGAGCCGACCGGGCGACTCAGACAGTAACCCAGTTGCGAGCAGCCACTCAGGAACTGAAGCAGGTCGCAGATCTGGAACTGCGGAACCTCGTCTTCTGCGACAAGATCGACGCCTATGGCAGCTATGAACGCACCAAACGCGGCACGTTTGCCGCCGGTCTGAATGTGCTGCTCTACGCCGAGATCGACAACTTCAAGAGCATCGCGGCTCAAGGCGACCGCTACGTCACCAGCCTGAAATCGACCGTCGAGTTCTACAAGAATCAGGGCGACCGCCGGCAAGTCGCGTCGATCCCGTTCGACACCAATCAAGACTTCTGCCGCAACAAGCGTCGCGACTACTTCCTGGCGTACGAGTTCACCATTCCCCAGCAACTCGAACCCGGCACCTACACGCTGGTGCTGCGAGTCGAAGACCTGCACGGCCAGAAGCAGGCCACGGCCAAGGTCAATTTTGTGGTTGAGTAGACTCGTACTCGGCGCCAGAGACAAATGCGTGCAAGCCCATCGCTCCCCTCGCCCCGGATTCCGGGGAGAGGGGCTGGGGGTGAGGGGCGGTCGCTACCCTTAGGCCTCGACTGCAAACTATGTGGACCGGCGGCTAACGAAACTATCGCCGCCAGTTGCTGCGAAACATGGAGGGCTCCCTCAGGCTGGCTTCTGAGACGGATTCCAGAAATTAAGTGCGCGTAACGGATACAGCCGTGGCGAGTAATGTAGTTGACGGAACCGCACGGCGCGTCAGGGAGGGCGAGGCTCCTGCCGAGCCGCACCAGCCACTTGAAGCGGCTCGGCAGGAGCCTCGCCCTCCCGAACTGCGTTTCAGCTTCGCGCGGTTATTTTCTGCGAAGCGTATGAGACTCATCTGTCTGCGGCGGAGCTTCCTTCTTACCAAACCGGAATTGAGCCTCCTCTCCGCGTAGCAGGCGGCGAATGTTCGACCAGTGCCGGACGACGATCAGCGCCGGCACCGCCAGACTGAACGCCGCCACCGGCCAGGTCGTCACACCGAAGGGATCCGGCTGCAGCCAGATCATCTGTGCGACCGCAAACGCGATTGACCCCAGGATCGAACTCAGCGACACGATTCGCCAGACGACCATGCTGAGGGCAAAGGTCACAAAAGCCGCCAGCGATCCGACCGGACCGAGCAACAGCACCACTCCCAGCGACGTCGCCACGCCCTTGCCGCCGCGAAACCCGAGCCAGCAGGGAAACATGTGCCCGGCGATCGTCGCCACGCCCACCAGCACACGCAGGCTCAAGAATCGCTCATCAGTCGGAGCCACCAGCGCCAGCGGAATCAGCCACACCGGCAGCAGCCCCTTCAGAGCATCCAGCACGAGGCAAGCCATTCCCCAGCGAGCACCCAACACCCGCCCGACATTCGTCGCCCCGATGTTGCCGCTGCCATGCTGCCGAATATCAATCCGCCGCACCACGCGAGCAATCAGCAACCCAAACGGAATGGACCCCGCCAGGTACCCCCCGCCAGCAGCGATCAAAGTTGCTTGAAAGTCCATTGAACTGTTGGTTCCCGAATCCGCATTCAATCAAGTGGAGATGAGCTGCCTTCGCTCCGATGTGACAACGTTATCGCTCATGCACGCTGAAACCCAATCTGACAGCCGGCAGCAACTGCGTGAACTTAGCTCGCCCCGCAGGAGTAATATCGGTCTGCGAAACATCAATCTCTTTAAGGGACTTCATTTGGCCGAGAAATTCAACGGCCTCATCGGTGATGGGATTGGCACCGAGTTCCAGTTGCTCCAAGTGCTGCAGCGTTGCGAGGAGCTTCACATCGTCATCCGTAATCTTTGCTGACGATGTGCGTAGAGGAGGCTCCCAATCCCCTGGGTAGCGAAAGGAGCGATTGGGCTTAGTGCTGCGCAATCGCAACCAAGTTAATTCGGGAAAGCAGCGCGCACATAAGGCAATGTCTGCTGAGTTCTTGGGGAGAAAGCCCTTCAGAATCTTTAGCTTCGGAAGCGTCTCCACACCCCGAAAAAGGTCAGCAATCGAAGTTTCGTCCGGAATGCCATAGAGCCCCAACTCCTCGATATTTGAACCTTGGAGTGCGGCAAACATGCCCGGCTCAAGTGGCCAAAAACTCGGAGACAGGTAGAGCTTCTGCAACTTCGGAATGCGAGCTAACCAAGCGACGCAATGCGAGTCTAGTTGCCCTCCTTCGAGACGTACTTCAACCAAACTTGGGTTCGTGGTGAGTGCTTCAAAGGCTTCTGGGCCAACTTTCCATCCACGAAGATGCAGCACCCTCAAACGCTCTAAGTGAGAGAGGGCACGTGCTGAATTGGCTGCGATTTCTGAGCTCACATTTGGGGCTGCATCGGTGCTGAATGCTGCAGCCAAATCAAGCTTCAAGGTTTCCAGTGATTTGAGTTCGCGAAGAACGTTCAAACCACTGATTGGGCCCGCAAGCTTCAGCTCCAAAGAGGTTAAGTCCGTCGCCTGCTTCAGGTGCTTCAGCCCGTCGCCTGGAAGTGAGATCGTTTCCGCAGTCAGTTTTTCAAGTTGTCTCAGATCTTTGAAGTATTCAAAGAGGGAATCATCAGCACTGGCGTCCTGTTCGAACGCAATTCGTACGTCCCTGAGTTCTCGTTCTTGAGCCAGCAATCGCAACTTCACACGTGGGTCAGCCAGTGCATCGGGAAAGTAAAGGTAAACCGACTTTAGGCAGTCAAAAGGTGAGATGTCAGACTCAAGTGCACTGCGAATCCATAGAGGACCGTCAACGATAAAGGGGGTATCAGGAAATCCACCAACTTGCCCACCGCTGGAATGATATCCATATCCGCCGAACAACTCGTGAATCATTTGATGGTGGCGATACCAAGTTCTGACCGAAGCCGTGAGCAGGACTAATACCACCAGCACGCTGCCGATAAGCCAGTACCGCAGTCGTAGCCATCGTGGAGAACTCGGAGCCGAACCGCTTTCGGCATACTGCTGTTCTGACATGCTCGCACCCTTCCAAGTTCGAAGCGTCTCTAGGCTGCCTGTCTGGGCTTCATCTCGACGCTAACAAAAAAGGGCAGCCTCGCGAAGAAGCTGCCCTTGGAAAGATTCAAACGACCGACAATCCACTAAGCGGGAGTCGCCGGTGGCTCTTCCGTGACGTGTACCGCCTTATAGCCGCCCTTGCTCTTGAAGTAGAGGATCAACAGCAGATAGACGGCAGCCATTGTCAGCGGGACGAACGAAGTCAGCTTCAGTGCCGTGCGTCCGCCGTGAAGTACAGCCCCGCGAACGGCGGCGTTGTCCTTCGACGGATCTTCCTTCATTTCTTGCTTCTTGATCTTCGCTAGATCGCTTGCATCGTGGGCGTACTTCGATGCGTCGCTCCACCAGGTCGCAAGTTCTTGATGATTCTTGTCGGACTTCTTTTGCTCTTCCAGCAGCTTGCCAACTCGTGCCAGCTCCTTGCCGCCGTCCTCAAGGACACCGGATTTTGCCCCATCCAATCCAACAACTTTGAAGCCCAGGAAAGAGCTTTCCGTCGGCGCCTTGTACCGCTCGTAGACCGCTTCGTTCGATCCCTTGAGTTGATTGGAGGCATGGTAGTCCTGCTTGAATCCGATGCCCGGTCCGCCAAGCAAGCCAGCCGACAGCATGCCAGCTCCGCCAATTGCGCCGATGGTGATCGCGCCACCCTTAGGGAACTGCTCCGAAACGACAGCCAACATCGTTGGCCAAAGGAATGTCTTGCCCGCCGCGTAGACGCTTGCGGCGACCACACACATCATGACGGATTCGGCATCACCCAGCAGATTCAGTCCCGCGAAACCGAGCAAACCGCTGACAAACAGCAGGCCCAGCGGAGAGATTCGATGCACAATCGGGCCAGCAAAGAACCGCAATGCGAACATCAAGCCGGAGGTATAGACCATCAGCAAGAGTCCCTTTTGCTTGGACGCCATGATCGAACCCGTGATCTTCGCAATCCATGAATCGGTGCCCAGCTCGACATAGCCGACCATCGCGTGCACCACGAGCAGCACAATCATCAGCGGTGCGAACAGTTGCATAAACATGTCGGCGGTGTTGACGCCCGCCTGACTGGCCTCGGACTTAGGGAACTTCTGGCCGAGCACCATCAAGCCGTAGATCACGACCGGTACCATGAACAAGGAGATTTGAATCTCCCAGGCGACTGCTTTTGCGTCATCGGGATTCAAGAAGTAGGCCGCTAGTCCGCCGACGATCAATCCGCCCGGCCAACCCGCATGCAGAATGTTCAGGTAGTGCGTCTTGTTCGTCGGAAAGAGGGTTGCGACGAGCGGATTGACGACGGCTTCAGCAATGCCGTTGCCGACTGAGAACAAGAACATGCCCCAGAACAAACACTGATAAGCGGCATCTTTGCCACCCCACGTAAATGCTGCACCTGCCGCCAAAGTGAGGATTGCCGAAATGAGATGCGTCAAGAACGCCAATCCCATCAAGCGACCGTAACCCACGGTATCCGCGAGAAACGAACTCAGCAGGATGATGATTCCGAATCCGGTCAGACCGCCACCGGTGATACCGCCCAGTTCGGTCATCGTGAAGCCGTACTGTTCCGCCCATTGGCCGAGAATACCGCCGCGAATCGAGAAGCCGACACCGGCTGCCAGGATGGCCATAAAGCCGGCCCATAGCAGCCGCTGGGCATTGGGAGCGCTTTGTTCTGTCATGTGTTGCGTACCTCATTGGGGGGAAAAGCGTTGACCGATCGCATCGAAGGCCAAGCATGCTACAACGGTGCCACGGTGTTTTCCACACGCCCCGAGGCCGCGTTTGCGGGCAAATTGAGCGAAAAATCAAGGTGCCGGACCAGCCTGCCACCGGGCGTTTGTTGTGGCCGGTCTCCGGCCGAGCCACCGGCTGGGTGATCCGCCTTGTGGTCGGCACTCTCCGTGTGCCGACATGCCCGCACACGGAGAGTGCGGGCCACATGTTGGTGGCTCGGTCTGTGTAGAGACCGGACACAACGGGTAGAACCGGTCACAACTTCCTACGGATGCTCGTACCAGACGACGTTCTTGCTGATCTGCCCGGCGATGAGCAGATCCAGGTCGCCGTCCTTGTCCATGTCGACGGCTCGAATATCGTAGGCGCCCTGATTCTCAGCCACGATATGCGTCTTGAACTTGCCTTTGCCATCGTTCTCAAACCAGGCGGCTAACTGATCGCCGTAACCGCAGGTGGCCGCGTCGATATCTCCATCGCCGTCCATGTCGACGACCTGCAGGCAATGGGGCTCCTTCAGCGTCGGGTGAATCTCGTGCAGCTTCCAGTCGGGAGCTTCGAACCACAGCACTCCGCGACCGTGACCTCGAGTCGCCACGAAGTCCATCTTGCCGTCGCCGTTGACGTCGGCCGGTTGAATGTTGGTGGCTCCCTCCTGCTTGTCCGCAATGAGGTGCTTCTTCCAAACGGCAGTAGGTTCTTTCGGAGCTTCCCACCACGCGAACCATTCGCCGGTCCCCGGTTCAGCCTGCGGTCCGCCCTTCGCCGCCATGGAGATATCCGGTCGGCCGTCTCCGTTCACGTCGCCAAAACCCAGGTAGTGGCTGAGCCCCGGCGCATCACCCTTCGAGAAGATGTTGCGCTGCCAGAGCGAGGTCTCGCGCGGGTTCTTGGACACCTTCAGCCACGCAGCCGAGTTCGCAAACGGCCCTTTGGGCTGACCGCTGTTGGCCAGCAGATCCGGCTTGCCGTCCTTATCCACGTCGCCCTTCAGGACGCCATGAATACCGTCGATCTGATCCTCAGCGACCCGCGCCACCCACTTTTCGGTGGCGCCGTTCTTGGGCTGTTCCAGCCACACAACCAGTCCCGGTGAATACCGCGCACCGATGAAGTCCAGGTCGCCGTCGTCGTCCACATCGAAGGTCTCGCCGTGAATGAAGTCATGCCCCTTGGTCTCGTCGAGGATGACTTCCTTCCAGTTCGGCCCGATGAACAGACGAGTCTTGCCGCCGCTGTTGCTGATGACGTCAGGCTTGCCATCGCCCGTGAAGTCGCCGCCCACAGCGACATTGGTATGAAGGCCGTCATGTACGACGTGCTTCTTCCACAGCGGTTCCGCTCCACTGGCGCCGCTGCCCAACAACATCGAAATACCGAGTGCGAGTTCCAACCGATGTTTCATCTGTGTTTCCTTGGCGTATGAATCTGCAGGCGAGATTGAAGAACCGGCTCCGACAAATCAGCAACTGTTGATCAGCAAACCATGACCCCCGCGCCGGATTTGTCAACGAGTCCGTGCTGCAACACCAAGAAACAAGAATGCCATTCAACAGAAGCTCGCAAAGGACGCGAAGAAGACTTTGAGGTAGCTGTTGACCAACGTCTTTGCGTCCTTCGCGAGCTTCTGTTGAAAGACTTTGTGGTTTCAGCCCTGCTCAATCTGCGGCACGGTGTTGCGACCAAGCTTGGGTTCTGCCTGAGAAGTCGCGATAACTCGATTACGGATCTGTAATAGATCTGTAATGGAGTCGTAACGAGTTCGTTCTTAAGTTGTCGCAGGTCTTCATGAGCAGCAACGTCGTCTTAGCCATCACGGGTGCCAGTGGAGCCGCTTATGGGGTGCGGTTGCTGCAGGTCTTGATTGCCGCCGGCCGACGCGTGCATCTGGTGATCAGTCCGTCCGCTGCGACCGTCATTCAGCATGAACTTGGTTTGAAGATCGATCTTGAAAACTTCTCGGTCGATCAACTGCTGCCTCAGATCGATGAAGAAGACAGCCGTCTGCAAGGCACGGCCGAAAGCTGGAACGACGACATGGCGCTCAGCTCAGTGCTGGACGATGCTGTCACGCCACGTGGCCGAGTGATCTTTCACAAGCACGGCAACTTCATGGCCGGCATCGCCAGCGGTTCCTTCCGCACCGATGGCATGGTGATCTGCCCGTGTTCGATGGGGACGCTGGCGGCGGTGGCTCACGGCCTCTCGACCAACCTGATCCAACGCGCTGCCGATGTGCATCTGAAGGAACGTCGCAAGCTGATCCTCGTCCCGCGCGAAACACCGCTAGGCAGCATCCAGCTCGAAAACATGAAGCGACTGGCCGATGCCGGCGCTGTGATCCTGCCCGCCATGCCGGGCTTCTATCACGAGCCGAAGTCGATCCACGATCTGATTGACTTCGTTGTCGGGCGCATCTGCGACCAGCTGGGCGTCAAACACGATCTGTTTCGCCGCTGGGGCTCATCTCAGTAAGTGAGCGCTGAGCACTCAGATCACGGGTATCGACATGACTCGCAGGAACTCGGCCAGCCACTTGGGGTGCGCCGGCCAGGCAGGAGCAGTGACGAGGTTCCGATCGACGAAGGCGCCGTCGATCGGGGTCTCCATGTAAATGCCGCCTGCCATGCGAATCTCCGGCCAGCACGCGGGATAGGCCGTGCACTCGCGGCCCTTCAGGATGCCGGCTGCAGCCAGAAGCTGCACGCCGTGGCAGATGGCCGCGATCGGCTTCTGCGTCGAATCAAAGTGCCGGACGATCTGCAGGACGCCTTCATTGAGCCGGATGTACTCCGGCGCACGACCGCCAGGCACCAGCAGCGCGTCGTACAAGGCCGGGGTGATGTCGTCGAAGGTCGCATTCAGCGTGAAGTTGTGGCCCGGCTTTTCGCTGTAGGTCTGATCGCCTTCAAAGTCGTGCACGGCGGTCCGAATCTGCTCGCCCGACTGTTTTCCGGGGCAAACGACGTGCACCGTGTGCCCCAGCATCTGCAGGGCTTGAAACGGCACCATGACTTCGTAGTCCTCTACAAAGTCGCCGGTGAGGATCAGGATTTTCTTGGTCGTCGTCATGATCTGTCCTTTTCTGCGCGCGTCAGGGAACCGTCGATCCGCAGCCACACCGGCACTGTGCCGCAAACTCCGACGGAATAAAACCACAGGACGTCTTGACCCGCAGCCGAAATTCGTCGGAGTATGCCCTCGTTTACGGCTTCTACGGCCAAACCGGGAAGGATTCCGGTGCGGCACGCCAATTTCGTACGTCTCGAAGCTCGAGCCTTCTGCCTTCAGGAGAACTTCGGCAAGCGTGTGAATCAGAGTTTCAGGGCCACGTTCGGAAAGGATTCCACATGGCAGCCGGAGTGCTGTCGATCAGCTTCGACTTTGAGATGGCTTGGGGCACGCGGCGATCAAGCGATCCCAACCATGCCGCCGGTGTCGAACGTGTGCGCGAGGTCGTGCCTGCGCTGCTCGACATGTTCACGCGACATGGCATCTCCGCCACCTGGGCGACGGTCGGACATCTGATGCTCCGCCGCGAAGACTGCCCCGGTGGTCGCTTTCCTCTGACACTGCCAGCGCCGCAGCCTGCGTGGTTCGAAGGCAACTGGTACGACGGCATCCCTCACTGGAACGATCCGCGAGCTGCCCGCTTCTATGCGCCGGACCTTGTCGAACAGATCGTGCAGTGCCCGGCGTATCAGGAACTCGCCAGCCACACGTTTTCTCACGTCGTCATCGGCGAGGATGCCTGCACTCCGGAAGTTGCGGAAGCGGAATTCGATCTCGTCCGCGCGATGGGCGCGAGCTGGGGTCGTGAGATCCGTTCGATCATCTTTCCCCGCAATCAGGTCGGTCATCTGGACCTGCTGCGCGAAACCGGACATCGCTGCTTCCGCAGCACGAACACCGAGTGGTATCAACGCGCTGCCGTCCGATTGAAGAACTGGCCGAGTGAGATGGTGCGGCAGGCGGTACGCGCGATGAGATTCGTTGACGAGTCTTGTGGACTGCCTCCGTATGTTGGTCGAGCTCGTCGCGTCGCCGGGATGTGGGAACTGCCTTACGGCATGTTCTTCTCAGGCCATGCCGGGCTCACTCGCTTCCTGTCGCAAGAGCGATTGGTGAGCAAAGCCATCAAGGGCCTGCGTGCGGCGGCGAAGTCGCATCGCATCTTCAGTCTCTATACCCACCCGCACAACTTTCTGCCCGAGCCCGCGCCAATCCTCGCGGCGTTTCAGCAGATCTGTGAAGAAGCGGCCCGGCTGCGTGACGCCGGGAAGCTTGAAATTAAAACGATGGAGCACATCGCCGATGACCTGGAACACGGACGCAACCTGCACTGGGCCGACTCCTTCACCCGCGCGCGTCATCGTGCTGATGGGTGGTTCGATGAGTTCTCGCTACATCCTCAGCCAGCTCGCACCGCAGGTCGATTTGCAGGCTATCGTGCGCCAAGTGCCGTCGCGCACGAAGTCCTTCAAGCAGATCTGGAAGCGCAGCAAGAAGCTCGGCTGGACTTACCTGGCCGATCGCCTGCTGCTCGGCCTCTACACAAAACTGAGTCTGAAGGCCCGCGCTGACCGGTGTGAGGAATACCGGCAAGTCCGCGCGGCCAGTGAACCTTCCGCGCCGCACACGCTGCAAGTCAGCTCAATCAATGACCCCGCGGTCGTCGAACTGTTGCAGGAAATCAAGCCGGAGTTGGTAGTAGTCCTCGGCACAGAAATCATTCGCGACAAAGTGCTGGCGGCGGCTCCGCGGTTCGTCAACGTGCACGCGGGAATTACGCCGCTGTATCGCGGCTCACACGGCCAGTTCTGGGCCGTGATGCAACAGGACTGGTCCAACATCGGAGTCACGCTGCACATCGTTGATCGCGGCATCGACACCGGCGGCATCCTCGGCCAGGCGAGATTCAATTTCGAACCGGCCACCGACAACCTTCTGACGCTGCTAGCCAAGTCCGCGTTTCACGGCGCCGAACTGCTCACCAGTTGGATTCACGAGCAGCGCGGCGACTTCCAGATCGTAGCAACGGAACCCGCCCCGCAAGGCACCAGCCGCCTGTTCTACTCACCGGGCTTCCGCGATTACCGGAAGTTCGAACAACAGGCACGCGAACTTCAGCACAACGGAGTCGCAACCACATCATTCAGCCCGGAACCCCTGCT
>CAYLTY010000174.1:0-17853 GCA_964386705.1 uncultured Planctomycetaceae bacterium
AACTTTTGGCGGCGGCAAAACAGAGAATGGTTCGAAAAGGGTTTTGCACGGGGAGGGGAGCCGACCTGAGCGAACCGGATGTGCTGGCCCGCGTCAATCGCCGTCCCCGCGGTGAGATTCCGCAGCCAGCGATCAAGCTCACCGCGCATATCGACGTTCAGCAATCCGTGCTGTTCTATCTCGTGGTGGCTTGGGAAGCCGGGTTCACGGGCAGCATCGTCGATTACGGCACCTGGCCGCGTCAGCCGCTGGACTGGTTCACGCTCGCGAATCTGCCCGTGTCATTGCAGGCGCAGGCACCGGTCGGGAGCCCACTGGAAGCCGTGTTGTATCGTGGCTTGGAGGAACTCACGGCCTTTCTGTGCGGGCGAGAATGGTCGCGCGAGACAGGTGATACTCAGCGGCTGAATCGCGTGTTGATCGACGCCAACTGGGGCCAGTCGACAGACCTCGTTTACCTGTTCTGCCGACAGTCTCCCTTCGCACCGTTACTGACTCCGGCTCACGGCCGCTACATCGGCCCTGCTCAGATCCCACTCAGCGAACACGAAAAGCGACCGTTGGAGCAGATCGGGCTGGAATGGAAGATCATCCGTAATCCACGCAAGCGGGCAATTCCGTATTGCCTCTTCGATGCAAACTGGTGGAAGACCTTCTGTCTGAGCCGGCTCAAGACGGGCTTGGGAGCTCCAGGAGCTCTGAGTCTGTTCGGCACCACAGACCCGTCCCATCAACTCCTGGCACACATGCTGACCAGCGAGTACCGCGTGCCGACCCAAGGTCGAGGCCGGAAGGTCGACGAATGGATGATGCGTCCCGGCCGCTCAGACAACCACTGGTGGGATAACCTTGTCGGTGCCGCCGTCGCCGCTTCAATCGAGGGGGTCTCCCTGACCCAATACGTCCCACCTCGCCGACGCTCGCCCGCCGAGCGCCCCACACTGCAAGAACTCCGCGATGCCGCTCGACGACATGATGCCATCCGGCGAGCGGAGTAGCTCGGGCCTCTTCGGACTTCATCCCACCATACTAGTTCTTTCAGCGGTCGTAGGTCTGCTCGCTCACGCCCAGGTGCTGCACGACTTCCGCGACAGACTTCCCGGCATTCAACAACGCATCCCCGTCCCGCAGCTTCTGAACAATCTGCTCCCGGCTGCGATGCTTACTGTCTCGCTTCGCCATCGTTTCGTCTCCTTGCCGAACTTCTTCGGCTCGAAGACTCTCATTACTCCCTGGATCAATTCCACCCTGGCAGACCAAAACTCGGCAAATCGCTAGGTCAGGCAATTGAAGAACTGATCACGCTTGTCTTACCCACGACGGGTTAGGTCAGACGGACTTGTGCCGTCGCTTGAGAGAAGGGCTGTCTAGCCGAGTGTCAAGTCGGATTCTTCCACGAGACTGTGTCCGGGGAAATGCTCTTAAAGCGTATCGATCCAACTCGGAAGTAGAGTGAAGACGTCGGCAATTGTCGTGTCACCATTGCCAAGTGAGATCGAGTCCGGCGAATCACTTTCCAGTTTATCCGCGCCGTCGCCGCCGTTAAGTGAATCAGATCCATCACCACCAGCAACGGTGGAATCGTTCCGATTGCCGCCGCTGAGGGTATCTGCCTGCGCTCCACCCAGCAGGGTGTCGTTACCACGTCCGCCAATGAGCACCACAGACACCGTCGCTTGGGACGCATCGAGCCTGTTGGCACCAACTCCACCGATAAGCACTATGCGTTCGATATTGCCTAGAGATTCGGTCTCGACCACCGTTGCCGTCGCCGTCGAGAGAGTCGTGCCATTCACAGTAAAGTTTGCCTCAGCCTTCTCGTAGGCGTAGTCGATGCCATTACCACCATCGATCACGTCGGTGCCAGGGCCACCCGACACGACATCCTCGCCTTCACCACCGCTGATGAGGTCATTCTTGAGACCTCCGAGCAACGTATCATCGCCGGCATCGCCGGCGAGTTGTACGGGCAGGCTTGCCATTCGGGCGTCGAAAAAATTCTTCCCGGCACCACCAAGCATGTTGATACGCTCAACATTGGCGATCTTATCGACCCCGAGGTTTGCCGTCGCAATTGAACTCGCCACAGTGGAACCCGTGATGGTCACGTTGGTATCCAGGATCTCATTGATACGGTCCGAATCAGTACCTCCATCTATTGAGTCGCTGCCACCCTCGCCGCGGAGATCATCTGCACCCGCTCCGCCGCTCAAAGTATCATTGCCCGTGCCGCCGAAGAACGTGTCGGCTCCGTCGCCACCACTCATCAGGTCGTCGCCTTGCAGACCAAGCAGCCGATCGTCACCAGCATCTCCGTTAAGCGTGTCGCTCAATAAGTTGCCTTGCAGGACATCATTGCCATCGCCGCCATTGAGTAACCCTTGTTCGGTCTGGCCACTCAAGAAATCGTTGTCGGCGCCGCCGTTCAGCGTATCGAGGCCAGCACCACCAACGATCACGTCGTTGCCCGCATCACCCGAGACCGAATCGTTACCGTTTTGGCCGTTAAGATTGTCCGTTCCGTCACCGCCACTGATGGTATCGTTGCCACTACCCGACAAGATCATGTCCGCGCCGCCGAGCCCACTAATCGAGTCCGCGCCCGAGAGCGTAAGAATCATGTCCGGACCAGGCGACCCAATGATGGTGTCACTCCCGCCCGCACCATTGATGGTGGTGCCAGTACTCACCGCGAACCCGCTGAGATCAATCTTGTTCGCCGCCGTACTCCCCGAGATGTTCGCCCGCTCGATGTTGCTCAGCGTATCGGACTCGGTCACTCCACTGATGACGACGCTGAAGTTGTTGGAGGTCAGCGTGAGCGTGCCGGTCGAGGTTTCAGCAATCATGTCACCCGTACCCGTGCCACCATCCAATATATCGGCACCGAGCCCCCCCGTGAGCTGATCATCGCCCGCGCCGCCCGTCATCGAATCGCCAAACTCAGAACCAATTAGCGTATCATTGCCGCTTCCACCGTCGGCACTCACAGTGATGCCAGTCGCCAACGTGAACGCCGCGCGTGTAACGCCACTCAGGTCGATCTGATTCGCTCCGATGCCACCGGTCACCCGCACTGTGGCGACAAGCGCAGACACAGCCCCGCTGGCTGCGTTATCAATGACGTTGTTCCTCAAGACGTGCACTGAACCAGCCACCGACTGCACCGTGATGTTGTCATTGCCGGCGTTGATGAGCACTTCAACCTTGTTGACCGAGACCGTTAGATCCGCTTCGGATGTCTCGTTGCCATCGCTCATCACGTAATGCAAAACGTACTGCCCGGTCGCTCCCGCTGGCGGTGTGAAACGCACTCGGCGCTTGTCCGGCAAGATCGAAACCGTGCCACCCGCCGCGGGCGGAATCATCGCGAGAACGCGCAAGGTTTCGGAGGCATCTGGATTCGCCGCGTCATCATTTGCGATGACGTCGACATCGATGGCACCTGCTCCGAAGACGGCGTTCGCCGTGTCGTTCATGGCCGTCGGGAGATCGTTCACCGCGCGCACTGTGACATTAAACGAACGCGTGGCTAACCCGTCATCGGCGGTGTCGAGCATCAGGTCCAATCCCGCATCACGCACCGTGACCATGATGGTCGCTGTGCCATTCCGGTTCATCGCAGGCGTGTAGGTCAGCGTGCTGTTGCCACTCGCAATGGCACTCGCACTCAATTGCGAGAAGAGGCCGGGTAAGCTGGAGACCGCTGTCACTCGTAAGGCTTGAGATGTAGGATCACCACCGTCCGTGATACCGCTCACGACAAGCGTCTGTTGCGCCGCGTCCTCGTCAATCGGGACCGGATTGGCGATGAGATTCAACGTAGGCAGTTGATTGAAGGCGCGCAGGGCGAAGTCCAGTCCCGACGCAGTGCGCTGAGCCACAGTCAGCTCCACATTCAAAGCGCCGGGCACAACAGAATCGAATCCGACCGTAATGCTGCCCGACGCACTGCCCACGCTACCATCGCGTCGATTAGAGACGGCAACGTCCGGAATATCTTGCGTGCTAACGACGCCATCACCGTTATCGTCGTTGAACTGTCCCACCGCGAGAGCGAACGCCAAGGTGCCTTTAACCGAAACCGCCAAACCCGACGTCTCTGCCGCTTGAAACACGCCCGCGCCGCGATTCCTTATGATGCCAAACCGATTCGCCGCGTCGGAGTTCGTGAACACGATGTCCCGGCTGCCGTTCCGATCGACATCGACCAATTCCAGGTCCGCTGGACTACCGCCAGCATTGAGTAGTACCGCTGGCTCAAATCCACCGGTCGTGCGCGCGAACAATACACTGATGTTGTTCGAACCAAAGTTCGTTGTGGCGATATCTGGGCGATCATCGCCATTCAAATCTTCCACCCTCACACTTGTCGGCTCTAGCCCCCCTAAGGCGAGATGGGACGAGATACTGAAGCGCCCCGTCCCCGTAACGCCGGTATTATTTAATACCGTCACATTGTTCGATAAGAGATTCGAAAGTACTAAGTCCACGCGTGAATCGCCATCAACTCGAGCCGCAGTGATGGCCGTGGGCGAATCGACATCCGCGATGGGTAGTGTCAGCAGTTGCTCACGAGTAAAGCCTCCTTGCCCATTGCTGAGGAATGTGGCGACCGAGCCGCCATTCGGCAGAGCATTCTGCGACGCCACGGCAATATCATCGTCACCATCGCCATCGAAGTCACCCGTGGTCACGTAGTATGGTGCTTTCCCCAGGGCCGCGAGTGGTTGCCCCACTGCTGTCTGCGCGGGTGTTACCAAGCTCTGCGAGGTGAATGATCCATTCGTCTGGCGAATCAACACTGTGACGTTGTTCGATTCGCGGTGCCCCACCACAATGCCTGGCGCCTGAGTGCTCCCTCTAAACTTACCGACGGCCAAAGAGCCCGGCCCGCTGGGCACGCTCACTCGCGTAACCGCGCCAAAACTGCCGCCGCCCGTATTGAGGAAGATCTGTAGTTCATTAGCGAGATCACTTGATGCGATCATGTCGTCGTCGCCGTCGCTATCGAGGTCGCCAACTACCACCTCCACTGGTGAGTCCGGTGTGGGGACAGTGCTCGTCATGAAAGCGTTGCCCAACGGATTGATCTGCCGCATGCCTGCCGGCACCTCTACGCGCACCGCCTGCCGATCCCCGCCCAACTGATCCACCGCGTAAACGCCTCCCGCACCCGTCACCGCCGACCGCTCGCCTCCGTTGAGCACTCGATCTCCGTTTTTGTCCACAAACACCGTCACTCCGACGATTCCCACTTCGCCAGAATCCTTGATTCCGTTGCCATTCGCGTCGCTAAACACAACGCCTTGAACTTTGCCATCCGCCGAGTTCCCCAACGCTGACGTCAGAACGCTACCGAGATTCACGACGATCGTTTCCGCAGCACCCACAAAGATGGTGGCTTCGGACAAAGTCCTCAATGTGGTGGGCGAGAGCCCATTGGGTAGCACCTCTCTGACGACGTAGCTGGTTTCGGCCGGCAGGTCGACGAACGAAAACTCGCCACTCGCATTCGTCACGACGCGACGTTCGGCCTCGTCGAGCTGACCATTGAGGTTCTCATCGAGAAACACCGTCCGGCCGACGTTGACCGATTCGCTGCGGTCGAAGATGTGATTCGTATTGCCATCCGCGAACGAGATCCCGCGAATGGTTCCGGGCCGAGCACTCGCTCCGAAAGATGCATCATTCACGCTGCCACCCGCAGGCACATTCACCGTCAGCACCGGCTCCGCAGAAAGTTCTGCGCGATAGATGGATTCCGTGCCGTCAGTGAACGTAGCGTGAAACACGATCTGATTACCGCTGATGGCTTGATGGCCAATCGACAGGTCCGCAAGCGTTCGGCCACCGAAGTCCGAGGTACCGTCCACAATGGTGCGCAATGTCCCATCGATCAGAGCATAAAGTCCTGGATTGCGATTGCGCCCTGTTCGTCCGACAAACACGACTCTGTCGCCATCGAGGGCCACACTGGGAGAGTCCATGCTGTTCGACTCTGATCCGAACGCCACGATTCCGAGTGTGCCATCAGGGGTCAGAGTTCCGAAGCTAGCCAAGCGTGTGAGTCGGTTACCACCCGTTGCCAGATAGATGGAATCACTGCTGTCGGCACTCGGGGCGCGAAACACCGCTGACTGCCCTGAAATTGATACATCAAAGATCCGATCGAAGAACGTGAGCGGCAGAATCGTCTCGCCCGTGCTGGTTGTAATTTGCCAGCCGGTATTGCCACCAACGCGGGGATCCAGAGTGGCTTTATCAACAAACAGATCGTCGCCCAACAGGATCGTTCCAGAACCTTCAACAACGCGGTCCACAAAGACTTCGTTGCCTCCATCGAGAAGCACCTGCGCGTGTTGGAATTCGGCGAACAAGCCAGTTTCTCCCAGCAAGTAGCGACGCGCTCCGCCAGACTCAGTCGCCAGAAAACCGACCGTGCCACCAGCGACACTCAGCGAGTCAAACCCGCGGTTCCTGAAGTCTTCAATGTCGGTCAACGTGCTAGAGGTCGGCACGCTGCCCGGTGAAACCGTCGTGATAGCAGTGCCTGTGTCCGCGACGACGCTCAATCGACCATTGGGATCTGACGTCACTACGAGTTCGCGCCCATCTGTCAGCGTCACTGTGAAGATGGTTAGGCCCCCGCCCTGTGCATGACTGGCACCTATCGACTGGATGGCTGCGGATACGCCCGGCAGCAGCGTCTGTAGAGTCACCAGTGAAATGGCATCTTCACCCACAGGCCGCCGGATCAAGTTGCCGGTTGCCAGGTTCGCGTAAACCACATCTTGGCCGATCACGGACGGCAGCCCGAGATTCGGAGTGCTTCCATTCGTAGTGACGGAAGCCAATTCCGTCAGAGCTGGTACTGCCGCCAGAATCTTCAACGGAGTTGTCTGATCGAAACCACTGTCGAGCACTTCGCGAACCTGGTAATTACCGGCGAGCAGATCATCGAAACGGAACTGACCGGTCTCATCCTCAGGTGTGCCCGGATCATCTGCGCGAGAGGTCGCCACGGGCTCGCTGGCTTCACGACGCTGGTTTTCATTCAGGTCAACAAACAGCGTGACACCGGCTCGGCCTGGTTCTTCAGAATCCTGGCGACCATCTGCGTTGCGATCGAGAAACACTCTCCCGGCCACACTGCCGGTCAGTGACTCAAATGCGCCAGCGGGAGCAACTTCAGTCTGCGGCGCGTTGTACCGCAGCAACTGCGCTGACTCGCCAACGTTCAACTGGCTACCGAAGAACAGTGTTCCGTTGACTGCGGACGGCGGCACCGTGACTTCCTGTCCGGCGCGGATGCCCCGCACATTCTGATTGGCATCGACCACAAACAATTCGCGCCGCAGCACGGACTGCCGAGTGTTGTTATCCAACCGTGAAGCCAGCGCGGTGAAATACACCTCATTGCCGACAGCTACAAAGTCACGAGCCTGCGAGCTCTGTGCTCCAGGCAGCAGATCACCAACCAGACGTAATCCATTTGCACGATCGAAGACCAACAACTCTGACCCAATTCCAGAACCAACGATCTCCGCCGTGAAGTAGATACGATCGCCATCGACAAACAATTGTCGGTCTTCCCCACCAGTCAGGCGCACAGCGCTATTGAGCGTCAAGTTTTCGACGTCGGAAGCCATGACTTTCCCTGATGCATCGAACTGCGGCGCGTCGATCAGAAGCAACTGCAATTCGCCCGCGCGAGTCGTTGCACCGGTGAGCCGGACGGCCGCCAAGAGTTTGTCCTCGAAACTTGCCAGTTGAACGAACTCGTAATCTCGGAGTCGCTGCAGCGGGCCAACAGGTGAATCGACTGGTTGGATCGAGAGCGGTTGCAGTGAAGCGTTCCCGTTCTGTCTCACTCTTAGTCCATCGCGGGTTCCGAGAACTGTGGTGCTTGAGATTACAACGGCTTCCACAAAGGTAGGGCGGCCCCGCAGCACGCTCACGGTGTTGCGGAAGACACTGGCTGTGACGATGTCGTCGATGCCGTCGCCGTTTACATCCTCAAGAGCAACCGCGCTAGGGTCATGATCGGTGGAGAAGTTCTGCGGCGTTAGGAATGTGCCGTCGCCGTTGCCACGCAACACGCTTACATTCTTGCTGAAAAGACCATTGGCTGTGACGATGTCATCAATGCCGTCCCCGTTTACATCCCCGAGAACAAGGGAGCCGGGACGCTCTCCGGCCGCGAAGTTCTGCGGCGCCTGAAACGCGCCGTTGCCGGTGCTAAGCAGCACGCTCACGTTGCGACTGATCGAATTGGCGGTGATAATGTCGTCAATGCCGTCGCCGTTGACATCCCCAAGAACAACGGCGTCAGGGCTCGTTCCGACCGTGAAGCTCTGCGACGTCTCAAACGCGCCATTTCCATTGCCACGCAGAACGCTCACGTCATAGCTGGAGTGATTGGCTGTGACGATGTCATCGATGCCATCACCGCTCACATCGCTGAGAACAACGGAGCGAGGAAAATCACCAACCGCGAAGTTCTGCGGCGCCTGAAACGTGCCGTTGCCGTTGCCACGCAGCACACTCACGTTATCGCTCAAATAATTGGCGGTGACGATGTCATCAATGCCATCGCCGTTCACATCCCCGAGAACAACGGAGCGAGGACCATCATCGGTCGTGAAATTCTGCGGCGTCTGAAACAGACCATCGCCGTTTCCAATCAGCACACTCACGTTATCGCTGCCCTTGTTCGCGGTGACGATGTCCTCGATATCGTCACCGTTTACATCCCCGAGAACAACGGAGCTAGGACCAGCGCCGGTGGCGAATTTCTGCTGCAATTTGAATGTGCCGTTGTCGTTTCCGCGCAGCACGCTCACGTCATTGCCGAAGAAATTGGCTGTGACGATGTCATCGATGCCGTCGCCGTCCACATCCCCTAGAGCAAGAGGACCAGGACCATCCCCAGCTCCGAATTTCTGCTGCAACTGAAATGTGCCGTTGCCCGTGCTTGAAGAGATGAGAGTTCCGGTTGAGCTTTCGAACACTCGAACTGCCGCGGCCGACTCCACTACGAGTGTAGAATCTGTCGCCACAAGACGAATCGGTCGGTCCTCGACTGAGGAAGCCAGAATTGATGTAAGCAGGCGGTTACCCGTTGGCAAATAGGCCCACAAGTTGAAGCGGACAGACCCGGAAGGCCCCTCCTCCGAGACTGCCGTGATGCTGTAGGCAGTCGTCCCTACTGATTCGAGGAGAAGCGGATGCTCGCGAGTCGGTAGTGAAAGAGCGCTAATACCGTTGGACGACTGCAACATCAACAGCGGCTTTTGGCTGCTCAGCACGCTTACGCTGTTTCTGTTTGCAGTGACGATGTCGTTGACGCCGTCGCCGTCTAAATCCCCGATTACGGCAGAATTAAGTAGCGTCCCGGCAACGAAGTTCTGTGGCGTCTGAAACGTCCCGTCGCCATTGCCATGCAGTACGCTCACATCAATGCTACTTGAATTGGCGGTGACAATGTCATGAATGCCGTCGCCGTCTACATCCCCGAGAGCGACGGAGACGGGAAAACTCCCAGCCGTGAAGTTCTGCAGCGTCTGAAACGTCCCGTCGCCGTTTCCGCGTAGCACGCTCACGTTGTTACTGTCTCCATTCGCGGCCACGATGTCGTCGATCCCGTCGCCGTTTACGTCACCGAGAACGACGGAGTAAGGATTATCACCGGTGGCGAAGCTCTGGGGTGTCTGAAAAGTGCCGTCGCCGTTGCCACGCAGCACGCTCACATTATCGCTATTGCGATTGGCTGTGACGATGTCATCGATGCCGTCCCCGTTTAGATCCCCAAGCACAACGGAGCTAGGGGAATTACCGGTCGTGAAGTTCTGCGGCGTTTGAAACGTACCGTCGCCATTTCCACGTAGCAGACTCACGTTATTGTCGCCACGATTGGCTGTGACGATGTCAGCGATCCTGTCCCCGTTTACATCACCGAGAACAATGGAACTGGGAAAAAGACCGGTCGTGAAGTTCTGTGGCGTTTGAAACGTGCCATTGCCGTTGCCACGCAGCAGACTCACGCTACTGGTATGGGCTGTGACGATATCAGCGACACCATCCCCGTCCACATCCCCGAGAGCAACCGAGCTGGGAAAAACATCGGTGGCGAAGTTCTGCGGCGCCTGAAATGTGCCATTGCCATTGCCACGCAGCACGCTCACGTTGTTGCTAATTGAATTAGCTGTAACGATGTCATCAATGTCATCGCCGTTCACGTCTCCGAGAACGACGGAGCTAGGACTTGATCCGACCGCGAAGTTCTGCGGCACCTGAAACGTGCCATTACCATTGCCATGTAGCACGCTCACGGTATTGCTGAGCGAAGTGGCAGTGACGATATCATTGATTCCGTCGCGGTTTATATCACCGAGAACCGCAGAGTGAGGACCAGAACCGACCGCGAACCTTTGCGGCGTCTGAAACCCACCACTACCGTTGCTACAAAGCACGCTCACGTCATTGCTGGAGAAATTGGCGGTGACGACGTCATCAACGCCGTCTCCGTTCACATCACCCAGAGCCACGGAGAGCGGACCATCTCCGACCGTGAAGTTCTGCGGCGCCTGAAACGTGCCATTTCCGTTGCCACGTAACACGCTCACGGTATCGGTGTTTGAATTCGCGGTGACAATGTCAACGGTGCTGTCACCGTCCACATCACCGACGACCACGGAGCTAGCACCATCACTGACCGTGAAGTTCTGCGCCGCCTGAAACGTGCCATCGCCGTTGCCCGGCAGTACGCTCACGCTATTGCTCAAAAAGCTGGCGGTGATAATGTCGCCTTTACCGTCTCCGTTCACATCACCCAGCACCAAGGAAACAGGACCCTCACCTACCGCGAAACTCTGCGGCGCCCGAAACGTGCCATCGCCATTACTATGCAGCACGCTTACATTATCGCTACCACCATTGGCTGTGACGATGTCATTAATTCCATCGCGGTCCACATCGCCGATAACCACGGCAGTAGGACTGGTTCCCACCGCGAAGTTCTGTGGTGTCTGAAATGTGCCATTGCCATTGCCACGCAGCACGCTCACGTTGTCGCTGACACGACTGGCGGTGACGATGTCCTGAATGCCGTCGCCGCTCACATCTCCGAGCACGACGGCGATAGGACTGGTTCCGAGCGTGAAGCTCTGGGGCGCCTGAAATGTGCCGTTGCCGTTGCCTCGCAGCACACTCACATTGTTGCTGACACGGCTGGCCGTTACGACGTCGTCAATGCCATCGCCGTCCACATCGCCGAGAACCATGTCATAAGGACTAGACCCGACTGCGAAGTTCTGCGCCGCCGCAAAAGGTGAGGTACCTTGTGTCGCTGAGAAGAGGTAGCCTCCGCTGCTCTGAGTCCCTGCGACTGGAAAGATCGTATCTGCAGCCGAAGCTGGATTGTAAGTCGTCGGTGAAAGCAGATGCTGATCGACCGAGACATTGAGGATATAACGCTTCCCAACCGCCGGAGTGCCGCCGGTGAGTAGGCCAGCACCAGCATGGGATGAGTCGAATGCTCCTACGGCGATTGTGTAGTAACCGGGCGTTGTGAATGTGTGTTCGAGGCGAGCATCTTGACCCGTAGTACTACCGACATCGATGGTCGCGGTGTCGTTCGAGGCCAGCAAGTTATCGTTGGAATCAAAAAGGAACAGTTCCGTGTTAAACGGCGACCCGGATGTCAGTGAGCCGTTATCGATATCAAACACGGCAGTCGTATTTGGCGCGGACACGCTAAAAGAAAAATAGTCAAACGTGCCGTCACCAGTACCGGTCACCGTGACATGCGGAATCGTCGTGGAGTTGGCAATCTGAGAATCAGCGTCCAATGACCAGCCGCGGTCATCGAGGCGCATGGCTTCACCTCGCGAATTGTTCGGTTCCAACTCCACGGTGGAGTAAACAATTGGCAATCCGGGAGTGAGAGCCAGGCTGGCGTTGCCTGCCAGTTCGTCGTTGGATGAGCGGCCACCGGGAAGCGGCGCACGGGTTTGAACGACTCCCGTGGAGCGTTCGAGTGGCAATAGTTGCGGATCCAGCGGAGCTTGAAGGGTACCGATCTGGTCGAAGTCGGCGGAACCGGACGCGAGGGTTCGCCAGTTGGAGAGCGTGGCACTGGGCTGACCGAACAGGTTTGTTCCACCTGAGACAATCTGACCTTCGACATCGCGCGACGTGCGCGCTGTGTTGCTGGCAACAATGGAATTGCTCAGACGTAGTTGAGCGGTGGACGTGCTCGCCATCAGGCCACCACCACTGCCACTCGGCGCGGAGTTATTCGTAATAGTCACGCTGGTGAACGTCGTCGGTTTTGATGTCCTCGTCGTGCGGACGTGGACACCGCCACCGTGGCTGCGGTCTGCGGTGTTGGATGCAATCGTGACATTCGTCAGCAGCAGCTCCGCATCATCAGTAAGTAGACCGCCTCCAGAAGACGGCGACGTATTGCTCACGATCGAACTGCGAGTGATCGTTGTCCGGCCTGCCGACGTCGTCGGATTACCCGCAATCGCCACGCCCCCGCCGCCTGTCGCGAACAATCGGGATCGGACCACATTGGATTCGATGCTGCTGTCGCTGATGACCAGTGTGCCCGTGCTGTAAATGCCGCCGCCTGCCGTCTCAGCGCTGTTGGTAGTGACTAACGACGATTCTATCGCAAGGGTGCCTGCGTTGTTGACGCCCCCCCCGTGGGATGCGGTGCCGTTCCGAATCGTGAAGCCTACCAGCGTGGCTGTTGCGCCACTCACGACGTCGAAGACGCGGTCCAGTTGCTGCGCATCAATCGTGGTTGAAAGGGCCCCCGCACCAATAAGAGTGATACCGCTGGTGGAAGATAGGTCGAGATCGCCGGTCGCTGCATTGTTCTCGTTATGGCCAGGGACGGTCAATGCGTAGATACCGGCAGGAATCACAATCGTCGCTGGTGCGGAGATCTGATTGGCATGCATGATGGCCGCCCGCAACGAGACGCGGCCGCTGGCGTCGGCTGGAGTGCCATCGGCAAGATTGGTATCTGGCAGATCGCTGGTGGTATTGACGAAGAAGACATTTGGGTCGGTAATGTTGATCGCAAACTGACCGAGCTGACGTGCGCTGGAATGCAGACCCTCTAGGTCACGGACCTCGCCTTCTCGCAGGTGTACGAAGTAGCGGCCATTCGCGGTCGCATCGAACGCTCCAGAAGCGGCGGGCGCATCGAAGCGGTATTCGATTGAAGCCGAATTCGGATCCGCATTGGTGAGCGTGGTAGCAGTTGGTGTGAGCCGTTGGCCAGGAAAGCCTTCGCGAGCGATTTCTATGTCGCGAATATCAAAGCTGGCGGTGTCGAGAGCCGTATCGTCTTGATAGGTCACGGTGACTGTGAACTCAGTGACGTTCGGCGTGGTGATCGTCGTCACGGGTTGTAAAGAGGGTACTGGAGCAAACGTGGACGCATTAACGGCACCGGCTGCGTTCAGGCGTCGGCCGCCGCTCACTTGCCCCGAAAGTAACAACTCAGAACTGGCACCTGTCAGGATGGCCTCGCGAACTTCAACGGCCGAAGCTGAACCGCGCAGACTGAATACCAGAGCTGCAGTTCCGGAGACGAACGGCGTCGCCATGCTGGTGCCATTACGGGAGCCATAGAGGCCATCTGGTTCCGTGCTAACGATGCCTACTCCTGGCGCGGCAATGTCGACGCTCTGGTCACCGTAGTTGCTGAAATTAGCAAGAGAACCATTCGGCCCATAGGCCGCGATACTGATCACATTCGGCAGGTCGAGATTCGCGGGATAAAACGGTTGCTGGTCGTTGTCGATTCCTCGCCCCAGCGCATCGCCGTTACCTGCAGCAGCAACAAATAGGATGTCAGCCGCGCGATTGCCTTCAACAGCATCGAACAGGTTCTGGCTCAGGGCACCGGATGAACCCCAACTGTTATTGCTCACGCGAATGTTGACCGGTGACGTCTCGCGCGTCCGCATCATCGTTGTGTAATTGATTGCTTCAATCGCGTCAGATACATCGCCGCTGTTGTTCTGATCAAGGAATCTCATCGGCATGATGGACGTCGTCCACGCAACACCGGTCACTCCTCCATCAAACGTCGGCGGTGTCGCATCGTTGCCTGTGGCGCCCAAGATTCCCGCGACGTGAGTACCGTGTTGATGTTCGTCGAACGGCCGATTGTCATCGTCTCGAAAGTCCCAGCCAACGAGGTCGTCTTCAAAACCGTTGTTGTCGGTATCAATTCCGTCGGACCATAGCGGGTCATCCAACAAGTCGTCCGCGTCGATATAGCCGGTCTCATTCAAATCACGCAGCAATAGCGCGCTGGCAGCGTTGTTGGGATCAAGACGCAGTGCACGATTCGTGGATGCGTTTAGATCCCTGAAAGATATTCCGGGCACTCCATCGGCGTTGGTCAAGCGAGACAGCAATGGCGTCGGAAGTTCGGCGTTGTTCAACCAGATATTGAGATATAAGTCGGGATGTGTGAAATCGACGCCCGAGTCGATTACTGAGACGACGACCTGTGAGTTTCCCGTCGTGATGGACCAAGCTTCCGGAGCATCAATGTCCGCGTCAACGGTTCCTCCATCTTGTCCGGTGTTGTGCAACCCATATTGCTTCGTGAACAGCGGAGACTGAGCCTGCTCGTTGGGAAATACTTGGGCTGACGCGCCTACCGAGTAGTTTTCTTCAAAGTGCGCCACATGCGAATTTGTCTGCAGCGCCGTTACCACTTTGACGGTATCCCGTTCGGACGTCTTCACGAGCAACTGCCCCGGCAACCCCAGGCCCGCGACTACGATCAGCGAGACGCTGCCATTGGCCAACAGTGCCTGCGCCCCGACCACCGAGCCTGCTTGAGCCGTCGCGTCGGGCGTCAAACGCACGAGGAACTGACGCTGATAGATCGGCCCCTCGAAACTGGCCGATCCGGTCGATTGGCCCCCCAGCGGAGTTGCCCCCGGCACTTGACTCGCTGTGACATGCTCAAACCATTGCGGCAGAGCCAGGGCGCTCTGTGCAGTGGCCACACTGAGCACCAGTCGATTCTCTAAGGACTCCACCGCCCGCCTCAGCTGAGACCGCCGCGACTCCAGGGTTTTGACTCGGAGTTTCCCTGAAACACCTGCCAACCAGTCGTTCATCCGCATGAGACCATCCCCATCGCCAAATGAGCTAAACGTACAGAACGTGAGCGGAGAGAAAATGACACGGACCAGGACCTCCGCACAAGCGTTTACGAAGCGAATTCCAATCTTCGGATTAAACCATGCGATGCGGACACAACTTGGGTCTGATTCACTAGTGCGCGCCCGAACGAAAGTAAGGCGTTCTGCGCATTGCGGGTTATGGGCATGTCCCCCAATCTGCGGAAGCAGGCTCAAGCTCGAGGTTGGCTAGGCGATGATGTCAGTCCCGGCAGAGATCCACCGACAAAGGGGATCTGCTCCCGCCAAGATTCTGCAGAGTTTTGAACGAGTCTTTATGCAAGGGCAAATGAGTCACTTTCAATTCCTTCGCACGGCGACTCGCGTTCGGGGCGAACGATTGCCCCGAATCTCCATGCTGATCCTCAGGGGCATTGTCCGTCTCACGCATCTTGGTCTGACTGATGTCACTGATCGCGTGCCAGTAACCAAATCGGCGGAATTGCCGACTGATTCAGCACACATTTTTCGGAACTACTGTCGAAGGTTCTTGCCTGTGCCCTTCATGTTCTCATGTCGGAACACCTAACCCGCCCTCCGCTCAAACGACGGCACCAGCCCACCCACATACGACTTGATCTCCACCGACTCCCGTTCGAATTTTCCCAAATCAACAGGCTCTTCGCGAACAGGCGGCAAATGCTCGCGTTCCATGTGCGATCGTCGCGCGTTGTAGTTCTGCAGCACATCGTGGCCGGCAACGCAGCGTCCCTGTCCGGCGACCAAGACGCAACACTGCGAGCGATGGTGGCGTACGGCGATGGGTTGCTCGCGATTACTCAGCGTGCAGGGGCAACAGACATCGCACGCGCCCAAGGCGAAGTCACATGGTCTGTGGCAACGATTTTGAAGCTTGCGTCCTGAGGCTGTCGCGGAAGCCGTCAAGATGAGCAACATGGTCTCTCAGCGCCAGGCACAAAACCCGCTGTTTGGGGCGTACTGGAGAACGAGCACCGTGACATCGTCGCCAACGCCGAGGACTGCTTCCAGATCAGAACGGTTCGGATTATCTCCGGACCAACCTTCTACGCGGTCAGGAACATCGAACAGATTGGAAGCGGCACCGGTCCTTCGGGCGATCACCGAAAGTCCACGTCCGACTCGCTATACGCGTTTAGCGAGTAGTACTACTCTCCTTGCTCAATAAAAAACCGATCCCGCTGTAAGCTCTGAAGAGTTCAGCTCCACTGCGTCTGGGTATGATTTGTGGAAAGGAATCCATCTCCCTGCTTTTTGCTTGCTGAACATAGTGCGAAACGCGCGAAGCCATCGAGTCGGAGGCCACAATGAAGCACATTCCATTTGACCAGATTCACTCAACATCGTCTGCAATTATTGATTTAGGATCTGCGCTAGAGTTGTTTCGAGACTCCGTTGAGTTCGTTGCGGGCGATGGGGCATTGGGCGCTCTACGGAGCAAAGTGTCTTCAATGCCGGTCGCTGAGAAACGTGATTTTCTTCACGCATGCTGGAGTTCGCGAGTCCTCAAGATTGCCAATCGACATGAGGCGGCACTCAGGACGCTTGAGCAGGCTGTCGTACATGACTGCCTCGTTATCGATCGCGTACTCGTTGATCCCAATGTTGAAGTTTCTGGGATGCCTAAGCACGAAGATGCAATCAAAGCGTACGCTGCTCTCTTCTCACACCCTTTCTTTGCACTGACCGACGTTCCAGAGGCCGTGAGGCAAGCGGCGGTTAAGTTGATCCAGAAGAAGCGGCGAGTTTTTATTGACCTTGATTACAAGCCAGGGATTCCTGAATCGTTCTACGGTCCAGACAAGACCGCCCATGACGCGATGAGCAGCTCCTCTGAGGTCTATGCTCAGCATTGTTTCGCAAATTCAGAGGACTGTGCCGAGAGAGCATGGTTTTATCTATGCGTCAGCGATGCAGCCAAGGCGCCGCTCGTTGTGAGCAGTGCGAAGATGAACTACCTCTCGCACGTCCGCCGCACTATGCACCAAGTGCTGTCAACGCGGTTGATCAAAGATCAAGACCAGAAGGCAGCAGATGAATTTCTTGATCTGGGCGACATTGATGTTGCTTTGCCCCCAATACAAGAAATGTTGCTACTCAAATCACTCTACGAAGACATCTCTCCCCTCGAAGCTTGCATAGCTATTCGAGAAATGCCGGAAGCCGTCGCATACCGTGCCGAAGTCAGGCGGCTTTATACAGGGCTGCAGGGCCCCGCCAACGCAAGGGCAGAAGCAAAGAAACGCATCGGAGAACTTGAGACGCTGGCCGCAAAGTGGCGAATAGATCCAAACGAGGAGATCAAGTACCGAAGCTACAAGCTCAGACTTGGGAAGGTCCCAAAGATCGGTGAGCCAGCAGAGGTCGTAAGTCCCGAAATCGAGTGGTCTTTGACTAAATGGCTCGGCGCCATGCTGAATTCACCTAACCCCGTGCACGTATTTATTTCCAGTTGGTTTCGAGGAAGCGAACGCTGAGAGGCACTGGAGATAGGGTCATCCGCTCGTCGTCTCTGTGGCGCTTTATCGTAGATCGCTGGGTTTGAGGTGCTGACGGTTTCAGGGACAACCTTGTCTCTTATTCTGGGGCTTCGTGAAAGGGAGTCAGATGCCTCGGAAGAAGATGTCAGTTTCGTCTGTCGAGCGTC
>CAYLTY010000175.1:0-17849 GCA_964386705.1 uncultured Planctomycetaceae bacterium
AATCAGGCATGTTCAGAGAGTTTCAAATGACGAATTTCAGATTCCAATAATGAGCAAGTCATCCCATTAGTGAGGAATGTCAACCTTAGTGGTGCGCAGGATGTCTTCGATACTCGACGTACCATCCATCACGCGCCGCCAGCCACTTTGACGCAAGGTCAACATACCCTGCTTGCTCGCATGAGCATGAATTCGTGTCGAACTGGCACGTTCCACACACAGCTCGCGAATCCGTTCATCCGTATGCAGCAGTTCGTAGATACCGATTCGGCCCGAGTAGCCGGTTTCACCGCATTCACGACAACCCACCTGGCGATACAGCGTGCCGGGGCTCTTGTTCGGGAAGTCTTTCGGCAGTTCGTCCGCAGTCGGCTGATAGGGTTGACGGCAGTGCTTGCAGAGTCGGCGAACCAGTCGTTGCGCCATCACGCCTTCAACGGTACTGGCGACGAGATACGGTTCCACGCCCATATCCACCAGTCGCGTGAACGAACTGGCGGCGTCATTGGTGTGCAGCGTGCTGAATACCAGGTGACCGGTCAGCGATGACTGCACGGCCACTTCAGCCGTTTCCTTATCACGAATTTCACCGATGAGAATGACGTCCGGGTCGTGACGCAGAATCGATCGCAGACCAGCGGCGAACGTCAGTCCGATGCGGCTATGCACCTGAATCTGGTTAATACCTTCCAGTTGATATTCAACCGGGTCTTCGACCGTGATGATCTTCACGGTGGGATCACGAATTTCCGCCAGCGCGCTATACAGCGTCGTCGTCTTACCACTACCAGTCGGACCTGTGACGAGCAGAATGCCGTGCGGCAGCGTGATGAGCTCGTGAAAGTCCGAGTAAATCTCGGGCGGCATGCCCATACCCTTCAGATTAAAGACCATGCGGCCCTTATCGAGGATACGCAGCACGATGCCTTCGCCATGCAGCATAGGGATGATCGAAACGCGGACGTCGATATCCCGGCCCGCGACTTTCAATTCAATACGACCGTCCTGCGGCAGACGTTTTTCGGCGATATTCAGCCGCGACATGATCTTCAAGCGGGTGACAATCGCGGCCGAGAATTGATTGATCTCGGGCGGCACGGGTTGCACGCGCAGCAGACCGTCCACGCGATAGCGAATGATCAAGCCGCGCTCGCTCGGCTCGATATGCACGTCGCTTGACTTCTGCTCGAGCGCTTCCAGCAGCACCTGATTTACCAGCCGGATCACCGACGCCTGCTGAGCCTGCTCGGCCAGTTCGCCATCGGCCCGCGCGGCCTCAGCCAGATACTGGTCATCCTCGTCCGTCTTCTGTTTGACGAGTTCGGTGATGGTATCACCGCCGACGCCGAGGCTTTGCTTGATCAGACGGTCCAGATCCGCGCGACGCGCGAGCACCGGTTCTAGACGCAATCCGCTCAAGGCGCTCAGTTCATCCAGGGCTTCGAGATCGAAGGCATCAGCAACAGCGACTTCGACTCGGCCGTTGACGCGTGCAATCGGCAATGCGGTGTGCCGAAAGATCGCGGACGTCGGGAACAGGCTGATCAATTCACGGTCGACTTTAATCTCGTCCAGTTCGACGTACCGCATCCCGAGTTCGTCAGCGAAGGCCTTCAGCGCGTCGTCTTCCGCGACCATACCCAGTTCGATGACCGCCTGGTCGAAGCGCTTGCCGTTGATCTGACGACGTACCGTTTCGCATTGCTCAGCGGACATCAACCGGCGTCGAACGAATAATTCAGCAATTTCCATGATGGAAAACCCGGCGGAGCAAGGTGGGAACGTCAAGGCGGGAGGGGCAAGGATGAATCGCACTGACCCATCCTCGCGAGGGAGAAGTGGCACCCGAAGAGATCAGGCACTCACTCCGTTGCGTCTGGCAATCGCCGACGCGTTGTGTGTTTTCATCCGGTGAAGGTTGAACCGGCGCGATGATCAGCGGCCACCACGGCCTCCGCCGCCGAAGCCACCTCCACCAAAGGGACTACCGCCGCGACCGCCACCACCAAAGGGACTGCCGCCGCCGAAGCCACTACCGCTACTGCGTTGCTGCTGTTGCTGAATGAGCTGACGGACTTCATCCGGATTCGGTTGCTGCGGAGGCTGACCGCCGCCGCTTCCACCACCACCGCTGCTTGAGCGGCTGGTGCTGACTTTCACCTTCGGCATCACGGCCCCGAGTGCGGCCTTCAGTTGAGTCGACTTCACGTTCTCGAGAGAGACCACCCGCACGGTGCGCTTCGATTCGAGAGCCGCGATATCGACCTGCTCAACCATCGATTCGATCTGCTTGAACAACGGCTCGCTGCAGGAAACGATCAGGCGATTCGCTCGCGAATCCACGCTAAGTGTCAGCTTCACTTGCGCTTGTGTCTGACCGCGACTGCCGCCACGACCACCACCGCCGCCACCACCCATCAGGGCTGCCAGCGGATTGTTCTGCGCGCCGCGATCGGGTTCCAGTTCTTCCTTGTAGATATCGCGAATCATCTCAGCGACATCGGAGATTTCGGCGTGCTTCACGTTGATGTAACGCGGAGCACGATTACGCAATTGCTCAGGAGTTTCCGACGCGTCGAGGATCTCTAGCATCTGCTCGACTTCCGTGACGAGGTGCGGAGGTCCGCTCACCATCAGCGCGTTAGTACGAGTATCTGGCACGATGCGCAGCGTCTGCGGTCCAGACGTCAGCGAGTTCATGCCGGTGAGATCCATAATGCCGCGACCCATCGAGGAAATACCCGAGGTGAGTTCGCCCATCATGCCGCTCGATCCGCCAACCGTGGTTGATACCGAGCTGCTCGGGAACAGCCGTTCGAGCACGGTTGCGGTTTCGAGTGAATCCGCCGAACGCAGATAGAAGATCGTCCATTCGGTCTTGGCGGGAATGGCTCGAGCCAGCGACGTGATGGTGTCTTCGAGCTGATCCAGTGCTCGCGGATCATCCGACATCAGCACCAGGTTGCCGTTGTTGATCGTGACCATGATCGGAGCCTCAGAACCCTCTGCTGCAGGGTCGGATGCCTTCGCCGCAGGTTCGGTCTTCTTCGCAGCCGGCTTCTGCGCGCCTTCGAGTTCATCGAACAGCTTGTTGAACTCGTCGGCGGCTTCCCGATCGGTCTGCTGGTCTTCGTCGTCTTCTTCACCAGTCGCGACAGACGCCACAACTTCGGACACGGCCCGACGCAGTTCCTGCGTCGAAACGGAATCCAGATTGTCGGCTTTCACCTTCTTGATTTCAGGTTGCGGCTCGGCACGGCGAGCTTCACCACTGGTGGAATCGCGCGGAGTGCGGTTCGCGGGCGGATTATTCAGGATGCGATCCAGACGCTCGTCCTTCGAGGCCGAAGGAGTCGTATCCGGATCCTGGCTGCTTGCCGGAACGCGGCGGTCGATCGTTGTGGAACTGTTTGACGGAATCACGGTGCGAATCGGCGTGCGACTCTTCGCGTTCCAGACCTGTTCCAGAGCCTTCAGAAACTGCTCAGGATTGCGGCCACCCAGCGGCACCGTTCGCACGTTGCCCTGCTGGCTCGCGGCGCCAACCGAAGTGGGATCGAGTTCGGCCATCAGCAACTTGATCTGTTCCACCTGATCCGGAGTCCCGCGCACGATCAGGCCCGTGCCCAGCGGGTGAGGCTGAATAACGGGAGCTGAGTTGCCTTCCGTAACGAACAGCGACTGAATTGACGCCGTTGCGGTATAAGCATCCATTCGCCCCAGCGGCACCACGGCCACTTGACTGCTGCCGCCCTCACCATCCAGCCGACGGATCGTTTCACGAATGCGGTCATGCTGCTCGGAACTCGCTTGGATATGAATGCGGCGCGCTCGACCGTCCTCATTCACCACACTGCCGGGAAAGAGCACGTTCAAGGTCTTGGCGACTTCTTGAGGGTCAGCCGACTTCAGCGCGTAGACTTCCAGGTAAGGTGTCTTGCTACCTTTGGCAACTTCGCCTTCCTGCTGGATGTCGATCGTCTTGATGGCGTCATCGATGATACGAATATCATCCGCCTTCGCAGTGATCAGCAGCGTATTGGTGCGCTCATCAACAGCGACCTGCACGCGGGCATTGGGGTCGGTACGCGTCGGAGCACTGGAGCGGCTGCTACTGCCACCGCCGAAACCGCCGCGATCACGATCGCGATCACGCGAATCGAAGCCGCCACCCGCGCTGACGTTCTCGACGCCGCGATGAGGCAACCCGAACAAATCGCGAACGATATTATCAGCGTCCACAACCGTCACATGCTTCAGGTGATACTGCTTGAATTGTTTATCACCGACTTCGACGTTCAGGTTGCTGAGCAATTCATGCACGCGACGCAGGTTCTGACCGATGTCCGTAACCAGAATGCGACTGGTCTTGCTCAGAGCAACCGCTTTGCCTTGCGGTCCGAGTAATTCCCGGACTTCTTCCACGGCCTCGTTCGGCGTCATGCCCGTGAGCGGAATAATGACGGTCATCAATTCGTTGCGACCGCGCTTCGGCAGTTCGTCGAGCGCAACCGTCGGCACCAGGTTCGGCGGAATCGGCACATCGATGTTAAGCACGACCAGAAACTCGTCGCGTCGTACCAGCACGTAACCCTTCTGCAACAGGTAGCCGTTCAGCACATCGAGTGCTTCCATCGGCGTGAATTCACGCTCGTCGTAGTAATTGAACGTGCCTGGCGGGACGTCGTTCAGATCGAGCGTCAGACCGGCCGCTTCGGCGAAGAGCTTCAATACGTCCTGCCACGGAGCGTAGCGGAAGTTGAAGGACATCTTTTCGAGCTTCTTGCCGCCGGCCTTCTCTTGTCCGAAGGATACAATCGCCGGCGCGGCCGCAACTGCGGTTCCGTCAGCGGCAACTGCGCCCGGCAAGGGCGCGCCGGGAACAATTGTTGTACTGCCAATTGGAGTATCAGGCCGGCGCGGCGGCGGATTGTTGTTAGTACCACCACGGCGGTTGTTATCGTTGTTATTACCACCCGGACGTTGGCCGCCGAAACCTCCAAAACCGCCCTGCTGTTCCTGGAAGGTAAACGTTGAACCTCGTTTTTCTTCCATCTGCTTGCGCTGTGACGAATCCAGCACCGCCTCAACCGCCTTATCCCGCGTAGCGCGCATTTCGGCGAGCTTCGCGTCACGTTCTTCACGCGGCATATCGCGGTTACGGAACAGTTCTTCGCGAGCCTTGTCATATTCCTCGCTGGCGGTGCGCATCTTTTCTTTTTGAGCGTCCGTCAGATTGAAAGCCTTCGCGGTATCTTCATTTTCCAGCGCGCGAGTGCCCTGTCGCTGGAACGAAAGCTGTTGCAGGCGGGTAAACTGGTCCGGCTTCAGGATGGTCTTGATCTGACCTTCCTGATACTGCCGCATCTCGTCGCCGATGGTCTTGCGTTCTTCGTCGCCAGCGGCATTGCGCAGACGATCAAAGAAATCGCGCAGCTTGGGATCATCACGGAAGGCGTTCTGCTGCTCCCTGAGCTTCTCTTTTTGCTCGTCAGAGAGTTTCAGCTCGCCCTGCACGTCTTCGCGCTGAATCACGAAGGTGACGGAATCAAAATTGAAACCACCGCCACGATTGCCGCGACCGCCTCCGCCCGGACCGCCAAACTGCGCCAGTGCCGGCTGAACTGTCGCCAGGCTGACAGTCAGCACAAATCCGGACAACCAGGCTCTCATGCCAAAACGCATGGTATTTCCTTTGAGGCTCTCGATCATGATCAACGCGGGGCTATGCTAGTGGCGTGCAAAACCGACTCACAAGACGCTGTCTGCCCCGCAACCTTAGTTCCTTGGATGTCGCTTGTGGCTCGGAACAAACCACACCACCGAACTTCCAGACTGTCAGGTCGGCTTGATCACACCTACCTGACATTTCGGTACTTACCCGCACCCTGCCGTGGGCGGTTTCGTTCTCACTTCAATTGTCATGTCACACGGCTTCGAACGAAGGGCCGCTTGCCCCGACCCTTCATCGCACAAGTGACCTGAATAGGCTGTGAAGAAACTGGCAAAGCGCGTTAACGCGGGTTAATTCATCGGCGAAAACCTTGCACGAAACGATGCTCAGCGCGGCGAAGGCAGAGACTCGACAGCTCCGCCACTCCGCAGACTGCCCGACCACGCGACGGGCGAAGTGACTGAATATGAACAAACGTGAAAAAATCCTTGCGATTTCCCTGGGAAGCACCCTGCTCCTGTTTGTCGTTATTCCGACGATATGGGGCTACTTCCGTAAGCCTCTCACCCAGCTTGAGAAGGAGCTGGGGGCCGTCGAGAAGCTCCGGGACACGCAGGATCAGGACCTGACTCGCAATCTGTCCACGCTGACCCGCATGAAGGACTACAAGGCCCGCAGCTTGTCCTCGAACGCCTCGCAGGGAGCGTTGTCGTACCAGCAGTGGCTGAGCGACCTGGCCGAGGTCGTCGCGAAGTTCTCCAAGCCGCTGGTGACGCCTGAACGCATTCTCGCAGCCAAGGATAATACATACGTACTCGTGCGAGTCCGGGTGACGGGCGAGGCTTCGATCGAACAAGTGCGTCAGTTCCTGTTCCGGTTCCATCGCGCCAACCTGATGCACCACATCACCAACCTGACGGTCGAGGCGATGGACAACAGCCTGAATCCGCGTCTGAAGGTGAACATCATGGCTGAGGCCATGTCCCTGCGTGACGCTCCGAAGAACGACTACCTGTCGGTGTTTCCGCGCACGACGCTGAACGCGGACATCGCTGCGGACGCCAAGGAAATCCGTGTCGCCAGCGCCAAGGATTTCCCGGATAAAGCCCCGTTTGAAGTGCGGATCGCCGACCAGTATGTGATGGTGACCAAGACTGAAAACACCGTCTGGACGATTCAACCCGCACCGAAGCAGAAGCTCACCGCGAAGACCGGCGCAACCGTCGAACTGTCTCCGACCAACGCCGAGTTCGCTGGAAAAACACCGGAAGATTTCGAGAAACTCATCCTGCAGAACCCGTTTGCGAAACCGATCCCGTATCGGCCCAAGCTGGAACTGGTCGGCGACAAGACCGTGCAGCGCGGCAGCAGCGTCACGCTCGAGCCCAAGGCCACCGGCTTCGATTCCCGCACGGGCGCCCCGACTTACAAGGTCGTGGGTGAACTGTCTCCGGGGATGAAGTTCGACGACGGCAAACTCGTCTGGACGCCGCCTTCCGAAGCCAAGGCCGGAACCTTCAAAGTGGCGTTTCAAGCCACCGCTCCGGGCCTGAAAGCTCCACTGGACGGCTCGTTCGAGTTGACTTTGAAGGACCTCAATACGCCGCCGAAAGTCGATATGCCGAAAGATCTTGTGGCGACAATCGGCCAGCCGATCACCGTTAAGCTCACGGCGACGGATACCGACACGCCCGCCGACCAGTTGAAGTACAAGCTCAACGATCCGAAGCCCGAAGGCGTGACGCTCAATGAATCGACTGGCGAGATCACCTGGACCCCCGCAGCCACGCTGCCGCCCGGCGCGGTGACGATTTCGGTCGCGGTGACCGACAACGGCACGCCCCCCCAGTCGACGACCGTTTCGGTGCCGATCACCGTGCAGGACGACTCCGCCCAGTTCACCTTCCTGACAGCTTCGGTCGCCGCGGACTCGGAAATGCAAGCCTGGCTCTACGACCGATCCAAGAACGCCCGCTTGATCCTGAAGGAAGGCAAGCCGCTGCAATACGCCGGGTTCAACGCCACCGTCACGAAGATCGGCCGCGACTACGTCCAGTTCACGCAGCAGGACAAGACGTGGCGCATCACCGTCGGCCAGAACCTCCGCGAAGCCAAGGTAGACGCCACCGCCGCCCCGCTTCCGCCACCACAGCCAGAGAACCGTTGATATCTGAGCCCAGCCAACTTTCGGCATTTGCTGACTTCCAATGACGCCTGGCGCTGACTGGCACCGAACTTGAGTTCGTCGAAGGTGTCTTCAACTCCTTTGCATTTTCGGACCTTCGCGGTGTACACGACAAAGCCGTCGACTACCGTCGAAGCCACGAGCAGAGGAGGGCCGCCAGATGGCTGCAGACAAACTGATGCGGTCGGACCGATTCCCGCGAGCATCCGCGTATCATCCCGACTGGACCTTGGCCGGAGTGAGCGGCGCAGCGAACGCTCTCTGGCTCACGGAATGGCTGGCAGAAGCCTTGGACCTGCGTCCGGGCATGCGAGTCCTCGATCTCGGCTGCGGTCGTGCGTTGTCCTCGATCTTTCTGCACCGCGAGTTTGGCGTGCAAGTCTGGGCCACCGATCTGTGGTTCAGCGCGGCGGAGAACATTCAACGCATCCGCGACGCCGGTGTTGAGGACAGTGTTTTCCCGATTCGCGCCGACGCGCGATCCCTGCCATTCTCGGTCGATTTCTTCGACGCAATTGTGAGTATCGACTCCTTCTTCTACTACGGCACCGACGATCTCTATTTGAATTACCTCGCGCGATATGTGAAGCCCAACGGTATTATTGCGATGGCAGGTGCAGGTTTGATGCAGGAAATTACTGGCCCTGTTCCCGATCACTTGCGAGACTGGTGGACTCCGAATTTATGGTGCTTGCATTCGGCAGACTGGTGGCGGCACCACTGGGAGCGTACCGGCATCATAACAATCGAAACGTCTGATACCCTCGCTGACGGTTGGCGTTGCTGGCTTGATTGGCATCATGTCATCGCGCCAAACAACACCACAGAAATCAAAGCGATCGAAGCGGATCAAGGACGCTACATCGGCTACACTCGCCTCGTCGGACGAAGGAACAACGACATCGAACTCGACGAACCCGTCACGTCTATTCCTTCCGAGTACACTCCACAGCCAATGCTGCGCAGCTCGGGGTAAGCCCAGCACCATCTCACCGACAAGTCGCATCCAGGTTTCCTATAGATGGTCGACTCGGCCGCTCTTGACTTCACAGAGTAATAAACACTGAAACGCCGGACAGAGAGCTGTAGCAAAACAGCTGGGCTGTTTCCACAGTTGGCATTACTCGCGACATTATCACTCAAGTTTATGAAAATACTTCTGCTACAATCTGCTGACGCCGCAGCCTTCCAGGCGCTCCGGCTACGAGGTCTTCAAGAGTCCCCAAGCTCCTTCGCATCCAGCGTCGAAGAAGAAGCTCCCTTGCCGCTTCAGACTATAGCTGAGCGACTAGCTTCTCAGTCGGATGGTGTTGTCTTCGGAGCTTTCATCAATAATCAGCTCGTAGGCATTGCCGGGCTGCAGCGAGAAGCACAGCGAAAGCTGGCTCACAAGGCATTTGTCTGGGGCGTGTACGTCGCACCCGAATCGCGTCGGCAAGGAGTCGCGGAGCAGTTGCTTCGCGCGGCAGTTGAACATGCCCGACGCGAGTTCTCTGTCCGTCAGATCAATCTCGGCGTCAACACACGGAACGCGCCGGCGATCGCTCTCTACAAACGCCTGGGCTTCGTCGAGTTCGGGTTGGAACGCGGCTACCTCTGCCACGCAGGCACGTTGCATGATGAGTACCACATGGTGCTGTACTCCGAAACGCCCATCGAGCGATGACTTGCGGCACACTGCTGGCCGGACTGCATGCTGTTCACCGCCACAAGTTTCACAAACCTGAAGACACCAGCTTGGTCGCGAAGCGTGCCGCGATTGCTTAAACATCGTGGCTCGGATTCTGTTTCTGTCTCGATAAAGGTTTGTGATGAAGCGTCTTGCGACTCTGGCCGCGGCCTCTTTGCTTTGGTTGCTCACGACAACAGCGTTTGCGCAGCGGGAATTGAAGGACATTCCGGACCCGGATCCCGAGCTGGAACGGCAGACGTTCAAGGTCGCGGACGGCTTTGAAGTGAACCTGTTCGCGGCGGATCCGCTGATCGCCAAGCCGATTCACATGAACTTCGACCCGCAGGGCCGCCTGTGGATTGCCAGTTCGGAAGTCTATCCGCAGATCAAGCCCGGCGCGGCGGCGACCGATCGCATTCTCGTCATCGAAGACAAGGACGGCGATGGCAAGGCCGACAAGACCACCGTCTTCAAAGACGGTCTTTTGATTCCGACGGGCGTCGCGCCTGGAGACGGGGGCGCCTACGTCGCCAACAGCACCGAGCTGCTGCATCTCAAGGACACCGACGGAGATGGCAAGGCTGACGAAGAGCGCGTCGTGCTGTCGGGCTTCGGCACCGAAGACACGCATCATATTCTGCACACACTCCGTTGGGGTCCCGACGGCATGCTGTATATGAATCAGTCGATTTATATTCACAGTCACATCGAAACACCCTGGGGTGTGAGACGGCTGAATGCGGGCGGTATCTGGCAGTTTCGGCCCGAGAACATGAAGCTGGAAGTGTTCGCTCGCGGCTGGGTGAATACGTGGGGCCATATCTTCGATCAATACGGCCAGTCGTTCGCGACGGACGGTGCGGGCGGCGAGGGTATCAATTATGTGATACCCGGCGCCGCATACCCAACGGCAACGGGCGTCCCGAAAATCTTCAAGGGCCTGAATCCCGGCAGCCCGAAGTATTGCGGATTGGAAATCCTCAGCGGTCGCCATCTGCCGGACGACTGGCAAGGCAATTTGATTACGAACGACTTCCGAGGCCACCGCGTCTGCCGCTTCGTGCTGACCGATAACGGCTCGGGCTACGCTGCCAAAGAACAGGTGGAACTCATCAAGACGTCGCACGTGGCGTTTCGTCCGATCGACGTGCAGATGGGGCCGGATGGAGCCATTTATATTGCTGACTGGTATAATCCGATCATTCAGCATGGCGAAGTCGACTTCCGCGACCCGCGACGCGATCACGTGCATGGCCGCATCTGGCGAGTCACCCGCAAGGACCGCCCGGTTGTCGCTCGGCCGACGTTAGTCGATGCCTCAACGCCGGAGTTGCTCGATCAACTAAAAAGCCCGGAAGGCTGGACTCGTCAGCAGGCCAAACGTGTGCTGAAAGAACGCGGTGCCGCGGCCGTCATTTCTCACCTGGCGGCATGGACCAAAAAACTTGATGCGGATGATCCGCTGTTTGAACGCAATAAGCTCGAAGCCCTGTGGACGTATCAATCGCTGGAGACCGCGAACGCGGAATTGCTCAATGACCTGCTGCGAGCGAAGCAGGCCGAAGTGCGGGCGGGAGCGGCTCGAGTTCTACAGCACTGGTATGACCGCGTGCCGGGTGGCCTGGATCATCTGGCCCGGCTGGTGCATGACGAGCATGCCCGGGTGCGGTTGGAAGCCGTGCGAATCCTCGGCAACGTGGCGGGTCCGCGTGGCGTGGAACTGGCGATGCAGGCCATCAGCCATCCGCTGGATATGTTCCTGGATTATGCCCTGTGGCTGACTGCGTGGGAGAACCGCGAGCAATGGTTGCCGCTCGCCGAGTCCGGGCAGCTCACGTTTGGTAATAACGTCGATCAGATGACGTACGCGTTGAAGACGGTGGGCTCACCGGCCGTGGTGCCGCGATTGCTGAGTCTGCTGGAAGCAGGCGGACTGACGGGCCCGCAGTTGCCGGACTCATTATCACAAATCGCCAATCTCGGCTCGCCGGACGATTTGCGTCGCATCTATGTGCATGCCTTGAAGAGTAATAATACTGCCCTGCAGACTCAGACGTTGCAGGCGCTCGTCGCGAATTCGAAGCAGCGTGGCGTGCTGCCTGCGGGTGACTTGAATGGAGTTGTGCAATTATTAAATGAAAAGCAGCCGTTGGCCGTGCGAGCGGCCGCGGCGGAAGCCGTCGGCGAATGGAAGCTGGAAGCTCAATTCGGAGCGTTGCTCGCGCTGGCCAACAAGGCCGATGAAGACGTGCAACTTCGCAAATCCGCGTTGAACGGCATCGCTCGCATGAAGACGGCCGATTCGATCAATCAGCTTGAAACGCTGTCACGCGGCGATGCGCCGTTCGAGGTCCGTGAAGCCGCGGCCATCGGTGCCGCATCGCTGCAGACCAAACGGGGTGCCGCCGCCGCTGCGGGACTGCTCGCCAAGGCAGCAGCCGGTGCCGATCCGACCGCGCTCATCAACGCGTTTCTCGGTCTGAAGGATGGTCCGGCCGAGCTGACCGCCGCTCTGGCCAACCAAAAAATCAACGGCGACGTTGCGAAACTCGCTCTGCGTTCGGTGGAAGCCTCAGGCCGCAAGCTGCCGGAACTGACCGATGCACTCACGAAAGCGGGCGGTGTGCAGGCCGGCCCGAAATCGCTCAGTCCCGCTGAGATGACCGCGCTGCTCACTGAGCTGAAGGACAAGGGCGACGCCGCGCGTGGCGAGAAGATCTTTCGTCGGGAATCGACCGCGTGCCTCAAGTGTCACGCCATCGGCGGCGCGGGAGGTCGAGTCGGTCCTGACCTCGCCAGTCTGGGCGCGAGTGCTCAGCCCGACTACGTGTTCGATTCGCTCGTCGAACCCAATAAGAAGGTTAAAGAGGGGTTTAATACCCTGATTATTATTACCAAGGACGGACGCAGCGTCTCCGGTGTCAAAGTCCGACAGACGGATAAGGATCTGGTGCTGCGCAACGCGGATGATAAGGAAATCAACGTGCCGCTCGCCGAGATCGACGAGCAGGCCGACGGCGCGTCGCTGATGCCGACTGGCGTCACGGACAAGCTCACGCGTCAGGAGTTCGTGGACCTCGCCCGCTTCCTGTCCGAACTGGGCAAAGTGGGTGGCGAGTATCAACTCGGTCGCGAACGAGTCGTCCGCCGCTGGCTGGCCATGCAACCCACCAACGAGGGTATCACCCTGCTGAGACGCACCCGCATCGGCTCGGCGGCCACGGAAGATCCCGCCCTGCTCTTCGGCCCGGCCTACAGTTCCGTGAAGGGCACCTTGCCGCTGGAAGACCTGGCCACCGTACCCTTCTACGGGCCCTTCAAAGACCTGCCGGACGGAGTGCACATCGTCCGCTTCGAGTTCGACGTCAGCACGTCGGGCGAAGCCATCATCAACGTCGGCGACCCCCAAGGCCTCACCGCCTGGCTCGACACCGAACCCCTGGAACTCAAGTCCGACCCGATATCCCTAACCCCTGGCCGCCACCGAGTCACCCTCATCATCAACCGCGCCGTCCGCAAAACCCCGCTAAGAGTCGAACTCCAAGATCCCCCCACCGGAGCCGCCCAGTTGCAGCTCGTGACCGGGAAGTAAGTCAACTCGAGCCAAGAACAACAATCTCACATCGATGTGGTTGATATGTGGTTGAGTCCCAACGGGACGTCTCCAGGCCATCGGCCCGGGTGACGGAAACCATTCGAGTAAACGTAGGTTGCGATTCCAATCGCGACCTGTTGGTTGCGACTCTGTCGCGACGGCAACTGTCATTCAATATGGATCCTAAGCTTGAGCGAAACCAACTGAGGATGCCGAAGTCTTCACTGCGTTTAAGGACTTCGTCTCTGCAAGGGCCGTCGCGACAGAGTCGCAACCTACTTCTCGGATAGACTCCCGGCATACGGCTGCCACGTTGTGGCGGAAGACAGAAGGCTGACACCCAGCGGCTCGACAGCCGCAAGACTTACCGTTCCAGCACCTTGTCACTGCGCGACCCCGGTAGGCCGAGTAGAGCCAACCGGTGCCACCCGCCAAAACAGCCGCTTCACTCGAATGTTGCCCAAGCACGGATACAATCGCCTCGAATGCTCATGCGTTCAATGGCTTCGCCACATCGGCAGCCGACGAACTGGCCACGCAGCCCATTGAAAGCGAAATTCACAGCAGGATAACGAGATGCCGCGAACGCATTTACTCTTACTGCTTATATTCTCAATCGCTTTCCTAACGTCAGTTTGGGTGTTCTCAGGCGAGAGTCAGCTCGCAGGAAATCTAGTTCAACTGGCTGCCGCCGTCTCGTTAGAGGGAATCGTGCTTGTTGTTCTGCTCGCGGCGATGGATTCAGCGAGAGAAGCCCGTGTCTTGCGAGCGATCAATCAGCGCATTAAGGCTGCTGCACTGTCCATACTCAGTGTGGAGGCTGACTTTTGGCTGACCGTGAAATCGGACGACGACACGACCGTACGCATGATACTACAAGCCCAGCCTCAATTGCGCCGCCGTTGCGACCAAGCGATGTCCATTCTGCCTGCGCTCGCCGTGATTAATCACGAGCACCTCCAACGGTGGTGCGATATTGTCGACACGCTATCTCGTATCTGCGACACACGTGACAACCAGACTCTCTTGATCTTGTGTGATGACTTTAAGAAGGCAGTTGCCGAATTCTCTCAACTGAGAATCACATAGGTATAAACGCATAATCGGAGCTTTCATGCGGAAACCTCAAGCAGATCAGCCGTCGCCCAGTTTCGCGGGAGCAGACAACGAAGCCCTGTCGGCTCACGCAGTCGCTGCGCTGCTTGCGAAAATGCCTAATACCACCGATGTCGACATTTTTGATGAATCGTCAGCGCGATTGATAGCATTCTCTACATCTGGACCGCTGATTGGCCAGATTCCCGCGTGCGCGATCGTCGTCAGCGCGTCTAGCCTTGAGGCTTCGCAGCCTTCATTGCACGACTATTTGGACTCCCTGCACGCGCAGCTTGAACGGTTTTCGGCAATCGTCCGCGATTCTGGACGTCCGCTGCCAAATGTCATACTTACGTCGCTCGTGGACATTCCAGCAAAGAACCGGCCCGCGTGCGAGAAGAAGCTGCAGAAGCTTGCGCGTACTTTCGACTGGGTATGTGGAAAGCAACTGTTTGATTTGTTTGAGGAGCACTACCCAGACTTTCTGGCTGACGAAGCCCGTGCAATCAGAAAGCATATCAAGCAACTCGCCACTCTTGCGCAAGACACTTCCGCCGTGGCGAAGCTTGCTTGGTCTAATGGTCACCCCGATCTCAAGCCAAGTGACCCAGCATTCTTTGTGGACTTAACTCTCGTGCGGAAGTTTCACTCCTACAGCAAAGGAGAAACATTCTGCCCACTCCCTACAGTAACGAGCCTCAATCAACTTTGGACGTCCCAATTGCTGGGTGAGTTAAAGTGGCGCATTCGTTCATTCGCCGTCGCAGCCCGCCGCGCTTGCGATTGGGGTTACATGTCTTCGGTTGATAGCGTGGACGCCCTCGAGAGTGCCATGGTTTCCTTTGCTGAGTTTCTAGAGCGGCAAGCCGAATTAAACTATCGCGAAAAGGATGAAGATAAGGATATTGAGAGTCGGATCCTTGGTACAACTCGTTCCAAACCGCAGAAGTACGGAATCACGTCCCCAACTAGGCTAAAAGAATCTCGAGAGCTGCTTCTTTCAGTAACCGAATCTTGGTCTTCGATAACTCAACGACTATCGGCTGAGATCAGCGACCCTCGATGGCGAAAAATATTTCGCAGAGCGAAGAAGTCGAATACCTATGTGTTACCACAGTCCCAAGTGGATAAGTTCTTGCATAGTGTCGACATTCGCGAAGCATGCCGCTTTGACGAATTCGCAAAGACTATGCCTGAGAGGAGTATTCGCACGGAATCGTCGCTAGTTGTTGAGATGCCGGAACGACTTTTGTCCCTTACCACCGCCTCATTGCTTATTGTTGGTGGCCCCGGCAGTGGCAAGAGCAGTTACTGTCGATGGAACGCTTTGCGTGATGCGGAGCGCCTCGCCGCTGGGCAGTCGAAAACCATCCCGGTTCTTGTTCCGTTGTACACAATTGAATCACTGAGGTCTAAGTCGTTCTCTGAGTTGTTCCTCAAGACTGCGGGATTGTCAGGGCTTCTTCCACAGAATTACTCCTCAATCACAAGGGAAACACCACTTCGGCTGTATCTTGACGGGCTTGACGAAGTGGCAGCATCTAGCAGGCGAAAGCAGATCGTTGACATTGCGTGGTCTGGGCTGCAGGAGTACGACAATCTGCAAATAATCGTTACATGCAGAGATTATATCACGGCTCCTTGGCTGGACCCTTTTCCGCGACTTGAGTTGGCGGGCTTGTCTCACGGTCAGTTTGCTGATTTAGCCACGAAATGGCTTGGTCGAATGGGACCACAGTTTATTAAAGAGGTGAAAGAGAATAGCAGGCTCGAATCAGTCGTTAGAATTCCCCTGCTCGCAACATTGACAATTCTAGTATTCAAACACGGCGATAGAATTCCAAGCAATCGTGTGGGTTTGTATCAGATGTTTACGGAGCTATTGGCTGGTGGGTGGAATCTCGCCAAGGGGATGCGCCGTGAGACCAGTTATGCCAGTTCCGTGAAACTACGCATTTTGTCGGGCGTTGCCTATTCTGCTCAAGATCGTGCGAAGAAGGAGTTTTCGCGGTCGTTGTTACGAAACGCTATTAAGCACGAAGTGTCGGCCGACGAGACTGAGTGCAACCTTATCTTTGAGGAGTTATTGTCAGATGGTCTTATCGAGCGAACGGCTGGCGGCATCCAGTTTCGCCATCTAACATTTCAAGAGTATCTTGCTGCCCGCCACTTAGCAGCCGAGCCTAAAGGGAAGCAAATAGAAACCGTAGTCCGGGATTTCTTTGCAGGGAAGCGAGATCCCCAGTGGTGGAGCGAGGTAATTAAGTTTTATTGTGAGATGTCAAATCGTCCCATTGAGCTTGCCGAGTGGATTCAGAACCTAGGTGGGGAAAGCTATGATTACTCGCGATGCGAGACCATGATGGAATGGTTGAAGGCGGCATTTCCAGAGGCAAAGATATAATACACGACCACAATATGCTACTGGTTGCCACTTTGATAGCCACCCGTGCGGCGCGGCCGCAAGCAGCAGTATGCAGCGACGCTAACATAACTCCAAGCTTCTTGTCGCTGCCTCATCAGGAGGACTTGTGATCCCATTCTTCCACTCCTTACCTGGCCGTTCCACAAAGGGGAGTATCCCCCGTGACACGGCATGCCGTATCCGTCGGTATCGTGACACGGGAGAACTCGGCTGGAACGCTTGCCGCTCATGGATTGATCCCGACTCCATCTGCCCGGATTATTCATGGTCTTTTGCAGAAGAGTTGTGACCTGGACGTCGCTGAGTTCGCCAGGACTCCGCCAAACTCGCGGTCACGAACTGAGCTCATCAGAACTCAGCGACAGGCCACGGAATGAACCGTCCACGGAGAAGACTCATGTCGCTCAATCGATTTGGTGAGCGAGTCACGTCAGGCGAAGAACTCGCCTCGATTGTCGGCACGCCGTCGGCGATCGCGGTCAAGAAGGAGCTGAAGTCGCTCGACGAGCACATGCGGCGGTTCATTGCTCATGCGCCGTTTGTGGTGATCAGCACACATGGGACTGATGGGCGCTGCGATGCCTCGCCCCGTGGCGATGCGCCGGGGTTCGTGCAGGTTGCGGACGACCGGATGCTGCTGATTCCCGATCGGCCGGGGAATCGGCGGATGGACAGCCACCGCAACATTCTGGAGACCGGCCGGATCGGGTTGCTGTTTCTGGTTCCCGGCTTCGGTGAGACGCTGCGCGTCAATGGTCGCGCGGCGATCATTCGCGATGAAGAGTGGCTGACGCCGCTCAGTGCGCAAAGCAAACGCCCGCTGCTCGCGGTGGCCGTCGAGGTCGAAGAGTGCTACCTGCAATGCGCCAAGGCCCTGTTGCGATCCCAACTGTGGGAGCCGCACGACAGGCCCGCGTTGGAAAACATCCCCAGCGCGGCCGAGATGCTGTGCGACCAGGTGCAACTGCCCGAATTCGACATTGCCAAGATGCAAACCCTGCTCGACGGGGCCTACAAAAACAACCTGTATTAAGGGCCGAAGAGGCGGCGGTTCCGAAGCCACCCGTGAGATACCATCCTCGGCGGACGGCACATGGAATGTGCCTGCTACTTGGGGGCAACACGGAACCTCGCCGTAGGTCGGTCCTCCTAGCCCGGAAATCTCACAGACTAATGCAAACGAGACGGCTGATTTTGCGTAAG
>CAYLTY010000176.1:0-17827 GCA_964386705.1 uncultured Planctomycetaceae bacterium
GACGTTCCGATCCACTTTAGCCCCCTTCGCGAGATTCAGGCAATACGTGTCCGGAACACCGAACGAGTTAAGCCATTGTTTCACACCACGATATGCGGGCCTCCGCCGCTTCAGATCTGGCAGTTCCACCTAGCACTGCTACGAGCGTGCCATAGCAAAGTGTTGGAAGCTATCAGAAATGTTGACCAAATCGATAAATGGTCTTCTCTCAATTATGCCATCTCAGACATGCTTTCGGGGCCAAGAGTTCCCAGGCAGTGTCTGCCGGGTGTCGCACCGAAAGGATTCAGGATGCAGTGCCAATCGCAATCATCGAGAAATGCTGATGGTTTCTCTCGGACCATCGGCAGATTGGCGGTCGCATTATTAGTTTTAGGAATCGTCGGCTGCAGTGCGCTTCCCGAAAGTGGCAGTTCGCTGTTCCCAACCTTTCGTTCGGCAAAACAGTCTCAGGCGGAAGAAGAGTCTTATCGAGAGAAATTCCAACAGGAACGCGATCCGGCAGCCTTCCGCTGGCTGATGCGTAACTGCGTGAATTCTGGCATGAGCCCCGCCGAAATCGCAGCAGTTATGGGAGAGTCCGGCGAGCGCATTGACAACGACGGCTGGCTGAAGAAAAACAGCGCCAACTTCGAAATGAACGATGTGACCTACAAGTGGGGCCCGGACCGCAAGGGCCGCAGCGCGTTGCTCGTCTTCCGCGATGGCAAGCTGATCAATTTTGATCCAGAGCAGTTCTGAATCGCATCGGGCCGTGTTTCATTCCTGAGCACGATGGATCGTCGCTATGTGGAACTCAATCGCTTCTGGATGTGCTCTGTGCCTTGGCATCTTTACGACACTCAATCTGATCGCCGAAGCTCGCTGCCGCAGCTTCACTCCGAACGTGTGGTGGATTGATCTCCGCATCCTGCCGGGTTGGATCTCCTGGCCACTACTCGCAGTCGCGGCGCTGCTGCTCTGTGTGTTGGGGTTAACTCATCAGATCTCTGTCTGGCGACGGCGAGTCACCATCGTGGTCTTGGGAGTACTCGCGTTCGCCGCAGCCGGCAATGTCGCCGAGTTCTACGCCCTCGCAACAAGCGGACGAATCAGCGTCGGTGTGCCCGTTCCACTCTCACTGTTCGTTCTAGGTCTGTTGAGCGTGTTGATCGTCAGTCTCACTCGGCGCGTTGAGGCCGTGAGCTGGCAACGCAGGCTGAGCGCCACGGTGTTCGCGGCGACACTGGGCATCATCGTGTTTCCACTCAGCCTGATGTTCCTGCTCGGCAAGACCGACTACCGACGCCCGGCTGATGCGATTGTCGTTTTCGGTGCACGCGCCAGGGCCGATGGGAAACCCTCGCATGTGTTGGCGGATCGAGTCAGAACGGCGTGCGAACTCTATCATCAGGGTTTGGCGCCACGGTTGATCGTGTCCGGCGGTCCCGGTGAAGGTGCCATTCACGAGACTGAGTGCATGCGTCGCACGGCGTTGGAACTCGGCGTCCCGGACGAAGCGATCCTGCTTGATCCCGAAGGCCACAGCACTTGGGAGACCGCCCGGAACACGCGTGAAATGTTTCGCGAGCAAGCCGTCGGACAGGTGCTCGCCGTGAGCCATTTTTATCACCTGCCACGGATCAAACTCGCGTTTCAGCGGCATGGTTACGAAGTCTGCACGGTGCCCGCACAGCAGAAATACACGTATTCGCAGTTGCCATTCTGGATGGCTCGCGAAGTCTGCGCCTTCTGGGCCTACTACGCACGGTCGATCGTCGAAAGCGAGTAACTCGCACGATCCCGCGGACGGACTAAGCCCTTAAATGTTCCCCAAGGAACCTGTTTTGACTGAGACTCGGTTGCCTGCGCACCGGCTAGTCCGTCAAAACTCAGGGTTGCCAGATCGTCCGTAACGGAATCCACCCGCATCTCTGATGAGGACACTCATGATTCGTCGTTGGTTGCCGAGTCGTTTCTGCCAGACCGCCCTGCTCTGCATGCTCAGCACAGCTTCCGCCGGACTCGCGTCCGCCGCGGATCCGGTGTTGCTGAAGGGGCACGGCGAAGCAGTTTATGACGCCGCATTCTTACCGGACGGCCAGTCGGCAGTGACGGCGAGCTTTGATCGAACGCTGAAGATCTGGGACCTGGCCACTCAAAAGCCCATCCGCACAATGGAAGGCCATACGGGCATCGTCCTGAGCGTCGCGATCACGCCTGACGGTAACCTCGTGGCCTCTGGTGCCAGCGATAACACCATCCGCCTTTGGGATGTCCCCAAAAATGCTCCACTGGCGACCCTGCCCGTGCATGACGCAGCGGCCACGGCCGTCGCGGTTACTCCAGACGGAAAGACCTTCGCGACTGCGGACGCAACCGGTTCGGTGAAGATCTGGGATGTGGACTCCGGCAATCTCAAGTCGCAGGCGAAACTCGCCAGCGGCATCGCGTTTCTGGACTGGCGTAAGGATGCTCAACAGCTCGCGGTCGGTTCAGCAAACGGCGTGATCTGGTTACTGAATCCGGCCGACGGAGCGATTCAAGCCACCTTCGGCGCTCATCCCGGTGAACTGACAGGCTTGGCGTTCAATCCTTCCAACCAACTGTTTTCCAGCGGCGGCGATGGCATCGTTCGTCGCTGGCCCGCGGCAGCGAACCCGACGGTCGCGGTCACGCACGCCGAGAAAGTGAATGCCTTCGCAATCAATCCGAACGGCGGGCAACTCGTCACGGTGTGCGAAGACAAGACGGTGCGGTTGTCGAATCGCGGCGACGGTCAGCAGGTGCGAGTCTTCGATGGTCATGGCGGGCCCGTGACATGCGTCGCCTACAGTCGTAACCAGGTGCACGTCGCGACGGGTGGAGCAGACAAGATCGCGCGGCTGTTTGATGCGAATTCTGGACAACTTGTGAAAGCCTTTCCGGCGATGCCGGGAGCAATCACGGCGATTGACGTGAGTCCGGATCAGCAGAAGGTGTTGGTCGCTGATGATGCTGGCAACCTGAAGCTGTTCCAGATCTCGGATGCAGCGGAATTGAAGAACTACGCCGGTCACGCTGGTGCCATCCGCGCGATCGTCTTCTGGTCGAACGGGACGCAGCTCATCTCGGCAGGCGTCGACAAAACCGTCCGAGTCTGGAACACCGACAATACACAAGTTGTCCGCAAACTCGATCTGGATGCTCCGGCAACCACGCTCGCTCTAGCGAACAACGACAGCGTGCTCGCGATTGGCTCACAGGACGGCATGATTCGATTAGTGAATCCCAATGACGGAACTGAAACCGGGCGTCTGACGGGCCATAAAGGTGAGATCACCGGTCTCGACATTGCCAACAACCTGCAGTTCGTCGCTTCGTCCAGCGCCGACGGAACGGCGCGCGTGTGGGAACTCGCGACCAAGCTGCCGCGGCAGTTCTACGTTTCACACACGGGTCCCGTAACGCGAGTTCGCTTTCATCCCGACAATAATCACGTCATCACATCCAGCGTCGACAAGACCCTGCGCATCGAACCGATCTCGGTGCAACTGGCGAAGGTCGCCGACGAGAAGCGGGTGAATGCGCTGGCGGTCTCATCAAACTCGGCGTTCTATGCCACGGCCAGCGACGACGGTGCGATCAAGATGTGGAGCGCCGGCGATGGCTCACCACAGCGCGCGTTCCCCGGTTTTCAAGGCCCAGCGCTCTCCGTCACGTTCAGCCCGAACGCTCAGCAGATCGCAGGTGGTGGTAAAGACAAGACCATCCGCACCTGGAACCTCGGCAACGGCCAAGGCCATTTCCGCTACCAAACCACGGCCGAAGTCCTGCGACTGGCCTACAGCCCTGACAACGCCAAGCTGATTGCCGGACTGGCCGACAAAACTCTGCCGGTGTTCGACCCAACTCCACTCAATCCGCAGCCTGCGGAACCGCCGAGTCGCGACGCCGCGCAGACGCTGAACGGTCATGCGGAAGTCATCAGCGCACTCGCCTGGTCGCCGGACAGCAAGACGCTGCGAACCGTTTCCGCCGACAAGACATTGAAGGCGTGGTCGGTAGCTGCGGCATCCTCAGTCTTCATCTTTCAAGGTCATCAAGCGCCGGTCTACAGCGTCGCGTTCAGCCCTGACGGCAAGACTCTAGTCTCTGGATCGAACGACAAAACCATCCGGCTGTGGGACATCGAGAAGAAGGCCGTGCTGAAGCAACTGCCCGCGCTGCCAGCAGCCGTGAATGGAGTCACCTATTCACCCGACGGAAAGTTCTTTGCGGCGGCGATCGCGGACAACTCGGTGCGATTGTTCGATGCTGCTTCGGGCAACGAACTCCGCAAGTTCAGTGGGCCGACGCACCCGGTCTATTCGGTCTGCTTCAGTCGAGACAGCCAATGGCTGGCCGGAGCTGGCATGGGTATTGGAGCCGAGCGTCCAGTCTTCGTCTGGCAGAAGGACAACCCGCAACCTGCGTCCGTCATGCCCGGCCACAAGGACGACATCTATCGAGTGCAGTTCAACAACGCGGGCAATCGCTTGTTGACGATTGGCTATTCAGGCTCGCTGAAAGTCTGGGACCACGGAGCCAAAAAGCCGGTCTTCGAAACGTCACTGGGAGTCGTGTCGTACTCCGCCACGTTGTCACCCGATGGTAGCCGGATTCTGACTTCAGCGAACGATCGTCTGGCGCGGATTCTGGAAGTCCCCAACGACGCACGATAAGCCAGAGAAGACAATCCGGCGGAACTCATCTTTCATGGTGGTTCCGTCCAAGTTTGATCAACAAATAGGTTGCGCGCCGACCCGGCATGACATACAACTGACGCGGCGGTGCCGCGCGCTGCCGTACCTCTTTGATCAACGTCTGCAGGCGAGTTGGAGACTCCAATGACTGGTTACACCGTCCACACAGGATCGAGCATCAAATTCACGTCCGGTTGGGATCGGGTTTTCCAGGAAGCAACACCTGCGAGCGCAGGGGCAAAGGGGGCGACCAAGAAGGCGGCAGCGAAAAAGTCCGCGAAGAAAAAGTCCGCGAAGAAGGCATCCCACAAGTCAAAGTAGAAGTCCTCCGTTGAACGGGCCACAAACGATGGATTGACTACTGGAGTCACGCGAACCAACGCCACAGAGCACGCGGACACAGGAATCCTGAGATGTCGGTTGAAGTGGACATCACACCGCCTTTCGCCGGTCTGGCTGGAACGATCTTCCGGGCTATGAGCGAAGCTGCGCTGTTGGTGGACTGTTCCAATCTGCAAATCGCCGCAGTCAATCAACCGGCGGAGCGGCTGCTGGGAAAGTCTGCGTCACAAATCTGCGGAAACCCGGTCGACCAGCTTTTGTCGCTACCCGACACTAGCCCCGATGCCTTGCAGACCTGGCTGAGTTCCGCTGATGGCATCACGCGGCATGGTTCGCTGGACGGGACGAACGCGAAGCCAACGCCGGTCGACATCCGGCTGCACCGCGCGACCGATGAAGCCGGAGACTGGTTAATCACGCTGCTGCGGCGAGACGACGCCGGGCGCAAGGTGACGGGACGCAGTTCTGACTTCCACGCACAATTGGAGAAAGCACAGTCCAGCCGATCGGGAACCTGGTCGTGGGACGCGCAATCCGGTGAGATTCGGGTCGACCTGGCGCTCCGTCGCCTGTTCAGCTTGCGGCTACCGGCCACAATCAACGTCGAAGATTATCTGAAGTTCCTGCACGCCGACGATCGGGATGGCTGTCGCCGACTCTGGCAGGCCGCATTCGAAGAGAACCGCTCCACGGAAGGCATCTATCGTCTGCTGTTGCCATCTGGCGGCATCGGCCACCTCCACATGGCGACGCACTGCAGACAGGCTGATGCGGCCGGCAAGCCACTGCGAGTCGAAGGCTCGGTACGCGACATCACCGATGAGAGCCTGGTCTTCGATGAAGAACAGACGGGCTACGAACAAAGTGCCGTCAAGCTGCGCGAAGTGATCGGCGCGGTGGAAGGCTTCGCGTGGGAATACGATCTCAACACCAACCGCTTTTCTTACGTCTCAACGTCGGTCGAACAACTGCTGGGGTTCCCCAAACAACGCTGGCTGCACGAGGAGCGGTTTCTCAACAAGATCGTACATCCGGAGGACCGGGAGCTGTGGGTGGCCTTCGGTGACGCGCACGCCGGTGGCGATCACGATCATGCGATGGATTACCGCGTGATTGACGCCTTCGGCAACGTGCGTCACGTGCGCGACATGCGTTATCAGAAGCGCGACGCATCAGGACGAGTGACCCATCTGCACGGTCTCATTCTCGACATGACCGAGCGACTGCAGGTCAACGAACAGCTCCGCATCACCGAGGAACGCTACGAGCGGCTGTTCAACGACACGCCGGTCTCGGTGTGGGTGCTGGACTGCCGCGCGGTGCGACAACGCCTTGATGAACTCATTCAGGAAGGCCACACAGACCTGCATGACTGGCTGGGACGCAGCCCGGCGGAACTCGCGAACATCGCCAACAAAATTCAGGTCGTGAATGTCAATCGCGCGACTCTGGAGTTGTTTGGCCGCAAGAGCGCCGCGGACTTCTGCAGCCGCATCTTTGAACTGTTTCGGGAAGACTCGCTGCCGGCTTTCGTCGCGTGGGTGCTGAGTCTCGTTGACGGCAAGCTGAACTATGAATTCGAAAACATCCTGTATTCAGCACGCGGCGATCGGTTGATCACGCAGATCCGCACGACGGTCGCCACCGGCAGCGAGCATACCTGGGAGTGCGTGTACGCGACGGTGGTTGATATCACCAAGCGCAAGCAGGCCGAGATGCTTCGCGACGGACAGCGCAGCGTGCTGGAGAAACTCGCCACGGGCGGTTCGCTGGGCGGGATCATGAAGACCCTGACCAAGGAGATCGAGAACCAGTCGCCTTATCTGCATGCCGCTGTATTCTCGGGTCTGGGCGAGACTGCTCGGCTGTGGCTTGTCTCGTCGGGCAGCGTGCCTGAGGAATTGATCCACTTTCTGGAAGGTCGGCGCCTGTCCGACATTCCACTGCCGATTGATGCCGCGGCCTTCACCACTCACGTCGTGAATGTTGATACGGACGACTCGGCGCAGTCGAGCGCGCGAGTCCGTAACAGCCTGTGCCTGCTGGCGGCGGGGCTGGGGTATCGTCTAGGCGCGGCCTTTCGTGTCACGGGAACGGGGTCGGCCACCGTCGGCCTGCTGCTGGTACTGAGGAATGGCAACGGCGATTTCGCGGAGCACGAGAAAGAGGTCATTCAAAACTTCGTGCGACTGGCGGGAGTCGTTCTGGAACATGAGTTGGATCGGCGGTCGCTCAAACTGAAGACGGCGGAACTCGAATCCGTCTTCACGGCGTATCCCGACGCGATGTTGCGCGTCAGTCCTCAAGGCGCGCTGCTGGAACGCTACAGCGGTCATCACATGAGCGACGTCCTGCAGATGAAGTTTCGCAATGCGAACACGCTGTGGGATCTTGGCCTGGCGGACACTGCCGAGAAATTCGCGGGCGCCATCGGTCAGATTTCGAAAGGTGCCGAGCAGGCAACGGTCGAATTCTCACTAATCGAAGACGATCGTGGCCGGTCCTACGAAGTCCGCTTCCTGCCGATGCCGCAGTCGCGCGACCTGATTGCCGTCATTCGCGATATTTCCAACCTGCGACAGGCAGAGGCCAACGTGCGGCAGGTGAGCGACCAGTTCCGCCGCCTGTTCGAGCAATCGCCGACCGCGATCTTTGTCGAGTCACTCGAGGGCATAGTGCTGGACGCCAACGCCGCCGCCTGCGACCTGCATCAGACGACGCGTGAAACGCTCGTCGGCAAGCACGTGATGGAACTGGTGCCTGACTATATGCGCGACTGCGTGACTCAGCGCGGTCAGGAGATCTTTGCTGGCAGGCTGAAGAAGTTCGAAGCGGAAAGCCTGCGTCAGGACGGCAGCATCGTCCCGATTCATGTGAAAGTCTCCAGCATTGACTACGACGGCGAGCCGGCCGTGCTGCTGCACGTGCGCGATATCACGGATGAACGTCGGCAGGAAGAACTGCGTCGTGAGCAAGAACGGCAACTGGCTCACGTCTCGCGGTTGACGATGATGGGCCAGCTTGTCGCCGGCATCGCGCACGAGATCCGGCAGCCGTTGTGGTCCGCCTGCACCTTCGCCGATGTGCTGATCGAGATGCTGAAGCAGCCGGAACTCGACCGTGAACGAATTCGCGAGCTGATTCAAAAACTGATTCCCGCCGTCCGCCGCGCGAGTGAAATCACAACGCGCATGCTGGGCTTCGCTCGCAAAGGGCAACCGAGCCGGGAAGAAGTTCGTTTAGAGGGTTTGCTGAAATCAGGCGTAGATTTCACCAGTGCTCATGCGAAGAGTCTTGGCATCACTGTTGCACTGGATGTGCCAGAGGATTTGCCGGTGGTTCTGTGCGACCGGGTTTTGATCGAACAGACCGTGGTTAATCTGCTCAACAATGCGTATCACGCTTTATCGACGAAGCGATTCGGAAACCGCGAAGTCCACATCACGGCGAGCTTCGATGGCACTTTTGTCTTTGTGCGCGTGGCAGATAATGGGCCTGGTCTTCCTTCCGGGGTGACCGTCGAAAAACTTTTTGAGAGTTTCTTCACCACCGATCGTAGTGGCATGGGTATTGGGCTGGCGCTCAGCCGCTCGTTCATCACAGAACACGGTGGCAGTATCTGGGCTCATCCGAACGAGTCCGGAGGCATGACATTTCAGTTTTCACTCAGAGTAGACGGGAATACTCAATCAAATGCAGTCAGCGACAGTTCACATCATTGATGACGATGCGGCCGTGCGTGATTCGATCGCAGCCCTGGTGGATGTGCGCGGCTTCCCCGCACAGACTTATCCATCAGCGGAAGACTTCTTATCGAAGTTAACGCCCGATCTCGCTGGCTGCGTCGTCACGGATATTCGCATCGAAGGCGGCATGACCGGCATTGAATTGCAGAAGGTCCTGAAGTCACGTGGCTGCGATTTGCCCGTGGTGGTGATCTCAGCCTTTGCCAATGTGACGAGTGCCGTCGAAGCGATGCATCAGGGTGCCATCACGCTGCTGGAAAAGAGCTGTTCTACGGAAGACCTGTGGGCGGCGATTCACGCTGCGCTGATGCGCGATGCGGCAAATCGGGAAGACAAGGGCAAGATTAATGAGGTCTGGGACAAGTTCCGTAGCTTGTCGGCGGACGAAGTGAACGTGATGGTTCGCATTATCAACGGGGTTTTGAATAAGGTCATCGCGAAGGATCTCGGGATCAGCCTGCGAACTGTGGAATCGCGACGCGCCAGCGTTCTTAAGAAAGTCGGCGTCTCGTCGGTTCCGGAGTTGGTACGACTCTACGTCGAACTCGAAAAATCCTTCGGGCGTCCTCCGGAGCAACTGCTCAATCCGCAGATGGCGACGGAGAACAATGCTGCCACCCCCTGAAAATAATTGCCATCCCGATCATAAGTTGTCCGCATGCATCACTTCTCCGACCGGCTGAATGCCGCTGTAGTCGCCAAACAGACCCCTGCTTTGGTGGGACTCGACCCCCGCTTCGACTGGTTGCCGCCAGATGTTCTCACCGCAGCACGAGCCCGCGCCAGCGACCCGCTCAGCGTCGCCGCGACGGCATTTGAGGAATTCTGCTCGCGGATCATCGATGTCGTCGCCCAGCTCGTTCCGGCTGTCAAACCGCAGGCCGCCTTCTTTGAGCAACTTGGCCCAGCAGGCTGCCAGGCACTGCACGCGGTCATGAAGAAAGCGCGAGATCGCGGCTTGGTTGTGATCTGCGACGCCAAACGCGGCGACATTGGCACGACGGCCGAGGCTTATGCTCAAGCCTATCTGGCCGGAGCCGATCGCGATCAATCGCCGTGGGGCGCGGATGCCTTGACGGTCAATCCTTATCTCGGTGACGACACTCTCACCCCGTTTGTGAAAGTCGCGCAGGAGCGCGGAGCGGGCATCTATGTGCTGGTACGAACGAGTAATCCAGGCGCGGGAACGTTCCAGGATCTCACCGGCACCGATGGTCGCAAACTGTTCGAGCGTGTCGCTCAAGCTGTCGACCGATTGAGTCGCGAAACAGCAGGCACGACAGGTTACGGCGCTGTCGGCGCGGTAGTCGGAGCAACCTACCCGAACGAGTTGGCCGATCTGCGAATCGCCATGCCACAAACGCCGCTATTGATTCCCGGTTATGGGGCCCAAGGCGGCGGAGCGGCTGAGGTAGCGGCGGGGTTTGACGCGAAAGGTCTCGGCGCCATCGTGAACAGCTCACGCGGGATCAACTTCGCGTTTCGGAGTGAGCCCTACAAAACTCAGTTCGCCCCGGACGAATGGGAACAGGCGGTCGAAGCCGCGACTCGCGCCATGATTGCGGACATCGCCAGCAAGACACCTGCTGGCGCTCTGCAACGTTGAGGTTGAACGCGATCAAACGCCGTTCACTTGGCAGTTTCGACCGGAAGGTACTTCTGCATCACAGTGCGCAGTTGCTGCGGCGTGACGGGTTTGAGCAGAAACTCAGACACGCCTTCAGCCAGCGCTGCCTCAACGACCGGGGGTTCCGCATGACCGCTGAGCAGCAAGACCGGCAAGGTGATCCCTCGTTGCCGCAGAATCTGAAAGATCTGCAAGCCGGACAAACCCGGCAGTCGATAGTCAGCGAGCACGCAGCCCGTCGCGGACAGATCAATCGCAGCCAGAAACTCTTCCGCGGTGCTGTAGACAGCGACCTGCCATCCGGCGATTTCGAGCAACGCCTGAGTCGCAAAACGGCTGTTGCTATCATCTTCAATGAAATGCACGATCGCGCCGAACGGCATCAACTCAGTTCCTGACTACTGGACTCAACGCGGGAAGAAACAGGCGGAACGTAGCCCCCTGCCCGACTTCAGAAACCACCTCAATCGAACCGCGATGATCTTCCAGAATCGAGCGGCTGATCGCCAGCCCCATGCCAAGTCCCTCACTCTTCGTCGAGTAGAAGGTGTCAAACACCCGGTCGGCAGCGGCGGGACTTAAACCACAACCCGCATCGATCACGCTGAGTTCGATCTGCTCACCGGCTGTCCGCATCGCGACCTTGATGCGACGTTCTGATAGCGGAGTCTCAGCCATCGCTTCGCACGAATTCCGCAGCAGGTTGACCAGCACCTGCTGAATCTGCACCGGGTCCACTTCCACACGGAAGCCCTCTTCGGTCGCCTGCACTTCCAACTGCACTCCGAGATGCCGCATCTCAGCAGCGGTGAGTTCGAGTGCGTCCTGAATGATCTCGGAGAGATCGGTCTGCACTCTCATACGCGGGCCGCGACGGACAAAGTTCTGCAGCCGACGCACCGTTGTGGCGCTCTGTTGAGTCAGCGCCACGATCTTGTCAGAGCACTCGCGCAACTTTTTGTGTTGCGGGGAGCCATCAGTCGCAGTCAGCGCTTCCAGAACCCCCGCATACATCGACGTCGCGTGCATTGGCTGATGCAATTCGTGAGCGATGCTCGCGAGCAGTTCGCCCATCGTTGTGAGGCGACTCACATGCAGCAGTTGCTGCTGTTGCTCCTTCAAGCGTTCTTCGCTTTCGAAGCGACGGCGTTCCTCGTCGCGCCGGAGTTCCGTTTCCTCCGTGAGCAACTTCAACGCGAACTCAAGTTCCTGCTGCCGATCACTGGACTCCTTCTGAAACCGAAAGGCGCGTTTCAGACTTTCCAGTTGATTAACGCAGATGATGAGACCCACCGCTGGCACGGCGATCAGCAGCACCAGCGCGTCATCAGCTCCAAAGGAATAGTCCGTCAGGCTCCAGGCCAGCATCGACATCAACCCCAGAGCGATCTGATTGGCAGCAAACCAGCGCAGCGAAAAGCAGTAAGAACTGATCGCCAAGCCAACCAGCACGAGGGCTCGACCGTTTTCGTTCTCAGGTCTCAGAATGGTGCTCAACATGGCCGGGAACATGTAGAGCACGCTGGACATGAACGTCGCCTGATTGGCGTACCGCGGCAGCCAGCCCTGATAGTCAAACAGCTTGCGGATCACGAGCGACATCAGCGCCGATCCGAAAAACGTCGCGGCCAGAATCTTGTTGACGGGTTCCACGTAGGCCACGTACCCGACGGCCGTCGCCAGGAACATGATCGATTCCGCAATGCGCGCGTAGGCGTGAAAACGTCGCGATTGAATGCGACGCAAGAAAGATTGCTCAGTGTCAGTCGGAAGAACGTCAGCGCTCCGCACATCGGTCGCAAACAAGTTCATGCGGGATTCCGTTCGTCCTGATCGAATCACCGTTTCTTCGCGCACACGCAATTCTGGCGCGAGTCACCATGTACCGAATCATCGCGAAAACCGGCAACTGGCTTTCCGAGCGCTAGCCAGACAGATCACTCATTTGGTCGGAGCTGGTTTCGCCGGACGGGCTGGCGGAGCAGGCGGCAGGTCAATCTTCGCAGGCTCTGGCACCACTGCACTCTCCGGCTGCAGACGCTCGTTCCCCTCGACAACAACCATTTGGCCCACCTTCAAGTCCCCGCGCACTTCAATCCATCCCTGAGTGGCAATTCCCACCTGCACGGGAACAGCACGCACGATGAACCCAGGCTCAGCAGGTTTTTCAGGTTTCGGAGCACCTGGAGCGTCAGACTTCGCTGGCGGTGCCTTTTCCACGACGAACACAATTGGCTGCGGGCCGCCGAGCACCAGCGCATCCTTCGGCACCAGCAGCGGCTGATTCTTCTGATTCACCGGCAGCCACACGCGCGCAAACATACCGGGCTTCAACAAGGGGCCCCCGTCCTCGTCGATCGTGTTCTTCAACTCAACCCGCACTGGAAAGCTACGGGATTTCTCGTCCGCTTTGGGAACGATTGCAGTCACCTCGCCGGAGAACTTCTGGTTCGGCAGCGCTTCGACCTCAACACGAGCCACCGCCCCTTTCTTGAGATTCGCAACATAAGCCTCCTGCACCGGCACGCGGATCTCCACGGAGTCCACTTCAATGACTTCAGCCACAATCCTGCCAACTTCGATCCACTGGCCGACTTCCGTATGTTCAGCCACTACGTAACCATTGAATGGCGCGCGAATCGTGTGCTTGTCCAGCAGATCCAGGAGTCGCTCGACTTCTTCCTGAGCGGCATCGACTCGAGCTTCCGCCTGCGCAATCTTCTCGAGGCGAGTGCCCGCCATCACCAGGTCGTAGGTCGCTTTCGCGGCAAAGTACATGTCGTTGGCGACGTCTGCCGCGGATGAATCGTCTTCGAGTTGATTTGGAGTCGCGGCGTTGCGGCCCACCAACTCCTTGGTACGACCGAAACGATACTTCGCAAACTTCATCGCGGCCTCCGCCGCCTTCATACGACTCTCGGCCTGCTGCTTCTCTTCCTCGCGCGAACCATTCGTCCACTCCAGCAATTCGTGTTTGCGAAATTCGAGTTCCGCTCGCGCAGCCCGAATCTGGATGTCCAAATTGCTGGTCAGCAGTTTTGCCAGAGGATCTCCCTCTTTGACCCGATCACCTTCATTGACGTGGTACTCAATCACGCGACCACCCACGGCGCTGCCCACCAGGCTGTGCCGCTTGCCTTCAATGGTGCCGACAAACGCCCGATAGGCCGCGACACCATCCGGACTGTTGACTTCGGCCACGGTCACCTTCGCCGGGCCAAACTGAGCCCATGCCGGAGCTGCGGCCGAGGCCAGCAGGCTGAAAACTAAAGCGCGAGCGGTGGAGCGGAAGACGCGGAGGGACATGTCACGTACTCGAATGGACTAGTTTTAGAGCGATCTCTCACACGCCCGATTTGATCCGGGCATGTCTGGACGGATGATAGAAAACCGGCAGATCCCAGAGCGTTGAGATCTCGGCTCGGTTCGATTTTTTCAGAAATCGATGGCTGCAGACTCATCTTCCGGCACTTTTCAACCCCGTCTACCATTCCGACCTGTCTGCAAATCCGCAAACGCGGCTGGTAGAAGGTTACAGGGATGTCAGCAGTTGGGCGGCAGTTCGGATACCTGAGCGTCGGTCTGGCCCTGCTTTTCGCAGGAACGGGCTGCGTGCACCGCCGCGCCACCATTCATTCCGACCCTCCCGGCGCGCAGGCCTGGATTGGTGATCGGCAGATCGGTCATACCCCTGCTTCCTTCGATTTTACCTGGTACGGCACCGAAGAAATCACGCTGCTTAAAGACGGCTACGAGCCGGAAACTCAGCTCATCAAGCTGCCTACGCCCTGGTATCAGACGCCGCCGCTGGACTTTGTCACCGACAACTTCCTGCCGTTCCGCGTCAAAGATCAGCACGAGTTTTCGTTCCAGCTTCGGCCGCGAGTCGTCGTGCCCAGCAACGAGCTAATGGATCGAGGCAACTCGCTGCGGTCCGAAGCCCAGATCGGGCAATAGCTTTTGATCGGTCGGGACACACTTTGACCGCTCCCCATCGGGATTCAGATGGCTATACTGCGTCCGCCTCCCGGATCGCCGGATGAATGGCGACTTCGTATGCCCCCTTTGCAAGACGAATCACGATGGCCGACCCTGCCGCTTCCGCTCAGTCACGAGTTCTCATCGTCGACGACAATCAACAAAACTGCGAGTTGATCGAGGCTTATCTGGCTGCGGAGCCCGTCGACGTCGCCATGGCGTTTGACGGTCAAGAAGCAATCGACAAAGTGCCCGAGTTCAAGCCGGACCTGATCCTGCTGGACATCATGATGCCACGCATGAGCGGCTACGAAGTCTGCAAGCACCTGAAGCAGAATGCGGCGACGAAGGACATCCCGATCCTGATGGTCACGGCCCTCAATGAGATGGGCGACATCGAAAAGGCGGTCAACGCCGGCTGTGACGACTTTTTGACGAAACCCGTTAATCGGCTTGAGTTAACAACTCGAGTGCGATCACTGCTACGGGTTCGTCAGCTGACGAACGAGCGCGATCGGCTGCTGGCATACCTGTCTACGGTCGAGTCCGCCGAAGCCGAATCTCAGCGGAAATAGAGTCGCCCTAACGAGGCGTTAAAGCACTCCCAGTCATCCCATCTTCTCATTGCGGCTCCGAATGACCGCTACGACCGGTCTATTTTCACACATGACGCTCGAATGAGATCAGTTCCAGAGTCTCCCTGACCGATACCGTTGATGAATCCGTCAAAGGCGGAAAAGTCGCGCATGCTGCCGGACTCGACCGAGTCGGTAGCAGGCGCTTCAACGGGATGCGTGACAGCGTCAGGTTGGGTGGCCAGCCTGGCAATGAGATCACCTGGGAGAGTGCGGGAAACGGACTATGAAAGCCCGATTTGTTTGCCTCGCGATCGCGGTCTGGAGTGCGCTGGTCGCCTGTCGTGCGACGACTGCTCAGGACTACTGGCAGTCTGGCGACGGCGTCGCATCGGTACCCGGTGGCGCGTATAGCCCTCCGATCGGTCCCGATCAGTACGCGAGCGGTTACCCCAGCGGCTACGGGAAATTCGGCAAGGTGCCACTGACACCAAGCTTTGAGGATGGCCCCGCCCGCTGGAACTATGGTGACATCTCCTCCGATCGCGGTGGCCTCTACGAAGACTCGCCGTTTGACGAGTTTGCGAAGGACCTCTTCACGGATGCGTTCTTCCGTCTTGAATATCTCAATTTCACTATGAAACGACCGGGCGATGTGCTGCTGGGCTCGCCAACCGCGTCTTCGTTGACGCCTAAGCGTCCGTTCCAGGTCAGTTCCGGCAATCAGTTGCTCGGTGAAGCTCGCGTCCTCAGCACCGAGAATCTGGACATCGACAACCTCAACGGTATCCGCGCTACCTTGGGCATCCCATTGATCAGCGGCTCGATCGAAGGCAGCATCTTCAGCCTTGAAGAAGGCTTCGACCGCGATGGCGTCACCAGTGGCCTCGGTGCTCCTCCACCAGGGAACCCTGTCGCGTTGCCACAGTTTGTCGGCACGACCACGTTCACCAATGGCCAGCTCGGCACCAACATCTTTCTGTACGACAACAGTCTGGTGATGTCGTTCAGCAACCGCGTCTGGGGTTCAGACATCAACTACGTGTGGGAAGCTTACGATCCGAACCACGGCTTGCAACTGCGTCCGTTAATGGGCTTCCGCTACTACGGGCAGGACGAATCCTTCAATCAGATTGGTGTGTTCGACCAACAAGGTCAGTTACCCGATCCGCTGGTCAGCACGATCAACTCCAGCTCACGTAACCAGGCCTATCTGGGACAGATTGGTCTGCGAGCCGAGTTGGTCAGCCGCTGGCTCACACTGGGCATTGAGCCGAAGCTCGGTATCGGTGTGAACAACTATGAATCGTCCGTGATCACCACGGCGCTGAGATCTCCTGGCGATCCAACGGTCTTCACGACAGATTCCGGATCGAAAGTCTCTCCGTTCGGCGAACTGGCTGTGTATGGTCGAGCTAACGTCTCGCAGAACGTGAGCTTCATCCTCGGCTACTCACTGTTCGTCATCGACAACGTGACCCGGCCGCACAGCAGCATCTACTACAACGACAACGGACAGAATCTGCCGGCCGGGGTCGTTGTCCGCCCAAGCTTTGACAAGATGCACTTCCAGGGTGTCAACCTCGGTGCCGAGATTCGCTTCTAAAGCACCGCTCGACGGAACTACGAATTCAGAAACAACGCCAGCGAAGACCCAAAGTCTCCGCTGGCGTTTTTCTTTGATGCCGCGCAGGCGGGAAGCTAATCGAACGCCCTAATGATCGCGCTGTTGTCGAGTTCCCCGCAGCCCGCCGCAACACAGGCTGCGAGCAAACTACGATGCAACTCGGTGAGCGGCAGTTTGGCCTGATGCTGCGCACCCAATTCCTGCATGAGCAGAACATCCTTGAGATGTTGAGCGAGCTTCGCCTGCGGCGTGAAGTCTTCGGTCAGCATCTTCTGGCCCTTAGTGTCCATGACGCGTGAGTAGGTCACTCCGCTCTTGAGGACATCCAGCGCTGTCTGCGGTTCGATGCCGATCTTCGTTGCGAATTGCAGCCCCTCAGCCAACACCGCGCGATGCAAACCAAGCACCAGATTGAAAACCAGCTTCATTCGAGCGCCAGCTCCGCTTAGCCCGAGATAGAACACCTGCTTCGCAATGCAATCGAAAAGATCCCGCGAACGCTCCAACGCCGCGGAGTCTCCACCAACCAGAGCCAAGACTTCGCGCCGCCGCAGATCCGCACTGCTGCCAGCCAGTGTCGCGTCGAGATACGAAACGCCCTGCCCTGCTAACCGAGCAGCCAGTTCCGTCATCTCCGTTGGAGATCCCGTCGAAGTATCAATCACGATCTGATCAGCTCTCAAATCGCCGCAACACTCCTCGAGAACTGAGGCGACCTGATCGGTCGTCATCACTGAAAACAAGACTCGGTCCGCCGATCGAACGACGTCTCGCGCGCAGGCTGCAGCCCGACCGCCGATGCATGCCACCTGCTCGCAACACTCAGGCCGCAGGTCGAACCCCAGCACATCAAATCCGGCCGTCAGCAACTGCTCCGAGATCGCCGAACCCATCAAGCCGAGGCCGATCAGCCCCACGGTTGGGCGTGCATTCTGAGTCATGAGTTATCCCGAGAGTGGTGATCAGGAAGGATTGTAGCGAGCGATCCGATTGTGACGGTCGGATCAAAGTCAGTGAACGGGACAAGTTGCGACTTCAGGCGGACTTTCATGGTGTGGCGACGTTGCCGGGCAATTTCGTGACCTATGTTTGGAGCAGCATGTCACTCAGGGTGGTCGGCTGCGCGCAGTGTGCAGCGCGATAAGACTCGAAATAACTGCATTTCAGATGTCTCAGAGGAACTCGCTCTATGTCTCCACAAGCGGCTGCTGCAAACAATCGGGCACGCC
>CAYLTY010000177.1:0-17812 GCA_964386705.1 uncultured Planctomycetaceae bacterium
ACGACGAGTTGGACGATCCTGCACATGCAGTGGTGGCTCAGACTCCGATTGCTAACCCCGCTCTTGCACATGAGACCCAACCGGTCGCCAATTGATTGAACGATGTTGTGGGGAGCGTGTCGCTCCCTGAATGAAACCCGTCATGGACGGATCTGATTCTTGTTTCTGATTTCACTTGATGAAGGAGAGAGTCGAATGCGAATGAGCCTTTCAAAGCTAAGCGTTGTTTGTAGTGGGCTGACATTGGCCTTGATCGCCGGGTGCAACAATGCCACTCCCCCTGCCGCACCACCCACTAAACCTGAAGTGCATTCCGAAGGTGATGGGCACAAACATGCGGAAGGCCATGCCGAAGTGGGGCCACACAACGGACACCTGATTGAGCTCGGCAAGGAGGAATACCACGCCGAACTCGTTCACGACGAGAAAGCAGGCAAGGTCACGATCTATGTGCTCGACAAGGAAGCAAAGGCTGCGGTGCCCATCGCGGCTACCGAATTGACCATCAACCTCAAGCATGATGGCAAGGGCGAGCAGTTCAAACTCGCGGCAGTGCCCCAAGACGGCGATGGAGAAGGCAAGTCGTCACGCTTCGCGTCAGAAGACAAGGAACTCGCTGAAGACCTCGACCATAAGGGAGTAGAAGCTCGGCTGGTCATCGAAATCGACGGCAAATCTTTCACTGGCGACATCAAGCACGACCACGGTGCCCACAGCCATGATGCCGACAAGAAGTAACCGCTCGCTCTTACCCTGCCGCATGATTCAAGTCTCACCCTCTCGTTAGGAGGTGTGAGACTTGGCCATGTGAGCCACTGCTGATCGGCGAGTCGACCGTTGCTCTCGTGGCTTCTGGACAACGCTAACACCCCCCGACAACATGCGTTTTGATGTCATCCGACATTCTACGGATGGTTTTTGAGAACGCAGAGGCGACAACCGCCGTCGGCGAAAGGAGCACGTCGTGCGTAAGTTCAAGGTATTGTCATTCATCATCGCATTGAGCATCGCCGCGACCCCGGCAGCTTTCGCTCAGCATCACCATCATCACGGCCACGGACACAGCTATTGGGGCTCGGGCCATTACCACTACCAGCCTGGGCACTACGATGTGCATCGAAATCACCTGCACTACCACCCTGGCACGACGGTTTATCATTCCAACTCTGGCGTCGTGATTGGCGGACACAATCACGGCCATCATCACCACTACTATGGTGGCTATGCCTACGGCGCGGGTTGGCTCACTCCGATCGTCACTCAACCTGTCATCGCTCAACCAAGCACGGTGGTCATTGGCCCAACCGTCGTACAACAGCAGCAGCTACCTGAGCCAAAGTTCGGTGCTTATGCACAAGTACCGCGAGTGGCTGCGGACTTGGCGTCGTTCGCCAACAACATGTGCCTCACCATGCACCAGCGATTTCAGAATCAACCGAGCTTCACCGCCACGTATAGGGTTGCCTACAGCGTGTTGCGGCAAAGCGAGGCTGTGCGCGACCTGAGCGGCAATTTCGACACTCGTGAAGAGATCACCAAGCGTCTGCCTATAATTGACGAAGACATGCACCGTGTCGTCGCCGAGATCAGCCCTTGGATGAACAATCAATCTGCCGGGGCAAGTGATGCCATCAACGCGCTCAAGCAAGACGTGGGAAAGGTAGGCGGTGCCTTGCACTACCTGATGGTCGATGTGGGAGTCGCTCACAAAGATCAAGACCCAGCAACGGCTGCTCGACCAGCTCAGCCAGTGCCGCCCCCGCCTGTACCCACAGCAGATCGCCCCACGACCAAGCCTGCCGAACCGATTGGCGAATCGATCGTCGCGAAACCCGAAACACAGCAGGTCGAACCCAAGTTTGGGGGTTACACAAACGTCTCGAAGGTCTCGTCAGACGTCGCGGTTCTGGCCAATCGGTTGTGCCTGACTATGCACCGGGGCTTCAGCAAACGCGACGATTTCGATGACGCCTATGCCGCCGCCTACGACGTACTTCAGCAGTCTCAAAGGATTCGCGATCTCGCTCGTGAACCCGGCAACCGTCAGGAAGTGACCAAGCGACTTGAGAAACTCGACGACGGAATGCACCGTGTCTTCGCCGAAGTCGGTGAGTGGATCGACGACCCGAAGGAAGCGGGCAATCGAGACATTGAGAACTTGAAGCGGGAATTCGGCACGCTCGGCAATGCAGTCCACTATCTCATGACGGACGTAGGGGTAAAACACCACGATGACGAAGGCGAGGAACCTGCTGCGCCGCCACCGAAGCCCAAAGCGAGACCGACGCCATTACTGACTCCAGAGTGATTGCCGGAACATCGCGTGGGCAAACGCGATTTCTCAGCTTCATGAAAACCAAAAGCCGCGAAGGTCCGATCCCGTGTTCGTCCCCTCGCGGCTTTGGTTGTTTACGCCGTCAGTCAGTTACCAGTGCCCGTGTCCGGTGCGATGAAGGTCGTAGTGACCCGGAGTGACATGGACGTGTCCGCGATGAAACTGAACTTGGGTTGGGTGATAGTCGTAATGAGTTGAGCTGCGTCCGCCATAGTTCCCGTACGAACCGTAGCCTTGATTGTGGCTATGGTTCTGACCGTAACCGTACGACTGATTGGAATAACGGTTGTTGGAGCGATAAGAGCCGCCGAAGCCCTGCGAGTAATGGTCGGCCTTCGCGTCAGCCCCACTCATGCCAAACACCGCTGCTGTAACCAACGCCGCCAAAATGATTCCTGCACGTTTCATGATCTCTCTCCACTCGTAACTCTTGCGGCCCTTTTGAAGCAACTGGCCCCATCGTTGGCTGGCGGAGTGTTTTCAACCCAGCGAAGGATTCTTATCGCGAAGACCATGCCAAATCGGCTCTGGTGCCGCTTGAGCCCGGAAAGAACAAAAACTGGGCTCGAAAGTAGGTCAAACGCAGGCGTAACCCACGGCCCGCGCTTTTGAAGCGCCATCAATTTGGTCTCAACTGCACTCAAATTGGATGCAATGGCCCTATCAATGCGATCCTCAACCACTCGTCAGAACCTTGAGGACGGCTTCTGTGTTTGTAAATCGGTAAAGACAACCGACGAGCCAACCAACTGAGTTTCAGATTTACGGGAGTGAACTGCGCTGAAGAAGTTGCGGGCCTTAAACTGGAAATTGATCCCTTGGACGGAGGCGCAGAGAAGTAGGAGTTCTTCGAGTGGCGCCCTTATCGGAACGAGTCGAATGAGCCCTGAGCGTCATGTCGACGCCGTCCGCGGAGCAAGTCCATTGAGTTAAATCGAAGCGGCTGGATGAACTGGTTCGTCGTCGGAAAAGGCGATTTCCCCACGTCGTTCTTCTTCTGAGGGATGCCGTTCGAACGCGGCATTGAAGACCATGTAGAGCACTCTCAGCACGAGCAGCGACATGATCATCGCCCCGATCACGCCGCCGATGACTACAGTGGCCAGCGGGCGTTGAACTTCAGCTCCCATGCCGGTGCTGAATGCCATCGGCAGGAAGCCGAGGGCGGCCACTAGCGTCGTCATCAAGACCGGCCGTAGGCGCGTAATCGCGGCTTGTGTCACCGCGTCGTCCAGCGACAAACCCTTCTCGCGAAGTTGTCGCACATAACTCACAAGAATCATGTCGTCCAACACGGCGACGCCGGACATTGCGATGAAACCGATCCCTGCTGAGATCGAAAACGGCATATCTCGCAGCCACAGTGCGATGATGCCGCCCACCCACGCGAAGGGAACTCCCGTGAAGACGCGGGCTGCGTCCACGAAGTTGTGGTAGGTGAAGTACAGCAACATGAAAATCAGGGTCAACGCGATGGGCACAACAATCATCAAGCGACGTTCCGCGCGAATCAGGTTCTCGAACTGTCCGGCGAAGGCGATGCGATAGCGGCCTTGCGGTAGGGTCACTTTCTCCGCCAAGAGACGTTGCGCATCCGCCACGAAACTGCCCAAGTCGCGACCTCGCACGTTCGCGCTGACGGTGATGCGGCGTTGGCCCCATTCGCGCGTGATCGTGCTGGGGCCTTCGACGACTTCAATCTTCGCCAATCGTGACAGTGGAATCCGTTCGCCAGCCGGAGTCGAAATCAGGAGGGAGCCAATTGTCTCCGGATTCTTCCGCAGTCGCTCCGGCAGACGAATGATTAAAGGGAACCGCAATTGACCTTCGATGACCTCACTCAGCGGGAATGTTCCGACCGATTCGATTAGCTCTAGAACCTTACGAGCTTGCACGCCATAGCGGGCGATCTGTTCTTGATTCACGTCGATCTGCAAAGACGGCTGGCCGGTAACTTGCTCCGTGCTGACATCCGCATTGCCGGGAATCGTTTTTAGCACTGCTTCGATCTCGGCAGCTTTGGCCGTCAGCACGGCGAAGTCGTCACCGAAGAGTTTGACTGCCAAATCGGAGCGTGAGCCGGACACCATTTCGTTCATTCGCATTTCGATCGGCTGAGAAAACGCGATTCTTTGCCCGGACAAATCTTTCAGCTTCTCTTCCAGCAACTCAGTGAGTTCGGCCTGCGTCGTGGCTTTCGTCCACTGCGCACGTGGCTTGAGCGTGATGAACATGTCTGTGAGTTCGACTCCCATCGGGTCCGTGGCGATTTCGGCGGTGCCGATGCGGCTGAAAACATGCCGCACTTCATCCGGAAAGTTTTTAAGAACGATTTGTTCCATCGCGGTGTTACCACGCACGCTTTCTTCCAGATCGGTGCCGGCCAGACGCACGACGCCGACGACGATGCCTCCCTCGGAGAGACGCGGCACAAATTCGCTCCCGAGATTCGGGGCAATCATGCCGTAAGTCACCGTCAGCACCGCGATGGCGAACGCGATCACCGCAGTCTTGTGGTGCATCGAGAATTGCAGGACCGGGTAGTGAATCTTGTGAGCGATCCGCATCAGCAGTGGTTCGCGCTCTTCGATGTGCTTAGGTAAGAGCAAACTGGCAAGCACCGGCATCAATGTCAGTGACAGAATCATCGAACCCATTAAGGCGAAGATGACCGTCATGGCCATCGGTCGGAAGAGTTTGCCTTCGATCCCTTCCAGCGTCAGGATCGGCGTATAGACGATCATGATGATGAGTTCGCCGAACATGGTCGGCTTGCGGACTTCGACCGCCGCGTCGCGAATCACGTCGATCAGCGGTCGGCGTTTGTTGTCACCGTGAGCGATGTGCCGAATGCAGTTCTCGACCATTACGACCGAGCTATCGACGACCATGCCGAAGTCGATAGCTCCGAGACTGAGCAAGCTGGCCGCGATGCCGTAGTGGAGCATTCCGCAGAACGCGAACAACATCGACAACGGAATCGCCATCGCGACGATCGCGGCAGCTCGCAGGTTGCCCAAGAAAGCGAACAAGACTGCGATGACGAATAGCCCCCCTTCAAACAAATTCTTGCGCACGGTGTCGATCACGAAATCAACCAGCTCAGTGCGGTCGTAAACGGTGTTGACGGCCACATTCGCGGGCAGCGTCTTCTTGATCTCGTCTAGCTTGTGCTTCATTGCCCAAGTGACTTCGTTGCTGTTCTCACCCATCAGCATGAAGCACAAACCGAGCACGACTTCGCCCTGCCCATCCGCTGTGACCGCCCCCCGTCGAATCTCATGCCCGACGATCACGTCGGCCACGTCGCCGACTCGCAGCGGCACGCCATCAATCGCCTTGATGACCATGCTCTCGATTTGCTCGACCGTAACCGTCCGACTGCGGCCCTGGACCAACAACATGCCGCTCGATTCGGAAATGCTGCCGCCGCCGACGTTCTGATTGTTGTTCCGCGCAGCTTCGACGACTTCGTCAAATGTCAGGCTATGCTTGATCAGCCGTTCGGGGTCGATCCGAATCTGATACTGCTTCTCGAAGCCTCCCCAACTGTTGATTTCCGCCACGCCCGGCACGGTGCGCATCGCGGGTTTGATGACCCAATCGTGAATCGTGCGCAGTTCGGTGATGTCGTCACCTTTTCCCGTGACAACGTAGTGCAGAACTTCGCCCAGCCCGGTCGCGACCGGTCCCATTTCGGGACGTTTGATGCCAGTCGGTAGATTGACACGCCCCAACCGCTCGTTGACGACTTGCCGCGCGAAGTAGATGTCAACGCCGTCCTCAAATGTCACGACGACCTGTGACAGCCCAAACTTTGACACCGAGCGCATCAGCTCCAACTTCGGCAATCCGCCGAGCACTTGCTCAATGGGGAACGTGACCTGTGTCTCGATATCTTCCGGACCCAGCGACGGGACGACCGTATTGATCTGCACTTGCACCGGCGTGGTGTCCGGGAAGGCGTCGATGTCCATATGAGTCACTGCGATGCCGCCCGCCACCATAATGGCCACAGTCGCGATCAGCACAATCACGCGGTATCGCAGCGAAAAGTCGATGATGAAGTTCAGCATGATTTGTGAAGTGAGTCCGGTTATTGCTGTCCGAAGAACGCGAAGAAGATGTCTCGCCGTCCGAATCGCTAATGCTCACACCCGCAACCTGCCCCAAGACTCGACTTCAACAACTGAGCCTTCATCGCCGCGCTTCCATGCGTTGCTACGACCTCGCCCGGCAGGACACCAGCCAGCAGTTCAACGTGTTGGTCGCTTTTCGCACCCACACGTACTTGCCGAATGTGGAAGACCTTAGGCGAGCCCTCCTGCAAAAAGTTCTTGTCGCGCACAAAGACGACATGGCAGTCCCCCTCCCATTGCAACGCATCAGCCGGTAGCGTGATCGCCTTGGGTTCTGCGCGAAGGACAACCCAACCGGTTCCGAAACTGTTGGCTTTGAGTGCTCGATTTTGGTTGCCAAGCACCACTCTGACCTTGACCGTGCGAGTTTGCTCATCGACTGCTGGGCTGATGAAAGCGAGTTCGCCCTCGATGTCGCGTTTCGCCCCGTCCGGCTGAAATTTCACCTTCTGACCCAGCAACAACCGGTCGGCATCCTCTTGTTTCACGTGCAAGGTCAGCCACAGGCGATTCAGGTTGGTTAGCGTGAGCAACGTCTTTTCTGGTTGAACGACTTCGCCCGCGACCACATCCATCTCGACAATCATGCCGTCCTGTGGAGCGACGATCGGAATGAGGTTCATCGTCATCGACCCACTGTCCGACAGAGCCTCGCAAAGCTCACTGGGCAGACCGAGACATTGCAGCGTGCGCGTCATTTGTTCGGCGTCTTGTTTCGTGAGTCCTTTGGGCAACCGGAAACCAAGATTGACCAGCGCCTGCGCGGCCATCGTCACGCCGATCTGAGCTTCCTCGTAGGCGGCCTCGGCCTCACGCACGGTTCGCTCCGGCAACACCCCGACTGCGCCTTTGACGCTGTCGATAGTCCGTTTCTTGAGTTGGAGCTGCACAACGGCCCGGCTGAGTTCCGACTTCACTTTGCCGACCTCTGCGGAATCGACCAGCGCTAACACGTCCCCTTTCTTGACTTCGTCACCCAATTTCTTGAGGACTTGAAAAACGGACCCGCCCGATCGAGTGGACATGTGCGCGAGTTGCGTCTGGTCATAGCCGAGTTCTCCATTGATCCGTAGGGCTTCGACCATCGGCCGCTCGGTGACTACATCCACATCAATGTTCTGTTTCGCAAACGCCTCAACCGACTCATACTGAATGCGGCTAAGCGACTTCTTGCAACGACTGTTGTTCTCAGGCCGCTCGAACAGATTGATGGCTGCCACCGTGTCGTACTGCGGCAGCTTCGGCTCGCCCTTGATTTGAGCCAACTCGGGATGATGCGTCGGGCACTCCAAAACTCCGTGCTCTTTGCACCAACGCGGCTTTTCCGGCTTAGGCATCAGAGTGAGGTTACACTCGACGCACTGATCTTCGGAGACGCTGTGCTCGCTGCACCAATTGACCTTTTTCTCACCGACCATAGCTCCACGTAGTTCGGACGCCATCGGCATCTTCCAGCCGAACTGGTGGCCGAAGAATCCAACCGTTGCGAGGAGCCCAAACGTCATCAGCGTCGGAATGGAATTCATGAGTTTCCCAACCCAGCTGCGCCGTGCCGGTGGCGTGTGTTGATTGGGAGTCGCATCCAAAATTGACGAAGCTAGCTTTGAGTGTTTGTCTGACATGATCTTGCCTTGGAGCACGCGCGGCTGATCCCTATGGGCGGACGCCAAGGTCCACCGAGAGCGAACAACGTCCCGTTGATCACTCCGAGCTCTAAGCACGCGCAGACGCGGAAAAAGAACTTCGCGGATTTTCAAACTCCGCGACCAGCGTCATGCAGAACAGCGGTTACACGCGCAGTACAACTGTCGCCAGCACTGCCAATTGCGGCGATTCATGCGGCCTAATCAACGTCGATCGCTGACAGACGACATCCGAAGCGTGGATTGTCGTGGCGAAATTCAACGTCGGAACAAACGCCAATAATTCCGGCAATCCGAACGAACTAAACACCTTCGGCTGTGCCTGCGGAATCAACTCAATCGGCGTGCGGAGGCATCGGCAATCCTGGCTGACGACTTGCTCGTCGGTCAGACCTTCCTGCTCTCCCCCCTCATGGTGGCTGCAATCGCACCCCTTCACCACGGCATACTCTTGCGCCGGTATCTCATCTGACGGGCACCCGAAGCAACGGCAATCTTGCCCGATCAACTCCATGCACTCATACCCGGTTGGCGAAACGCACCGTACCATGCACACCGGAGCCATCAAGGCCATGCCTTGAGCCACGAGCGCGATTAGAACGGTGAGCCAACGAGCCATGATTTCTGAAAGACCTTTCCTGTCCTCTATTCAGCGGTCCGAACTTGGGCTGGGTCCAGCTTACTACCCGCTCTGATTTGATTGAAGGCCAGCTCGCAAAACTTCCAGACCTCGCCCTCATTGCATGTTCGCATCCGGCGAATGTTGGCAATGTGCGAACACTGCGAGCCTGCCGAAGGCGCATGTCGACCACTTGCTAACTTTAACCCAGGTTCAAATAAGACTTACCGCACCGACTGCTTCAGGCCAAGTCGCAGCGTGAGCATTGGAGGGTGTCGAGGCCATCCCAAAACCATCATTGGTGACCGCAGTGCTCAGATTGAGGCCAATTGGCATCATCAATGCGAGCGTAGAACCCTCTCTGAGGGATCGAGTGCCGCCGTAAGTCTCCAAATTGGAAGATGATGTCCGACAAACCCACCAAGTTGAGTTTCAAAATCGCTGGCATGGACTGCGCTGAAGAAGTGGTGGTTCTGAAACGCGAGGTTGGTCCAGTAGTGGGCGGTGCGGAGCGGCTTGAGTTCGACGTATTGCGCGGCCTAATGATCGTCACACCGGAGAAGCCGATCCCTGCTAAGAATGTCATCGACGCAGTAGTTCGCACTGGGATGGGAGCTGAGGTTTGGGACGAAGAAACGGGCAACGCTTCAACCGCCGTTGAACCCGATCGGTGGTGGCGTTCGGCGCTCACGGTGACCAGCGGTGCGCTGCTGGCGGCAGGATGGCTGACTCAGATCGCAACTGAAGGCTGGGGCACATTACTCGGCGACTCTGAAGCACCACCTTCGCTCGTCGTGCGTTTGCTCTTTGTCATCTCGGCACTTGCAGGCATGACACTTGTGCTGCCGAAGGCATGGCTGAGCCTGTTGCGGTGGCGGCTCGATATGAATGTCTTGATGACCGTCGCCGTCGCGGGAGCCATTGGCATCGGCGAGTATTCAGAAGCGGCGACGGTGGCATTCCTCTTCGCGGTGTCGCTTGCGTTGGAAGCCTGGAGTGTCGGACGTGCTCGGCGAGCTGTCGAAGCATTGATGAAGCTCGCGCCTGACACCGCTCACGTGCTGCAACCTGACGGCACCGAAGCCACGCTGTCAGCGAAGCAAATCAATGTTGGAGACACGCTGATCGTTCGACCGGGCGAAATGTTTCCCTTAGACGGGCGACTGGTCAAAGGCGAAACGTCAGTCAACCAAGCCCCTATCACTGGTGAATCTGTGCCGGTGGCGAAGAGGGTTGGCGATGAGGTTTTTGCGGGGACGATCAATCAAGACGGTGCTGTTGAAGTCGAAACAACGAAGCCCGCTAATGACTCAACGCTGGCACGCATCGTTCGCATGGTTACTGATGCTCAACGCAAACGATCACCGACCGAACAATGGGTGGAAGTTTTCGCTCGCCGCTACACGCCGACCGTGATGGCTTTGGCCCTCGGCGTCATGTTTGTGCCGCCCTTGCTCATGGGTGCGGATTGGTCGCATTGGTTCTACCAAGGGCTGGTGTTGTTGGTGATTGCGTGCCCTTGTGCATTGGTGATTTCGACGCCGATCAGTTTTGTCGCCGCATTAGCCAGTGCCGCCAATCAAGGCGTACTCGTCAAAGGAGCTAGCTACCTGGAACTGGCCTCGAGGCTCAAAGCCATTGCACTCGACAAGACGGGCACCCTCACAGCCGGTCGCCCCGAAGTCAAAGAGGTGATTGCGCTGAGCGGCCACACCGAACACGAAGTCCTCGACATCGCCGCAGCCATCGAAGCTCGCTCACAACATCCACTGGCGCAAGCCATCGTTCGCCATGCCAATTCGCTCGGTCTCAATCCGCCATCAGCGGAAAACTTTCAAGCGATCTCCGGCAAAGGAGCGACTGCCAGGTTGGATGGTCAACCTGTCTGGATTGGCTCGCATCGTGCCTTCGAGCAACGCGGCGAGGAAACTCCCGAACTTCACGATCGCATGGAACAACTGGCTGCACGCGGTCTCAGTGTCGTAGTGATTGCCGCTCATGAGCACGTTTGCGGCCTGATCGGACTGGGCGATGCCATTCGACCCAATGCGACGGACGCTCTCGCAGCGATGCACCGAGCTGGCGTTGAGCGGCTTGTCATGCTGAGCGGTGACAACGCCCAAGCTGCCGCATGCGTCGCCTCAGCGGTAGGCATTGACGATGTTCGCGCCGAGTTACTTCCCGAAGACAAAGTTACCGCAGTCGAGGAACTTGTCGCGCGTCACGGAACAGTCGCCATGATCGGCGATGGAGTGAACGACGCTCCCGCAATGGCTCGTGCCAGTCTCGGCATCGCAATGGGAGCCGTGGGCACCGATGCCGCGCTGGAAACCGCAGATATCGCCCTAATGAGTGACGATCTCTCACGTGTTGCCTGGCTGATCGAACATTCTCACCGCACGCAACGAATCATCCGCCAAAACATTACAGCCTCGCTCGGAGTAAAAGCGGTATTTGTGTTGCTCACAGTTCTGGATCACGCAAGCCTCTGGAGCGCCATCGCTGCTGACACGGGCGTCTCACTCGCGGTCGTCTTCAACGCGCTGCGGTTACTGCGTTCAAGGCAATCAAGTTGAGAAGAGAGAGCGAGCTACACGTCAGCAAACTGCTCAGGCATTCACACTGCGACAGCCTTGCATCGCTGCGCGACGATGAGAGGATGTGAATTGAACCCGCCAGAAACTCCGTTGGGAGTTTCTCACTCGGTTTGGCGGCAAAAGTCCTGTGGCTCAGTTTGGACTCGACCTTCACATGCCAAAGCCAGGTGGAACTTCTGGAAAACTTGGGGACCTTTACGAGGGCCTTTGGACCGTCGAGACCGCCTTGGACGTCTTTGAAGGACGTCTGCGGTCAATCACTGCTGAAGCATTAGGCGAAGAATCCCAAGGGGTCGAGTTTCGAGTGGTTACGGACTCGGGAACGTCACAATTTCATTCGGCGAAACGACAAAAAGTGGGAGGCGATTGGTCAATCGCGGACCTTTGCTATGTGAAGAATAAGAAAACTGGGCGGAGCATCCTCGGTGACCTTCTCGCGAAGCAATCACAGTGGCCGGGTAGCGAAACGTGCTTTGTATCTGCTACCGGCGCCAACGAGCTGCGTGAATTGACGGAACAAGCGAAGACACCCACCACTAGTTCCGATTTCCGTGAGCAACTTTCCAAACAGCTCGGCCAAAAGTTCGATAAGTACGTCGTGCCTTTATGTCGCGGAGATGCAGAAGCAGCGCTAGCGGCTCTAAAAACTCTTCAAGTCCGACTCCGCGATCATTCCGGCTTGGTGGACACCATCGAGCGCCGCCTCGATTCGCTTCTGTATCGTCTCGATGGTTCAGAGCTTCGCGCTGGTGATGTGCGGAGGCTGATTGCCGAGCACATTGTTGAGAACCTCGGCCAGACCATTACTACCGCGCAACTTCGACAGTTCATTCAAGATCAGGACCTTGGTCTTCGTGATTGGAAGGTGGACGCAACCGTGCGGGAATCGGTTGAAAAAGCGAACGAGCGATACCGGGATACGACGGAAGCAGAACTCATCAATGACGCCCACATCCCTCGCGACGCAGTTCAGGGTATTGTCACCTCACTCGCGCAAGACAATTCGCGCGGTGCGTTGGTGGTCGCGCCGGGAGGCTTCGGAAAGAGCTGCATTCTCGCTCAATGTCTTGAGCAACTGTCACAACGGGAGACGCCTTATCTCTGCTTGAGAATGGACTCGTTCGATCCGTGCCGCACCGCCAAACAGCTCGGCGATCAGATGGACCTTCCCGAATCGCCAGCCAAGGTGCTGGCAGCGGTCGCTGATAAGATGCTGTGCGTGTTGGTGATTGACCAACTTGATGCAATGAGCCTCGTCTCTGGCCGCAATCCTCAGATGTGGAATGTCTTTGAGCAAGTAGTCCGCGAGGCACAATCCTATCCGCACATGAAGGTGCTGTTGGCCTGCCGCGACTTCGATCTGAACCATGACCATCGGTTGCGGAGCCTCGGCAACGAGAAATCAGGCTTAGCTAAACATGCGCTGTCAACGCTTTCGCTAGAGGAGGTAAAGGCGTCTCTGGTGAAAGCACAATTGGAGCATGTCGCTCTACCGAAACCATCGGTCGAGATTCTCCAAGTTCCATTTCATCTCTTGCTGTTCTTGCAGGGCGACCCATCGCGTGCCTTCACCAACGCTGGCCAGTTGTACGACCGATACTGGGAGCGGAAGAAACAGAAGCTGCGAGATTTCCTTGGACGAGAGCCCCGCTGGAACGAAGTCCTTGATGCGCTCACCGAGCGAATGAGCCAACGGCAGTTGCTCTTCGCCCCGATAGCGTCTGTTGGATCTTGGTCTGCTGATGCCCAAGCAATGGCATCCGAGCATGTACTGATCGAGGTGACGGGACAGCCGCAGTATCGGTTCTTTCACGAGTCGTTCTTCGACTATGCGTATGCTCGCCGCTTCTGTGAGACTGGCGGTGACGTCATCAAGTTGCTTGAGTCCTCGGAGCAGCATCTGTTTCGTCGAGCCCAGGTTCGACAGATCCTTGCCTATCGCCGAGAGAACGATTTTTCGCAGTATCTTGACGATGTTGTGGCGATTTTGAGCTCCTCAAAGGTTCGATTTCACATCAAGCGAATGGTGGCATCTGGATTTCGCCGGATCGAAAAGCCGACTCCCGAAGAATGGGAGATCCTTGAGCCCCATGTTCTGGACGGAGACTTGTCACGGTACGTCTCAACCGCACTGCGAGACCATGTTGGCTGGTATGATCTGCTAGCGTCCTCGGGCATATTTAATGGGTGGCTTGCTTCCAATGACAGTCGTTTGGCCAATGCGGCGATCTGGTATCTTGAAGCACCAGAACTTCACAACACACGCTCGGCCCAAATTGCCAGCTTGATTGCAGCGTATGCAGAACGCGATGGTGAATGGCAAGCCCGTGTGATGCGTGTTATGTCCTGGGGAAAAGCTCACAAAAGCCCAGAGATGACAACCATCTGCCTTAGGCTGATAGAGCGAGGAGCCTACGACAACTATGAGAGCCCAGGCGTTGGCGGCGACTTCTGGAGGCACTATTTCAACGCCGGACGAGAATCTCCTCAGTTCTTAATCGACATACTCGCAACATGGTTCGATCGAACTGTCAGTCTTTTTGACGATGGGTCATGGAACTTCTTCGACAAGTGCTCGTTCAATAAGTCACACACGGGCTCCTTAATGGTCTGTAAGGCCGCCGCGGATGCGCCTCAATACTTCGTCGAGCAAATGTTGCCTCGGGTCAGGTCGGTTGTATTGAAGACTGCTGAGGTGAAGTCAGGCGAAGTGTATGACCGCGCGTGGCCGTTGTTGACAAATCACGGCGAGCCGTTCGACATCAATGACGCCGTTCTGCTCTCGCTTCGAAAGGCTCTACAACATTTGGCCGCGCACGATCCAGCAGCAATGCGACGTCACGCTGCAACAATCTCCGGGGAGCCGCACCGGACGCTTGCATATTTGTTGCTGCGAGCTTGGGCGAAGAACCCGCAAGAGTTCGCGGATGAATGTGCCTCTTATGTGATTGCCGACAGGCGGCGACTCAATATCGGATATTCGATGTACTCCGGCTCTAGCGAAGGAAGTGGCGAGAGCGCAATCAGTCGAAGAGCACTAGAAGCAATTTCGCAGTACTGTGCGCCTGAACTGATGGCTGCGCTTGAGAGCGAAATCATTGGTTACTACGACGAGTATGAAAAAACGACACCACGATGGAGAGGCTCTTCGGAGTTGCTGCGGTTGCGTTCGTTGGATGCAACCCGGATCTCACGAACGACGAAGCTACGGATCGAAGAACTCGAACGCAAGTTTCCCCAATTATCAGACGCGATTGTCCCAGAAGATGACAACGGACGCGGGATGTTTGTTCGTTCTCCGCTCTCTTCGTCGATTGCGGAGAAGATGAACGACGAGCAGTGGATTTCGGCCATGCGGAAGTACGACGGCACAACAGATCGCTTTCGAGGCGGGCCTGTTGAGTTATCACGGATGCTTCGCGATTTTGTACGAACAGACCGAGAGCGATTCGCCGCTCTTGTCCAAAGAATTCCTGACGATGTCGATCCCGCATATTTTTCAGCAATCTTGGATGGCATATGCAGTCGTTACACGAATCTAAGTGAAGAAGAAAAAGAGGCTGACGCCAACGAGGTGGCTTCATTACCAACAGAACTGCTCTTTGGAGTGATTGAGCGACTTCATTCTTTGCCAAATCGGCCTTGCGGTTCGTCAGTCGTCGAGTGCGTCCAAATGCTGGCGGACAGAGCTCTTCCCGCTTGGCTCCTTGAAATTGTCTCGTTCTATGCGATGAATGATCCCGACCCTGAAGACGACATCTGGAAGGGGACGGACAATCGAGTGGAATATTATGGCGGCGACCCGTATTTACATGGAATCAACTGCGTTCGTGGGCAGGCTGCTCAGTGTATGGAGACGCTTCTGTTTGCGGATGAGGCCCGTTTCGAATCACTCCGCTCGGCTTTGATGGCAACAGCAGAGGACCCGGTCGTTTCAGTTCGGACGTGCGCGATCGACGCCCTCGTACCATTGCTCAACTTCGAGCGAGAGTTCGCCGTGGAATTGTTTCTCCATGCCTGTAGTCGATGCGATGCCATATGCGCAACTCATCCATTTGATCGCTTCGTGCATTTCGCCATCCACACCCATTACCCCGCGATTCGTGAACTATTGCAGTTTGCGTTGACTTCAGACCAGCCAGAGGCAGCCGAAAACGCTGCGCGTCAAATCACGTTGGCAGAACTGTCAGATGTTGACGTTGGCTCGGATGCGGAGGCGATTCGCGCCGGGAACGAAACTATGCGCAAGACGGCTGCCGACGTCTACACGACCAATATCTCACACGACGAAGTCGGTGATCGGTGCGCTGCTAACCTACAAGTGTTCTTTAACGATGAATCGGAAGCCGTACGCCAAGAGGTATCGCGCGCATTCTTCCAGCTTTCTGGAGCAAAGCTGCTGTACTTCAAGGATCTAATCGCCGACTACATCGAAAGTCGGTCTTTCGAGAGTGAAACGGATTTGCTGCTCCACGCTCTCAATGAATCGGATGTTGAACTGCCGCACGTCATCTGCCGCGCCGCCGAGAGGCTTCTTGAGTTTGTTGGGGAAGACGGAGCCAGCATCGCACACCGCGGCGCCATGGCTGCACATGAGATTTCGACGTTGGTAGTTCGGCAGTACGAACAAACCAAAGACGAAGTCATCAAGACGCGCTGTCTGGATTTGATCGACCGCATGGAGCAGATGGGCTACTACGGCATCGCTGAAGAGCTCGGAAAACTGGACCGATGAGCGAATACACGGCTTTGCAACGCCAGGGTTGACTTCGTTCGGCGGGACTTGGCTCGACCAAGCATCTCTATCAATGTTCACCAGATTTCAGTGGTAGTAGTCGAACGGAATAGCAGGTCAATTCATGAAGGGTGAAGTCTGAGTCATGGCAATGTTGACGATGATTGAATCACAGGCTGTGGCAGGACTCGCTGATCAGCTGTATGACTTCTTGCCTGCTAGTTTTTCGGCTGTTACTTGGCCGCTCGTCGCGGAGTGGACGGGAGTCAAAGACTGTTGGCCAGACGGCACCAGCAAGCGCCAAGCCATCCCCATCTTCTTGCGCAACGTGCTTGAGCATCGACGTGGCGTCTTCTGCGATCTGATCGTGAAAGTCATTCAAGAGGGAATCACCTACAGGCTGCGAAAGGATAATCCCGTCACCAGGGAGGAAATCGAGAAGATAAACGCCCTTATCCTCAAAGTTGAGTTTAAGATCCCGCAGCTTCACGATCGAGCATTTCTGAGCGGTCTCCCGTCCTCCAACGAGCAACCAGCGGCCTCCACGAGTTCGTCCATCAAGCAGCCATCAGCCAATAGCATCGATAACCTGCGACGTAGCTTTCTGACACTATTTGCCGAAAAAGACACGCAGAAACGTGGATTCGCCTTCGAACCGTTTTTGACTGATTTCTTCTCACTGCACGGCCTCGATCCCAAAGGGTCGTTCCGCATCGATGGTGAGCAGATAGATGGGTCCTTCGAGTGGCAAGGTAATACATTCCTAGTTGAGGCACGTTGGAGAGCTAAGCCGGCTAACGCAGCCGACCTCTTGGTTCTTCGAGGCAAAGCGGAAAAAAGTGATTGGACGAGAGGGCTGTTTATATCGATCTATGGCTTCAGCGAACTGGCCTCGCCAACGCTCCAGATTGGACGCAAGGCCAATCTGATAGCTATGAGCGGTCAAGACTTGATGTTGATCCTGGAGCAGCACTGGACGCTCCACGACGCGCTTCGTGCCAAGTTGCGGCACACCGGGGAAACGGCTGAAGCCTATAAGGCGCTCACTGAATTAGTGAAATGACAGCGAGAGGACTGACGCCGCGCCCATGCGGGAGCTAAGTTGTTGATGCAGGCTTCAAAGGGCGGGCATCGAATGACGCCCGCCCCTGAAGCAGTTTCACCAACGACCTACACCGACGCACCTGCTGCCGCGTAGTTGTAGAAGTATTGAGGCATCTCGCGGACTCGAATGTCAGCGGGCCACTCCGCCCAGTCTCCTCCATGCAACTGACGTAGCTTTAGCTCTTTCCCTTGGCAGGTTGGTCGGCGGCCGAGTTGCTTGAGGAAGAAGGCTACACCCTCCTCGCGACAACGATTCCGTAGTTTCATAGCCCACTCGATTGGGAAGAGCTCCACGTTGGCCTTGGCCCCGCTTTCACCGCCCACAATGACCCAGTCGATACCCGTCAGGTCGATCTCGTCAGCGAGGGAGCCCCACAGCGGTTCCAGCGACAGACCGCGCACCGACGCATTAACCTCCCGCAGGGCATCAACACGCTTGAGCGTCTTTGGCGATGTAACCGTGGTCATGGCACAGACGTTCGCCGGAAAGCCTCCGATGCTGTCTGCAAACTCCCGCATGATCTTGGGTCGCTTCGTCAACCACAGCCAGAGATGCTGTTGACCTTCTGGAGTTTGAAAGGCAGCCATCTCAGTCCTGAGGAATCCAAAGTCCTTTTTGCGAGAGAAGGCGTCTCCCATA
>CAYLTY010000178.1:0-17804 GCA_964386705.1 uncultured Planctomycetaceae bacterium
ACGACGTCCGACATAGCCCCTCACCCCCGACCCCTCTCCCCGTTACCGGGGCGAGTGGAGATTGTCGCGCAGACCTGCGGAGCGTTCATTCCGACGCCATGTTGCGTGCATTGGACGCGTGAATGACGTTCGGCACCGCAACAGACAACCGCTCCGCCCGTTTGCAGAGCGCTGACCAGGTGCCCGCATCCAAAGGGATGCCCTGAGCCAGCCGTTCGGCTCGTAGCGTTCTTGAGCGGTCATTCGGCAGCCGAATTGGAGTCTCTGGATCACGCGGCGGCGTCTCACGCACAAAGTCGCACAGCTCCTGTGACTGGGTGACGAAGTGTTCGAGGCCTTGAAAGCGGCGCGGATCGAACACGACCAGCAGTACGTTGTTGCACTCCACCTCACCCTGTGGAGCCGGAGGACTGAACCCGCCGCTCAAGCCGCCGACCAGTACATCAAACAGCATGCCGAGTCCAAATCCCTTGTAGCCGCCCATCGGCAGAATGGTGCCGGGCGGATCGGCGAAGCGCGTGTTGGGGTCCGTAGTTGGTTGGCCTTCCGCATCCAGCAACCAGCCTTCCGGGCACGTCCGCCCGGCCACCTGAGCCACCCGCACTTTGCCATTCGCCACCATACTGGTCGAGACGTCCAGCACGAGCGGTTCGTTCGCAGTGGGCACTCCGAGCGCGACTGGATTGGTGCTGAGTCGCGCCTGCTTGCCTCCAGGCGGGGCCACACACATCAACACGCCGTTGTCGTTAACCGACATCAAGCCTGCGAGCTGTTGCTCGGCCAGCCGTTCCACCCACTCACCCAGCCGACCGACGTGACCACAGCGCTTGAGCGTGCCGCAGGCCAGACCCTGCTCGCGCGCCATGGGAACCAGTCGCTCAATCAACCGTCGCATCTGAATCTGACCAAAGCCGAAGTGGCCGTCGCAGACCAGCACCGAACCCGTCTTGCTCAGCACTTCCAGCGGAGCGTCCGCGATCAACTCGCCGCGTTTCAGCGATGCGAGGTACTCAATGACGCGCATGATACCGTGTGACTCGTGCCCGCACAGGTTGGAATCCACCAGACTCGCGGAGACCAGTTCGGCCTCACTGCGAGAAACTCCAGCCGCTGCAAACAGGGCCGTCGCGAAGTTGGCAAGTTCCGCCGCCGTGATGTGAACGTGAGAGGTCATTGTCGAATACTCCAGTCGTCAGCGATGACGAGTGTTGATGCAGCCCGAGTGCGATAGTCTGTCTGTAACAATCCGGCTGGGCGACGCACGACTTCGCTTCGCCAATCGAAAAATCGCCGTCGGGGCACCACGCCGTCTGTCGAGGAAACCTACTATGCAGTTTCGTTGCTTGAGCATACTAGTCGCTGCTCTGTGGTCGATCAGCGTTGCCTGTGGCTTGCAGGCTGCCGAATTTCCGCGCGAACTCGTCGAGTTCAAGCCGTATGCCGAGAATCCGGTCTTCGCCGCCGCCGGTCCGGGCCATTGGGATGTCAAGATCCGCGAGCGTGGCTGGATCCTCTACGAGCCTGCCACCAAGCCGGATCAACAACCTCTGTATCGCTTGTGGTACACGGGCTACGACGGAACTCGTGAAGGAGTGAAGTCGCTTGGTTACGCGACTTCCACAGATGGCATTCACTGGCAGCGTCATCCCGGCAATCCGATCTACAAGGAGCACTGGATTGAGGACATGACCGTCATCAAGCACGGTGACTTGTTCGTGATGTTCGCCGAGGGTCGTGACGATCAGGCTCAGCAACTGGAGTCCCGCGATGGCATTACCTGGAAACGCATCGGCCAACTGGATGTGCGTCTGAAGAACGACAAGCCCATCGAGCCCGGCCCTTACGGCACTCCGGCGATCTGGTTCGAAGACGGCACGTGGTACCTGTTCTATGAGCGTCGTGATGCGGGCGTCTGGCTGGCAACGTCCAAAGACCGCAAGGTGTGGCGCAACGTGCAGGACGCGCCCGTGCTGGTGCCCGGTCCGGCTGAGCATGAACTCAACCTGATCGCCATGAATCAGATCATCAAGCACGGCGGCAAGTACTACGCTCTCTATCACGGTTCAAAGCAAGACAGCCGCCTGTGGGGTACGAACATCGCCGTCTCGGACGACCTGATTCACTGGACCAAGTACGACCGCAACCCGCTGTTCCCCATCGAAACCAACAAGTCGAGCGGCATCTTTGTGCCGGAGGGACGCGGCTATCGGCTCTATACGATGCACGACAATGTTCAGTTGCACTTGCCGGCAGCGGCCCGTTGATACTGGCTCGCACAGTGTCGAGAACTCGACGCACCGTGATGGCCTCTCTAAAACGACTCACAGCTTCGCGCTGAGCACATTCAGCTGAGGATGTTGCATAAACCAGGTGATTCCGCACGTGCGTTGTCGTTGTAGCGATCGAATCGGCAGATCTCTGCTGGTGCTGCTGATGGCCTTGGCTCTACTGAGCCGCAGTGATTCGAGTCACGCAGCCGAGCCGTCGCTCATCTCGATTGATGATCTCTATCGCTTTGATGCGCCGACCGGACTGATGGTTGCTCCAGATGGCCAAAGTGCCGTCTATGCGCGGCGTTGGAACGAACGCTCGTCGCGAGCGGTGCGATTCTCGTTGTGGCGAGTCGATGGCGACGCCTCGAAACGTCGCGCTCTGGAAGACGGCGAACTTGATGCGCGTCAGCCGCTGTTCTCACCCGATGGCAAATGGATCGTGTTTCTGTCGACGCGATCTTTTGCACCCGGACAACCCGCAGTTGAGCCAGTGCCTCTCTACTCTGATACCGCGACTGACATCTGGTTGATACCGGCCAAAGGTGGCAAAGCGATTCCTCTCGCTGGCAAGAACAAACCGTATGGCCGAGTCTTCAGCGACCCGTTCTACGGCAACATCAGCTTCTCAGCGGATGGCAAGCGACTGGTCTTCGTGGCGGACGATGGTGCAGACCCGCGCACTCCGGAAGAACGCTCGAACAATGTGCAGATCGTGCGTGACGATCAGGGCGAAGGCTATGAGGGTTATCAACCGGCTCAAGTGTGGATTGCCGAGCTGGCTGATAATCCGACCGACGTCGCCGCGGCCCGCGTGTTCCGAGTCACTCAGGAAGACGACGCCTGGTTTGGTGATCCGCAGTGGCTGCCGGATGGCAAGTCGCTGATCGTACACGCGAACTTAAGCAACGACCGCGAATCCGTGCGCTACAGTATTAATAAGAATTATGACCTATGGCGGCTGGATGTGAGTAGTTCCGGGATGGTTACTCGCAGCCAGTTGACCAACGATGTCGGGCCGGATGTCTCACCGCGTATTTCACCGGACGGCAAGCGGCTGGCGTATCTAAGTATCCCGCGCAAGGGGTCGCACGCTGATGTCTTTAATCTGATGGTGCTGGATTTGAGCTCACCGCTCCGCAGTCGCCGCGTCGTCTTCAATCATCATGGTGAGCAACCCGATCGACCGCCGCACTTGCCGCCGGCCTTCCCGTTACCTCGCGACTGCTGGATCGCTGAAGACCGGATCTCGTTCCATGCACCCTATCGCACGGGCATGAAAACGCAGGTGGTGGATCTCAGCGAAGGACCGGCCGCGTTGGCTGATGCGAAGGCGGGACCTCAAAACATTGAACAGTCAAAGCTGGCCGCCGCGCGCAGCAAGCTCACTCCACCCGCTGATGCATTCTTGAAAGACCGCATCATCGCGAAGGGCGAAGTCATCAACTGGAAGAGTTTCGATGGGCTGGAGATCGAGGGCATCTTTACGCGACCGACGACGCCCGGCGCGCAGGCACCGTTCAAGATGGTGCTCTATCCGCACGGCGGACCGCACAGCCGCTCGCAATTGGGGTTCGATTTCACGGTGCAGGTACTGGCCGCGAATGGTTACGCCGTCTTCCAACCGAACTATCGCGGCAGTGCGGGCTACGGGCAGCGGTTTATCGACGCCGATCGCTACGACTTCGGTGGCAGTGATATGCGCGACATGCTGACGGGTATCGATCATCTGGTGCATGCCGGGCTGGTCGATGCCAAGCGGCAGTTTGTGTACGGCATCAGTTACGGCGGCTACACGACGTGCTCACTGATCACGCAGACGCCGCAGTTTCGAGCTGCCGTCCCGCAGAATGCGGTGACTGACCTCAACATGATGTGGGCTCTGACCGACATTCAAAGCTGGACCGAATGGGAGTTCGGTGGCTTGCCTTGGCAAGTGCCGCAGAAGATCAGCGACCACAGCCCGCTGACTCACGTGGCGAAGGTCACGACTCCGACCCTCATCCTGCACGCCGCCAACGACCGCCGCTGCCCTCTGCCAATGGGCCGAGCGTTCTATCGAGCTCTGAAGTCCGTGGGTGTGGAAACTCAGATGGTCATCTATCCCGACGAAGGCCATCCCATCAAACAACCCATGCACCAGGCCGACGTCCTGCAGCGAGTCCTCGACTGGTTCGCGAAGCACGACGTTGAAGGCGCGAAGTAAAACCATTCTCTGAGTGGTGGCAGATGTGTGCCCTTAGTTGGCTGTGTGACTCATCGAAAGATTGGCGACTCATGAACACTCTCCGCATTGTTCTAGTTCTGTTAGCCGCAGTCTTCTCAACAACAGGCTTTGCTGCCGACTCGTTCGATGTCCTGATTCGCGGCGGGCGGGTTATTGACGGCACAGGTAATCCGTGGATCAATGCGGATATCGGTATTCGTGGCGATCGGATCGTCGCCATCGGGAAACTTACAGACGCGACGGCCAAAACGGTGATTGACGCGAAAGGCAAAATCGTTGCACCCGGCTTCATTGATATGCACTCGCACTCGGATCTGCTGCTGCTCGAAGACGGCAATGCGCCGAGCAAGATCCGGCAGGGCGTCACGACCGAAGTCCTTGGTGAAGGTTCTTCTGCGGGGCCATCGAAAAATGGTCGCTTCAAGCGGCTGCGCGACTACTTTGACGAAGTCGATCGCGCAGGTGTGGCGGTCAACGTGGCCTCGTATGTCGGACTCGACAACGTCTGGCAGAGCGCCATGGGATCATCCTTTGACCGTCCGACGCCTGCGCAGTTCGAACAAATGAAAGTAGTGCTCGACGAAGCTCTCGCAGATGGTGCGTTCGGTTTGTCGAGCGCACTGGCCATGCCGCCGGGTTCACTGGCGACGACGGATGACATCGTGGACCTGTGCCGCGTCGTGGCGAAGCACGGCGGCATCTTTTCAACGCACAATCGCAACGAAGGTACTGGCGTCTTTGATGCGATCAAAGAAGCCATCGACGTTGGAGAACGGGCAGGCATCCCGGTTGATGTGATCCATCTGAAGATCGCCGATCAAAAATTCTGGGGACGCATGCCTGAGGTGATTGAACTCATCGAAGCTGCTCGACGTCGCGGCGTGAACGTGCAGGCCAACGTCTACCCCTACACACGCGGTAACAACAACCTGTCGAGTATCATTCCGCCGTGGGCTCACGAAGGCGGCACCGCAAAACTCATCGAGCGACTGAAGGACGCGTCGCTTAGGCCGCGTCTGAAGCAGGAAATCCGCAGCGGTATTCCCGGCTGGTATAATCATTATACGGCGGTGGGTGGCGACTGGTCGCGAATGCTGGTCAGTGGCAAAGGTGGGTATGAAGGCCTGACGATGGATCGAGTCATGACCGCGCGTATCAAAGGACAGGATCGTGATCCGCTCGATGAACTGTTTGATATTCTGATCGAACACGGCGGCTCGGTGCCGACTGTCTATGAACATCATACCGAAGAGGACATGAACCTCGCGCTGCGTCAGCCGTGGTGTTCGATCGGCTCTGACGGTTCGGCTTTCGCGATCGAAGGCCCGCTGCGTCGAGGCAACCCGCACCCGCGTAACTTCGGCACATTCCCACGCGTGCTTGGCGTCTACGTCCGCGAACGCAACGTGCTGCGGCTGGAAGACGCTATCCGCAAGATGACGTCGCTCAACGCCGCCCGCATCGGCCTCAAAGACCGCGGCCAACTCCGCGTTGGAGCATTCGCCGACGTGACCGTCTTCGACGCCGAGCAAGTGATCGACAAGTCAACCTACAACAACCCCTTCCAATACAGCGAAGGTATCGAACAAGTCCTCGTCAACGGCCAGGTGGTGCTCGCGAATGGTCAGCCGACTCAATCTAAACCCGGCCGAGCCCTACGCTGCAGTCACTGACTTCAACTTGCAACGTGAGTTCGGAAAACGGTGTTCCCTCACTTACTCACTCCACGTTTCAGAGATCTCCAGGGTCTTCAGATTCACCACGAACATCTGCGACTTCGAACTCGCATCTCGCGCGTGTTCAGGGCTCGTGATGACGATGACATGATCTCGCAATGGAATCAGTTGAACGATGGAGCCGCCACGACTTCGATCTACAGCTGCAGTCAGTTGCGGATGACGAAGCATCGAAGTTTTAGTGATGGTTCCAGAACCATTGATCTGGCACAGTGTCGCCGACTGCCGATCACCAAAATCCTGAAAAAGTCCATGCACAACATCTGTGTCGGACGAATAGCCAATCCCTAGGAAATCGATGTTATTCGCATCTCGCAGAACGCTCCATTTGCCGTCGGCAGGCGTATACGAGTACCAATATCCGACACCGCCGAGACTAACCACCAGCAGCCGATTACGCTTGGTATCAAATGTAATTCCGCATGGCCAACTCAGGGCTTGCTCCCCTGTGAACCCCAGCTTCAGTTCCTGCGGATTGCTGGCTTCAGAATTAAGCTTGAAAACAGAGTGGCTGCCAATTGAGTAGTATAGTTTGTCTTTCGGATCAAACGTCACTCGACTGGTTCTATCAGGCAAACCTTTCAGTGACTCTCGATTCGGCCCTACGATCGTAAAATCACCCACAGATCGCGCGGTGGAAAACTCCCTACCACCGCTGGTAGAGAACACTGCGGTGAATTTTACCTTCTTCAGGTCGGCTGGCAGGTCTTCGGCGATGACGAATCCTGTGAACGATGAGAACGCAATCGCCAGTGTGATGATCAAACGCGTCATGGTTGGCCCCGCAATGAATGGTTTCCAATCGAATCAAGAACTTCAAACGCGGCGGAGCTAAACTAGCGGCTGCAGAACTGATCGCCTATCGACGAGTGAAAGAGAACTCTGATTCGTCGGAAACGACGCATTGAGCGAGCGTCAACGCGGCTCAGCTTTCAGCGACTCCTGATTCAAAGGCTCAGGCGCTGCAGCCGGGGGCTTGAGCAGATGTCTGGCATAGGAGCGAACGCGAGTCTTCAGGAACATGGCTAGTTCGCGTTCTGTCGGGCCGAGTTCTGGGTGTGTCGCGACTGAGTGAGGATCCTTCAGTTCTGATTCATAGGACTTGGCGATGCTCTCGAGCTCGGCACGAACCTCAGGGACATCAATAGACTCTTTGATATACGCCATCGTCCAACGTTTGAGGTCGACCTCCGTGATGTGGCAGGTAATGTCCGCGAAGGCGCAGACTTCCAGCAGCCACAACGTCTGTGAACCATCCAACGGCTTTTTCCCCTGCGACTTTTGAATGGCGGCGACAACCTCATCCAAATGGTCGAGGAGTGCGACTCTCGGCTTCTTCTGGAGTTGCGCGATCAGGTAGATGGTGAACAGGTCACCGGACTTTTTGAGTTCTCTGACGGTCCCAGCCTGTTTCGACCAGTCTGGGTGGATCAATCTGCCGTGAAGGTCGAGATATTCCGTCGGCGGCTCGGACATGACCTTTCTGGCCAACGGCTCTGGCGCCGGTTCGGATTCTTGATTTGTTGCCGCAACACTTACAGAAGCGACGGGGATCTGAGGCTTCGACTGCTGGGGGCACCCTGCGGCGATGCACACCAACATCGAGAACATGAAAGGTGCTGGAAGCTTCATCAGACCTCCTGGGCCGCACCGCTGCAGAGTAGTGCGATGTCGCCATTCGCTCCGCGAAAGGACATTGAGTAGTTGCGTAGGCAACGAGTGTCTTACAGAAGCTCGCGAAGGGCGCAAAGATAATTTCGCACTACCGCGCGTATGCGGGACACGGTCGTGACGGGTTCGTTTCGTTGTAATTCGGTGTGGTGGTCTCTGAAGGCTCACACCGTACCCGATCTTAGAACTTCACCTTACCTGTGAGCATTTCCCACCACAGGCGCCAGTCGCCCATCAGGCTGTAGCGCGGGTATTTGAACGTCGCGGGTCTGTTGTGCTCAAAAAAGAAGTGGCCTACCCACGCAAAAGCGTAGCCTTGCACGATACCGGTCGGTATCAGCCACCAGAGTTGCGTAACACCAGCCGTGATGAATGAGATCAGCGCCAGTGTCGTCCCCAGGAAGTGCAACCGCCGAGACGTCCGGTTCGAATGCTCGTTGAGATAGAACGGGTAGAAGTCAGCAAAGCTGCGGAAGGGTTGTTCTTCACTCATGTGAATTCTCTGTCAATGTGCGATCAGCTGAGGACCCATGGGGAATGGGATCGATGGGTACCCGTGAACTATCGGGTTGATCCAGATTGTCCGATGTCATTGCAGACGCCATCCAGCAGGCAAAGCCCAGAAATAAGCCCGAGAAGACAAACACGAACAGCGTTACAAAGGGTGCCAGATTCCTCCAATGGCCAGCGCTTAACCCCGTATGAAAGCGATGGACAAAAAGCAGGACACTGGCAAAACCGAAAATGAATGCGGACGAACCTTTCGAAAATCGGTCACCGATGCGGTAAGCCCCGGCAACGAGTCCCAGTGCTGACAAGTACAGCCCAAGTGTCGGGTCGGTTTTACTATCGGGAGGTGTGGTGACCAGTTCCCAGAACGCTACAACAGCGCAAACCACCACGCACCGGACCAGAACGTCGTAGGGCGTTGCCCGTCGTCGCGTCGTCTCCATGCTGGCGCCTCCGAGGTAGCATGAACTTACTTCCTAAACTCAGTCTGTGCTGAACGGACTGGAGATTTCAACAGCGTGTTTGCGGACTGGCCAGGAGTTCGTGACTCTTGGCCCTTCTATGCTGGCCGCGTCGTGAACACCACAGACCCTCCACACCGTCGGAACTGTCAAAATGGAATGGCCGGTAAGGCAGACTCGCGATGCTGCAAGCTAGGCGACCGAGGTTTGCTGATTCCCGGAAGCGTCTTCAGAGTCGTCCGGCAGTCGTAAAAGTTGATAGGCCGAGAAGATGTCCAAGTACATTTTCTTTGCGAGCTCATCGAGTTCGACGCGGACCGTTTCGTGTTGCCAGGTCGAATAGACGCGACCGATCCGACCTCGATACCTGCCAGCAATGATTTGTACTTGGTCTCCGACAACAAACGGTCCGCCGTTGGATATCCCCTGCGAGTAGAGGATGGGACCAAACACGAACCACCCTAAAACCATTGCGCATTGGAGGCCCAGCAAGCACGACATGATCGCGATGGGTAATAGGCTTGGCAGCATGGCTCGATCCTTCAACACGTCCCAGCTGGCTCCAATCGCTCCGAGCGCCCAAGCCGTTGCCGCAATTGCGCTACTCCAATGCCACACCACCAGCAGCCATCCTGATGCCCAAAACGATTGCTTGAATGTTGGCATCATCGTTTGTGTGACCTCGGCGTCCTCTGCATTTCAAACTCCTCGAAACGAGATAACCAGAGCGGACGCGTTGAACGATCATACTGCCGCCGCTGGTTCGCAAGAAAAGGAATCTGCGGGCTCTGCTCGGTAAACCAACCTGCCGAAACGAAACGGCCCCGAGGGATACTCGGGGCCGTTGTGGTGGACTGCATCAGCTCGGTGAGTGTTACTTCGCTTCGAGCTGCTCTTCCAGTTTCTGAATGCGAATGTTACGGAATTCAACAGCGTCACCGTGGCCAGCGAAGCCAAAGAAGCCTTCCGCGTTTTCCTTGCCAGGATGCGGGCTGTTGGCCATGTACTCGGTGATCTTGCTGAGGTCAGTATCAAGGATCACGGAACCGTTGAGTTCCACCTTGATTGTGGAACCCTTTACGGTCACTTCCTGATAATTCCATTCGCCGGTCGGACGATGATACCCGCGATGTGAGGCAGCCATGCCATAGGCCGAACCGTGATACTGTCGCTGATCGAGCTTCGCATACTGTGGAGCGTCGTTATCCAGCACTTGTAGTTCGCACATGCCAACGTAGGCGGTATCGCCCTTGCCAGGATAGCGAATTGCCAGACCGTTGTTGCCGCCTTTCGGAATCTTGATCTCCAGCTTGACCTTGAAGTCCTTGAGTGTCTCGTTGACGTAGATCGTACCGCCCGTGCCCTTCTTGCATCGGATTACACCATCGACCACTTCATAGCTGTCGACAGGCCCGGCCCAGCCTTCTAGGTCCTTGCCGTTGAAGACGGACTTGAAACCTTCATCGCTGCCGCCCAGCGTCTTTGCGGCCTCTTCAGCTCCGATCTCTCGGATGAAGATGTTACGCCAGCGAATCTCGCCGCCATGAGTTTGCAGCTGAATGGGGCCAGTCGCGAACAGCGGAGCCTTGCGGTCGAAGTAGTTCTCGAGGATGGCGTCATCAACCACCAATTTGTCGTTCAACCACACCCAGGTCCGCGCGCCGATCTGCTTGATGCGGAACTTGTTCCATTCGCCGAAAGGTTTGTCAGCCAGCACCAGCGGGTCCTTGCCTTTAGCTCCGGCGCTGTTGTTCCACAGTCCGCCTGAGCCCTTGTCGGCACCGAGGTTCCACTTGCCGCCATCTTCGGTGAAGTCCCAAATCTGCACCTGAGGAGTCGCCTTCAGGTAGATGCCGCTGTCGGCCTTGGCGACCGTCTTGTAGTCGATCAGGAACTCATAGCTGCCGTAGTCCTTGGGTGTCGTCAGGTAGGTCCCAAACCCGTCGTTGACGAGATCGCCTTCCTGCACGGTCCAGTGTTTGATGGCGTCTTCCCAGTTCTTGGCCCACATGCTGTCGAGCTGCTCTGGGGTCATCTCTTTGAACTTGCGGACGTCGAAGTGCGGCAGAGCGCGCCAGCCTTCGATGTCTTTGCCGTTGAAGACGGCCGTAAAGCCTTCCGGCGGCACATTCTCGCGGTCGCCGGGGTACTTCTCAGCCGCCGTGGCTGAGTTCATCAGAGTCGCGCCGGCTACCAACGCCCACAAGCTCGCATAGAACCGCTTCATTGAGGTCACTCCCGTAGAACCGAATGGATCTCGCTGCGGGATTGGTTCAACTGCAACGTCATCAGAGACGCGTTGAACATGACCGCAACGAGACATAACCAAGGTTTGACGCCGCCAGTCGATGGCTGGGGCGAACAGAGGTTATGAGTCGGTCCTCGGAGTGTCGAGCAGGCGAGCCTGTTGGAAGCGACCAGCCACGCGTGGGAAGCGGGCGATCACATCGAGACGTTGATGGACATGCCTCCGCCGCAACACCCACCGCCCATGCCGCCGGGTGTCAACGGGGCGTCGATTTGCAGATTGAGATGCGAATTCTGACCGCCGCCCATCATGCCTGCGAGCGCCATGCCGGCGAGCAACGCTCCGCCGCCACCTCCGCCGCCGTTCTTGTCTTTCTTCTGACTGGCGGCAGCGATCATCAGAGCCATCAGGATCTCGCCCGAGGTGAAGTCCTGCATGGTCTGCACCAGATTCTGCATTTGGGACGACAGCCCAGTCATGGGATCGAACTGAGTGCTTCCAGCCGTATTCGTGGCACCTGCGGCATTCGTAGCACCGGCAGCGGTGCCTGCGCCGACGCCCGTCGCCGATGACACGCCGGAGCCAGCTCCCATGCCACCGCCAAACGACACGCCCATGCCACCAAATCCACCGACTGCACCAATGCCTGACATAGTAAGCCTCTTGAGCTGCCAACGTCCGATTGACCGCACTGCGGGAATATCACCGCAGCCGCGACACCGGTCGAAGAAACGCAAGCGCCGCGCCAATCGGTATCAACGAGAGTCACGTCGGCGGCCTCAGTCGTCACCGCAACAGTCTAAGAGTGGCGGAAAGGCCCCTGATTTTAAGGGATTCTGGACGTGTAATTATTGTTGAACAGGAGTCGCTGGCGGCCGCAAACATGACCGTGAACGGTGTCGCGAAAAATCAACACACCCGCTGTGTGGCGACACGACTGATGCCTGCACGCAACGCGATCAAACCGACGTTGATATTTCGCAACAGTGATTCGCCGCATTATCTGAATTGAATTTGACGGAATCGCGACACGACCTAGTGTTGCCGGGCCCTTCTGCTCGGTATCGCTGTCTCTCAACCGCGGAGTCTGCACCATGTTCTCGGCCCTCGCTGCCGTGTTGAAACGCACCAGGCGCGCTGCTTCGAATTCAGAGTCCGTAGAGGCGCCAGCTCCACTCTGCTGGCAACCCAGCAATCACCCGGCCGAGCGTCGTGAGACTCATCGCCTGCCGCTCGCTCAAGACTTGTGCCTGGTGGGACTCGACGATCATTTCCGAGTCGTCGGCGAACCGTGCATCGTGCAAGGCCGAGACATTTCTGCTGACGGCATCTCATTCAGCCATCACCGTCCGCTGCCCTACCGCTTTATCGGGCTGTCGTATCAGGCAGCTCAAGGTACCGTGACGACCCTGCTCAAGCTGAGCTGGTGCCGCTTCACCAAACCCGGCGAATACGCCAGCGGCGGCAAGTTCATTCGCACAGAGACACGGCTTACTCTGCCCGCCGACTGGTCCACCCTCTGCAAGGGCTAGGTCTTTCATGGCGCTCTCGTGGCTTCGATCACAGAAGTTGATAGAAACGCAGAGAGCGCAGAGGACGCGGAGAGGTTAATCAATCTTCGCGCCGCGCTGTGATTCAGCCGGAGCGGTTGAGCATCAGCGCTTCCGTGGCGCATTAAGTAAGCTTGACATGATTGTTAAGTTCACGCACACTTACGAAAGAACGCCTGCCAATCTTCATGGAACGCGCATGAGGCAAGGAGATCACAACAGGCGTTCTTTACCGTGAACAGTGTTGAGTCGTTTTGCTAGATCAGCCACTCCCTTTTGGTCCATATGTGGCACGCGTTGATCGAGGTGAAGCGCAACGATTGGGAGTTACGGCATATGACCGTGCTTTCGACGCTGCGTTCATCGCGCGCGCTCCCAATAGATCAAAGGGAGCGTGAGGATGAGCGCAGGACGCAAGAAGTCTGTTCGGAAACTGCCGGCATTCAACGCAGAGGGTGTGTTACCGCGGGGCGACTACGAACTGACGCCGGATGAGTTGCGCAGTTCCATGCTTGTTCATGGTCCGCGTCGCAAGACAGCGGAGAGAACTTGGGACGCCGTGTGGCGGAGTCAACTGCTGGAGAATGCGCTCACGCTGACTCAGCAGTTGTGGCAGGTTGGGATTGAGGATGTTTACCTAGACGGGTCATTCGTCGAGGACAATGACCATCCGAACGATATTGATGGCTATTTTGACTGTGATTTGCTGGAGCTGGCCTCGGGCAAGCTTCAACAAAAATTGAATGAGATCGATCCGTACAAGATATGGAATTGGGACCCGAAATCTCGGGTTCGCGTTGCGGGAATCAACAAACTTCAATTGCCGATGTGGCAAACCTATCGAGTGGAATTGTTTCCGCACGTAGGACAGCTCAGCGGCATTCGAGACAAGTTCGGCAACGAACTCGAATTCCCCGCAGCCTTTCGTTTGCGCCGCGATGGCGTGCCGAAAGGTATTATCAAGGTCGTACAAGAACATGATTCGAAATGACATTGAATATCGCGAGGCGCAGCAGCGTTTGGCGACTCAAGAGACGCAGTTGAAGCAGCAAGCCGAGCAACTGCGAACGATGAAACTCAGCAAGGATGAAGTGAAACGAGTGCTTGATCCAGTTCGCTCCTTCATGGAGCAGATAAAGGATGAAGTCGAATCCTACGAACGCCTCAAACGTGGCGAGTTTGACGAACTCTTCAATTTGAATGGCCTCGGCCAAATGCTCATTGCCCTCAGAATCTCGAAGGGCATAAGTCAGCGAGAACTCGCGGAACGACTCAGCGTGAGCGAATCGCAGATTTCGCGAGACGAACGCAACGAGTACCACGGAGTCACCGTCGATCGTGCCAGCCGGGTGCTCGAGGCTCTTGAAGCGCAGGTTCGCACAACCGTGGTTGCAACCGCCCTCCCGAAACCCGTTCGCACCCCGCGCAGAACCAAAGCGAGCTGAAGCGGACGATTCCGTGACCAAAAGATGAGGCCAAACTCATCGTTGCCGTTTGACATTCTGCGAGAACGTCACGAACTTGCCGACTGCAGCCGGGTCGTTTTGCGCCCGGTGTTCCGCGGTTGGGGCTGACTGGATCGGCCTCTGGCGCTTCGAGAAGCAGGATGGCATGAGTAGCGGCAGTTTGTCTGAGCATTGGAATGAGTTACGGCAGCGGGTGGATGCGGCTCTGGAGCAGTACCTGAACCTGCCGAGTGATTGCCCGGACCGGCTGCGCGACTCCATGAAGTACAGCGTCGCGGCGGGCGGCAAGCGGCTGCGGCCACTGCTGACTCTGATGGCCTGCGAGGCGTGTGGCGGCTCCGTCGAAGCGGCCTTGCCAGCCGCGGCTGCAATTGAGATGATACACACCTATTCACTGATCCATGACGACCTGCCTGCCATGGACAACGATGATTTTCGGCGCGGACTGCCGACGAATCACAAACAGTTTGACGAGGCGACCGCGATCTTGGCTGGCGACGGATTGCTCACACTCGCGTTTGAGGTCATCGCACAACACGTGCAGCCAGCACAAGTTGCGGCAAGCTGCGTGCTGGACTTGGCGAATGCGGCTGGTCCCGAAGGCATGGTCGGCGGGCAGATGGCGGACCTGCAAGGTGAGAATTCGGGCCTTGAATCTCTGGAACAGCTCGAAGCGATCCACCTGCGTAAGACGGGACGACTATTGCGCTCGGCGCTGACGATGGGTGCCAGAATTGCGCAGGCTGATCCGCAAACACTCGACAGTCTGGATCATTTCGGAAAATGTGTTGGCCTCGCCTTCCAAATTACGGATGACCTACTGGACACGACGGGTGACGCCACCAAAATGGGGAAGGCCGTTCGGAAGGATGCGGCCTTGGGGAAACTGACTTACCCCGGACTGCTAGGATTGGCAGAAAGCCGCCGGCGGGCGGAACAACTTGTTGACGAAGCCTGCCGCTCGATCGCCCACTTGGGGGATCGGGGTCATCGACTGGAAGCCTTGGCGCGTTTCGTCTTGGAAAGAGACCACTAAATGAAGCTCGAACTGCTCCCACAGATTCGGTCGCCGAAGGATCTGCACAATCTGTCCCGCGAACAGCTCGAAAGTCTGGCTGCGGAGATTCGTGAAGCGCTGTGCTCGGTCGTGGAAGACCGCGCTGCCCACTTCGCCAGCAACCTGGGCGTGGTCGAATTGTGCCTCGCGCTGCACTTGGTTTTTGACTTCTCGCAAGACCGCCTAATCTGGGACACCGGCCATCAGATCTACCCGCACAAGCTGCTGACCGGTCGCTTCAATGAGTTCTCCACCATCCGCTGCAAGGGCGGATTGATGGGTTATCCGAATCCCGTCGAGAGCGACTACGACCTGTTCGTGACCGGCCACGCCGGTGCGAGCGTTTCGACCATCGCGGGCTTAAAGGCGGGTGATAATCTCACCGGCCACGACGAGCGTAAGGCTGTCTGCGTGATCGGCGACGGTGCGCTGCCCTGTGGCATGGTGTGGGAAGCGATGAGTAACGCTGTTGGTCTGAAGCAGGACCTGCTCGTCATTCTGAACGACAACAAGATGGGCATCTGCCCGCGCGTCGGCGGCTTGGCCCAGTACCTCGACAACGCCCGCGTCGCTCCGTTCTACAACGGCCTGAAGCGCGATGTCTCATGGCTGCTCAACAAGGTGCCGGTTGTCGGCGAGCCGGTTGAAAACATGCTGGCTCAGATGAAGGAAGCGGTGAAAGGCTTCCTGCACGGTGGCATGCTCTTTGAACAAATGGGCTTTCGCTATGTTGGCCCGGTTGATGGTCATGACCTCGACAGCCTGCGTCGCTACCTGACGATGCTGAAGGACGTCAAAGGTCCGGTGCTGCTGCACGTCTTCACGGAGAAGGGGCACGGCTTCCAGCCGGCGTGCCAGGACCCGGTCAAGTTCCATGCGCCGTCACCGTTCGTGCGCAACGAAGAGAACGAGATTGTTCCGGTCAAGAAGAGCAAAGAGTTCGCTTACACGAACGCTGTCAGTGACTCGATCTATAAGCTGATGCAGCGCGACGCGCGCGTCTGCGTGCTGACGGCCGCGATGTGCGCCGGCAACGACCTCGGCAAGATCCGGACGGACTTCCCCGACCGCTTCTTTGATACCGGCATCTGCGAAAGCCATGCGGTGTCCTTCGCGGGCGGCATGGCCAAGGCCGGTATGCGACCGATCGTTGATATCTACAGCACGTTTCTGCAGCGCGGCTACGACCAGATCTTCCAGGAAGTGGCCCTGCAGAATCTGCCGGTCATATTCACGCTGGACCGTTCGGGTGTGGTGGGTGCCGATGGGCCGACTCATCACGGCACCTTCGACAACACCTACATGCGGTCGTTCCCGAACATCGTGCAGATGGCTCCCGGCGATCGTCGCGATGTCGCCCCGATGTTGGACTTCGCCGTGCATCACAACGGGCCGACTTCGATTCGCTATCCGAAGGCTGCGGCTCTGGACATCGAACGCGACGTAGCGCCGGTGGAACTCGGCAAAGCCGAGGTTTATCGCTGGGGCAGCGACGGCGTGTTCGTCGCGTTTGGTTCGCTGTTTACATCGTGCGTGGCGGCGGCTGATCGATTGAAGGACGAAGGCATCGACATGGGCGTGATCAATGCCCGCTTCGCGAAGCCACTGGATCACGACACGATCCTGAAAGCCGTTGCGGATTCAGGCTTTGTCATCACCGTGGAAGAATCCACGCTGTGCGGCGGCTTTGGTTCTGCGGTTCTCGAAGCCGTGAACGATGCAGGTCTGCGCAGTGACCACATCGCGCGAGTGGGTGTGCCCGATCGATTCATCGATCACGGCGAGCGCGATCAACAACTCGCCGAGCTGGGCCTCGACGTGCCCGGCCTGATGAATAAGGCTCGCCAGATGGCTGAACGCCGAGTCGCGAAGCTGAGCGAGCTGACGCAGGGTTAGTTGGCCACGGATTGAACACGGATGAAACACGGATAAGGACTGACAGCGAAGTTGCGCCGAGTGGCTTTGCTCAGCCAGTACCTTGTCCGCGTGGGTCACGCTCTGTGCACCAAGCACTCTGACGACTTGATTCAGTCGCAGATCAATCCCGTAGAACCCAGATCAAAAACCAGTTGAAAAATCTGTGTTGCATCCGTGGCTCCAGATCATCTGCCATCGGTCATGTGATGGAGTTTGCGTGCATCCCATCCACGGCAGCTTCATCGAGCGATTTTGATGGGAACTTGTTTACCGTAGCCAATCTCTGAGTCTGCTCGTTTTGGGACAGCCGGGCAGCCCCGGTTGCTTGGCGCACCGCGTGTCGTGCGTCAGGCTTTGCCACCCGCTGCGGAAGTGGGTGGCGTTTTCATGCCGGTTGCGCGACCGATGAAAACGCGGCTCATGGAGGGCGTGGCAATGGTGACGCTTATGTCATCGCCGTCGACTTTTGGAATGAGGTCCTGGATTGGGCCCAGGAAAACGGCTGGCAGCCTGAATTCGACTTCATCTGCTATCGCGGCGAGATGCGTTGCGATGTGAGTGACGAAGACGCCGCGAATCTGGCCGACATTATCGAATTCATCGCCGGCGATATCGTGCTGCATGAATACCAGGTGCCCGATGAATTCTTGAGGCATCTGCTGGATACGTTGCTCAAGCTCACGGTGTTCTT
>CAYLTY010000179.1:0-17795 GCA_964386705.1 uncultured Planctomycetaceae bacterium
GATACTCCTCGTATTCGCGGAAATCCTGAGTCGTGAACTTCGATTCATAACCGGCGTCCGGCATGACGCCCCACTCGTCGCTCTCTTTGGAATTCGGGAAGCGGTGAATGTTCTTGCCGCTCGGACGGATGTACGCCGCCGTGGTCAGCTTGAGGGCACTGGAACCGGCTTCCAGAGCGATCACGTTCTGCACACTGCCTTTGCCCCAGCTACGCTCGCCCACCACGATTGCGCGTTTGTGGTCCTGCAGACAGGCACTCACGATCTCACTGGCCGACGCACTGAAGCGATTGACGAGAATCGCCATCGGGAAGCCTGAAAACGTGCCATCCTTGGTCGCCTTGAAGGGCTTCTTCGGAGTGTTCTTGCCCTGTGTGCTGACGATGTCGCCAGACTCGATGAAGAGGTCAGAGATCTCAACAGCCTGCGACAGAAGTCCGCCCGGATTGCTGCGGAGATCCAGCACCAGCCCCTTCATGCCAACCGTCGTGAGCTGCTTCAGAACTTCGCCCAGTTCTTCACCGCTGTGACGGCCAAACTGCGTCAGTCGGACGTAAGCGATCTTGTTCGGGGAATCGATGAAGAATTCCCACGAGCCGTCTGATTTGTAGGAATCACCCAGCACGGACTTCACGCGAATCGTTTCACGCGTCAGTTCCAGTTCCTGATCGGCGGCTTCGCCCATGTGACGAAGCGCGACTTTCACCTTTGCTCCCGCTGGCCCCTGCATCAGTTGCACGGCTCGCGACAGAGGCATGTTCTCAGTCGTGTTGCCTTCGATGTTCATAATGATGTCGCCAGCACGGACACCCGCCTTGTAGGCCGGAGTGCCGGGCAGCGGCGAAATCACAATAATGCGACCCGTGCGCGGATCGTTCTGCACCTGAATGCCGATGCCACCAAACTCCTGCTCAACGCTCTGGTTGAACCGAGCCAGTTCCTCGGGAGAGATGTAGCTGGAGTACGGATCCAGCTCGAGCAGCATGCCGCGCAGGGCCGCTTCCAGCAGCTTGCGACGATCGATGTCCTTCACGTAGTTACGTTCGACTTGCTCGAAGGTGTCGGCGAACGCCTTCATCAGCTCGAAGTATTCGGGCTCCGCCTTCTTCTTCTCGTCCTTCTTGTCGGACTTGTCCTGCGCGGTCGCGGGACTCACCAACAACACGAGGACCAGCACCCACAACGTCTGCAGCCTCCAGCGCACGTCAAATCTCATGAGCCATTCTCCTGCGGATGGTTTGCTGAGGGTGAGTTCCACAAGAAGCCCAACCGTCAACACTCCGGAGTCTAGGGAAAGCGAAGTTCCACGGACAAGCTGCGATTTACACGGAGTTGTCCAGGTGGTTTCGAATTCCGGACGATTCGAGTACACGAAGAACACATTTTTCGAAGACCAAGCCACGGAGTCGCTGCGCGGACAACAACCGAACCACTTGCTCTCTCCATCAGAGGCTCGCTGATGAAAACGCCGTCATGGTCCCGTTTCGCTATCGCTGTGTGGTGCCTTTTGCTCTCGCTAACCGCGCAGACGCTGGCTCAAGAAATCGCCAACGGCTGGCGAGGTAATGCCACTGGCATCTGGGCTGATGCTCAGCCGCCGCTGACTTGGGGACGCCGGCCGCTGGGCATTGCTGACAGCCTGAGATCTCAAAGCCAGCGCCCTGCTGCGGGCGATGAAACCAAAGCTGCAATTGTCGAGAAGGGCCTGGTCCGCGATTGGCTGGTGATCGGCCCGTTCGAGGTTCCTGACTCCGAACGAGACTTCGATGCCGCTGTGCTCAAAGATGAAAGTTCTGCACAACCCAACGAGGGCGAGACCGTCAACGAGAAGACATGGAAGCCAGCTCAGTCGCCAGCCGATGACCCGATGGTTTTCGGAACAGCAGAGCTTCCGTGGCTGGATCTCAACAAGGTGTTCAGCGTCGCGAAGAAGCAAATCGGTTATGCGCACACCTATGTCTATTCGCCCGCCAGCGGCAAGGTTCGCGCGGTGGTGGATCACTCGTATGGCATGAAGGTCTGGCTGAATGGCCGCGAGATCTATCGGCAGCCCAAGCGAGAGATGCACCTGGGCTCGTATCAGGCACTCAGCCGCTACGAACTCAATCATCTGCCGGAACCATCCCCCGAGTTCGAACTGGATCTGCAAGCCGGCTGGAATCGCCTGCTGTTCAAGCTGAGCAGCTTCAACTTCGACTCCAATGAAATGCGATTTTGCCTGCGTTTGATGGACCGCGCGGACGTCGCTTACGAGTCACAGAACATCCGCTGGATGACCGAACTTCCGGGCCGCAGCACGTCGACTCCGATCCTGGTTGGTGACCGTATCTTTGTGTTCGCCGAGCCTGATGAACTTGTCTGCCTCGATAAGCATTCCGGCCGCATTCTGTGGTCGCGGTTCATCAACTACGTTGCCGCGCTGTCGCCTGCCGAACGTACGGCGCTGCCCGCGGTTGCCGAGCGACTTGATCCGCTCGTGACTCGATTAACTGCGGAGACAAACCGCCGCGAACGCACGACGCTCCGAGCCACGATTCAAAAGACTCAATCCGAAATCGATCCGGGTAAGTTCAATTTCGCTGCCGACGGACACTTCGAAGCACACTTCGGAATTGTGGGCTTCACGATGCCAACTCCCGTCAGTGATGGCCGTCACGTTTACGTCTGGAGCGGCATGGGCATCGCCGCCTGCTTCGACCTCAACGGCCAGCAGCAGTGGATGACCCGCGTGCCGACAGACCACTTGAGTTACGGCTCATCTCCCGCGCTCGCCGATGGCATCCTGGCGGTGTTTCTCAACAAGGTTTACGGGTTGGACGCGCGCACGGGAGAAGTTAAGTGGGAGCAACCGCGCGTGCAGCGCAACGTCGCCTCACTGCTGGCTGCTCGTTTGGGAGGCCAGCCGGTCTTCATCACTCAACGTGGTGAAGCACTGCGTCCCCGCGACGGCAAGTTGCTCTTCCGTCCGCAGGGCGCGACCAGTGCGGGGGACATGGGGTGGGCGCCGCCAGTGATCCTGGGTGAGACGATGTATCTGGCGCGTTATGGCGTCACCGAGATGCATGTGTTCGATTTCACGGATGTGTCGGGTGACACCTGGCAACCCAAAGAAATCGCCACTCTGCATTCTCCGCCCGAGGTCAGCCGCAAACCGGACGGCGGCTGGATCGATCGCTGGACCGCGGGCTCAGCCCTGATCTGGGACGGTTTGATCTATGAGACGGACATCTATCAGACGTTGTACGCGTACGAGCTGAGCAGCCGGAAAATGGTAGTGCGGCAGGACCTGCCGTTGCACGGTCTGACGCACTACAACGCCGTCGCTGTCGCAGCCAGTCCGACTTTGATCGGGAAGCACATCTTCGTCTGTGACAATCAGGGCACAACGCTGGTCATCGAACCCGGCCCTACCGCCAAGATCGTCGCGAAAAACCGCATTCAAACGGTCCTCGAACGCAAGCTGCCGATTCCGGCTCAAGAGACGCTCACGTACGCCCCGCCCATCGCAGACGGCAATCGGCTCTACCTGCGCGGCGAGCGGTTTCTGTACTGCATCGCTCAACCGCCGCCGCAATGAGCATCGAGCCACGTTCGCAGATCTCGAACGAACGTGTCTCGGACCGGATCAAATTCGAGCGTGTGGCAGGCGGTGCGGTATTCCTTGAGTTCTCGATCCAGCGTTCCCAGCGAGAAGAAGAACGTGCGCACCGCGTCGTTGTCGATGATGCGGTCTCGACCGGCTAAGGCCAGAAAGACCGGGCACTGAATAGACGACGCAGCCGCTTGAGCAATGCGGTCCAGTTCGCGATTGGCCAGCAGGAACGAGACGGTCACCTCTCGAAGTGACAACGCATCGTTCTCAATGTACTGACACCATTCCGACTGATCGGTGAACAGCCGGACGTCCTGCAACGGAATCGGAACTCGCTTCAGCAACACATCGCCGAAGCGCGCCAGGTCGAGTCGAAAGTTGTCCCAGCCAGACGCTCGAAACCGCGCGAACAGCCCCGGATAGAGCAGCACCAGTGAGTCGACCAGTTCGGGATGCAGGCTCGCTACCGCCGCCGCCAGTTTGCCGCCCCAACTCAAACCCAGCAGACCTATCGGTTGCTTCAGCCCCTGCTCATCTCGATCTCGCCGGACGATCGTCAGCAGTTGCACGACGTCGTTGATGAGTCGCATCTCATGCCGTGCGTGCCCGCGAGGTTCCGCATTGAGTCCCGAACCTCGACGATCCAGAAACAGCACCTCGTATCCGGCTTCGGAGAGCTTCTGTGACGAATACTCATACCAGCCCGAGTGACTCTGAATGCCGTGCAGTGCCACCAGCGTCCCGCGCGGATTCGCTGCAGGCTTCCAGTGCCGATAGTGGTGCTCGTAACCGTCAGACGTCTGAAACAGGCAGATCTCGGGAGCGGACAACGTAGTTTCCTTGAGAAGCTCACAAGCTGCGGCGCGGGTCAGCCATGATGACCGATCCACCGCATCACCGGCAGGAGTTCTCACTATCGTTGATACTTCGCTGCCCCGCGAGCGAAGTCAGGCGAACCAGCTACTTCTCATCAGGCTTCGAGCTGGCAGCGTCCTTTGAATTCGCGGCGTAGGCGCCGATGGTCAGTTCGATCTTCTGTGTATCCGCGGCCAGCGAAACGAACGCAGAGTCCAGCAGCTTCAGCAGTTCATCCAGATCACGCACACGGCGTTCGGCGTCCTCTGCCGAGGGATTGCCGCGGCGAGCCTGCTGTAGAAACCATTCACGACGCTGCGTCAACAAGGCTCGACCAATGGCCACATTGACGATGCCCACCTGCCCTTGTTGAGCCAGAACTTTCGCCTGCAAACCTGTTTCCGTCGGCTTCGTGCTCAACGCCACGTACGCCTCACACGCACCAGGAGAAGTCGCCAGAACAACCTCTTTGGGAGTAACCAGCACACTCGGCTGCAGCCAGCCAATCGGTCCCACCCAACGCAGTGTCGCCGCGCCGAGCGGCTTCTGCTGCACGACCGCGATCGACTTCGTCTTCTTGGAGTTCTGCATCGCCGCCACCATGTTCAGAGCTGTCGCGAGCGCGTTGTCTAACGCGCGATCGACGCTGGGCTGTCCCTCGCGCGGGCGCGGGTTCAACTCGATGGACACCACGGCATCAATCGGGACGCCCTCATCCTTGCCATCGAGCCGAGGCAGCACTTGAGCTGACCAACGCGGCCCTAACTGAGGCAGCACATCTTCGACCGGATCCAGTCCCATCAGCACGCCGGTGAGAATTCGCAAAGTTCGCTCAGCTTCATTCGACAGTGGTTGTTGTGCCTGAGCGATCTGAAAGACTTCCATCACGCTGCCACCATTCAACCTGCCTGCTGCTGCCAGAAGCGCCAGCGGGTGCGTGCGTTCCAACGGCAGATCACCCGGTTCGGTAGCCTTCACCAGCGAAGTCCACCAACTCGCGATTCCCGCGCTGTCGTAGTCTGCCGTCGCCGTGAATCTGAAGTCATCCGCCAGAGTGGCTCGCACGCTCAGCATCTGGCAACGCTTCCAGGCTTTCTCGAACGCTGCCGGCAGCCCGCTTTCCGCCCGCAGGACAAAACTGTCCCAAGCGCGCGGATTGACATACAGCGCGGCTAGATCGTTCGGATTGCGTCGCTTCAGAGCAGCTTGCAACTCAGGCTTGCCGAAGAACGATCCGTCGGGGGTGCGCGTTTGAGCGACCTCAATCGTGCGCTTGATGAGGCTTTCATCATCTGAGATCACCAGCGTTCGATCGAAGATGGCATAGAGCTGCGCGGGCTTGCCCGAAGCCGGCGAGACTTTCACATAGTCATGATCCAGATGCTGACTGGTCGTCGTTTGCGATTGATCCAGACGCCGCCAGAGCTGCAGGCCGGCGTCGAGGTTCTCCTTACCGTCGGCTTCCAGCAGGATCACGCCCTTTGGATCGCTACCGGGCACGGCATAGAGCGCTACGACAACTTCGCGGCCCAGCAGTTGATCAAAGGTCTTGACGACCGATTGTCCCGACACGCTTTCAATCGCCCCGCGGACTTCATTGAGTTTCTGAAAGTCGTTGCTGCTCAGCCATGACGTCACAAACGGATGCTGGCGCAGGCGGGTTGCGATTTCCGAGCCCTCGACGCGTCGCGTCTGCCCAGACAGATCTTTCAACTGCAGGCACACCGCCGCTTCCGGCCCCACGTACTTCAACAGTTCTTCAGCCAGCACCCATCGCTGCAAGCTGAGCAAACTGAGCACCGTCAACCAAAACCAACGCTGTCGAGTCGAAGCAACCATCGTCACAACTTTCCGCAGAACGCAAGCTGTCGTAGGGCGGACAATCCTGTCCGCCAACGTTTCGGCGGACAGGATTGTCCGCCCTGCAGCATCTTCACCAACTCAATTATCGATCATCACGTCGTCGCGTCTTCAGCACCTGCAGCCTTGAACAAGAACTCAAACGCACGCCGAAACTCGCCTGGCACCGGAGCCAATTCCGAATCTTCCTTCGGACCTTCGGTCGCTGGGGGAACAGTTACAGCATCATCCGACGCCGACGGCAGGTCGGGCACGAAGACTTTCAGGTCCTGAGTTCGCTGCACGGTCGACTGCGCGAGCCCCATCCACGCCGATTTGGCATCCGAAATCAGATCACTCAGGTCCGCGACGCCATCATCTGGCTGAACCACCGGCTGAACCGGATCCGACTTCACAATGGTCTTATCAGCAGGCTTCTCGCTCAGCACCATCGTCACTGCGACCAGCACCAGAGCGACCGTAACCACTAGCGGAGCGAACGAAGACCTTGCAGACCGTGGCGCGGACGAGACCTCCGTCGCCGGCGCTGCCTGCACCATTGTCGCCTGTTCGCTCGCGACTTCAGCCTGACGCAATGCCGCCAGCACGCGGTCTGTGAAGTCCACCTGCCGCGTCACCGGCTTCCAGACTCCGATCGCCGCGTTCAGGGCATTTTGATCATCCCACGCAGCGCGGCATTCCGGGCACGCGGCCACATGCACGGTCAGATCCACCGAGTCCAGTGGACGCCGGGCATCGATCGTGTCTTCCAAGTGCTGTCGAAACTCGACGCAATTCATGATTCCACCTCACACACCACACCTCGTTCACGCAGCCAGTCCGCTAACTGAGCCCGCGCGCGGTGCAGCCAGATTTTGACAGTGCCGATCGGACGATCGAGCACGTCGGCGATTTCTTCGTAACTCAACTCTTGCTGATGAAACATCACAAAGACGGCCCGGTAGTCGTCCCGCAACTCGGCCAGTGCCAGTTGCAACTCTTCCGCGACATCAATTTCCTGCTGCTGCAACCGCGAGTGATCCCGCCGCTCCGCCGCCAGATCGATCGCCAGCTCATTTTGAGAAGGCAGCTTTGAACGTCGCTCCAGAGCCGTGCGGCAGCGATTCACCGTGATCGCCATGACCCACGGCTTCAGCGGCCGGACCTGATCCCAACCGCCCAGATGCCGAATGGACCGCAGCAGGGTTTCCTGAGCAACGTCTTCCGCGTCTTCCCGGTGACTCAGCATCTTCAGGCATATCGCGAACACCAGATCCTGAAACTGGCCAATGAAAGTGCGTACGGCCACTTCGTCGCCCTTCAGGCAACGCTGCGCCAGCGCAATTTCTTCCGGATCAATCGAGCTCACGGCATTCCTGTAGGATACGTTCGAGAGTCCCGGACAATACCTGACACGGGGGCTCGGAGTTTCAGCCGGAGCGCAGCGCAAGAGTCATTCCGGATCCGGCAAACTTCGCCGGGTTTCCGCCGATGACGGCCACGCCCTCTTCCGTTCAAATTCAGTCTGACAGGGCTCTGCCAGGCGGCACAGCCCGCAAAACACTAAAACTCGCCTTGCGGTCTGCAACCATCGGGTTGTCTGCCGTTGATTTTTCGAAGGCTCGAAAAACTAAAAGGAATTACCGTGACCACCGCGACTGCTGATCTGATTCTGACTCTGCATCCCTCTGATAACATTACAGTTGCGAAGCGGCGAGTGCCCGAAGGAGTCGAACTCACGTCCAACAGCCGCACCTTCGTGGCCCGCGAGGCGGTTGAGCAAGGCCACAAGATCGCCTCAGACCGGATTGAAGACGGCCAGCCGATCCGGAAATTCGGTCAGGTGATCGGTTACGCCAAAGGGACGATTGAACCCGGCCGCTGGGTGCACACGCACAATGTGACACTCGGGGAATTGACGCTGGACTATGCCTTCGCGACAGCAATTCCGCCCGATCCAAAGCCGATCACCGGCCGCACTTTCATGGGCATCCGCCGCCCGGATGGTCTCATTGACACTCGAAATTACATCGGCGTCATCACCACCGTGAACTGCTCGGCGACAACTTCCAAATACGCCGTCGCCAACTTCGACAAGAAGCTGCTCGAACAGTTTCCGAACATCGATGGCGTCATCGCACTCACGCACAAAGGCGGCTGCGCGTTTGACGTCGGAGGCCCCGAACATCTGCTGCTGTCTCGGACGCTCGCCGGGTTTGCGAAGCATCCCAACATCTCGGCCTACGTGGTGTTAGGGCTGGGCTGCGAATCGGGACAGGCGTCGTTCCTGGCGGACAATTACGGACTCGCTCAGTTGCGGATGCCGGGTGAAGGTCTGCCACCGCAGCCACTGGTCATGAACATTCAAGACCTCGGTGGCGTGCGCAAGACGGTGGATCGAACGACCGCCGTGATCCGTGACATGCTGCCTGAGGTCAACAACATCAAACGCGAGCCTGTGCCGGTCTCCGAAATCATTCTCGGTACGAACTGCGGTGGCAGCGACGGGAACAGCGGCATCACAGCCAATCCGGCGCTGGGCATCGCGAGCGATTTGCTGGTGGCTCACGGAGCGACATCCGTGCTGGCTGAGACTCCCGAAATCTGCGGCGCCGAACATCTGCTAACGCGTCGCGCGGTTTCCAAAGAAGTCGGTCAGAAGATCGTCGATCTGATCGACTGGTGGAAAGACTACTGCGGCAAGTTCGGAGCCACCGTCGACAACAATCCGTCTGTCGGCAACAAGAAGGGTGGCCTCACAACCATCTACGAAAAGTCCTTGGGAGCAGTCGCTAAGGGCGGTAGCACCGCCCTGAAGGGAGTCGTCCAGTACGCCGAGCAGGTGAAGCAGAAAGGCTTCGTGTTCATGGACACTCCCGGCTTTGACGCCGTGAGCGTTACTGGTCTGGTCGCTGGTGGTTCGAACGTGATCGTCTTCACGACCGGTCGCGGCAGTTGTCTGGGCATCAAGCCGGTACCGACGATTAAGGTCGCGACCAACACCTTCATGTACGACCGCATGATTGATGATATGGACATCAACGCCGGCAAGATTCTGGAAGGTGCCTCCGTCGAAGAAGTCGGTCACGAGATCTTCGAGAAGATCGTCAGCGTCGCTGGCGGCGAGAAAACCAAGAGCGAACTGCAAGGCATCGGCGACGAAGAGTTCGCCCCTTGGAGCATCGGTCCGATGACTTGATGCTCACACAATAAAATGTGATCCAAACATGCTGGTTCTCGTTGAGTGTGTGAGAACCAGCATCCCTCCACAGCGAGTTGCTTATGCACGGCATCTATCCAGCTGCAGTCATCACTGCTGTTGTGGCTGCACTCGCGTGGGGAGCACTTCTCAAGCAGTTAGCCGATCCCGCTGATCGGCGGTGGCTACTATTGCTCGTCGCCTTGGGGCTGCCGCTCAGCGTCACGGCCTTTTACGCCATGCGATTGCCCTTGCGAGCAGTCGTCGCTCAGGTGCTCGGTGATGAGACGGCAGCCATGACTGCCTATCGTTTGTGTGAAGCACCGCTCACGGAAGAGCCCGCGAAACTGGCGCCCCTGCTCACTCTGCTGATACCAGCGTTCCGCGGGCTATTGACTCGACGCAACGTCGTGCCTGTCACACTAGCCCTGGGCTTGGGGTTCGGGATCGGCGAGATCTTTCTGGTTGCTCAGTTTGTCGCCTCATCCGGCAAGCATGGTGACCTGCCATTTTATGCCTTCGGTGGGTTCTTCAACGAGCGATTGATCGTCTGCATGACTCACGCCGGATTCACCGTGTGGTCCGTGCTGGCGTTGCAACGCAGCATGCGTCTCCTGCCGTTTGGCCTGCTCGCCGCGATGGCTCTGCACTTCGCAGCCAACTTCCCGATCTTTCTGATGAACATCGAATTCGGCGGTATTTCATCGGGCACCTGGGCCGTGCTGGTCCAAGTCTGGATTCTGCTGTTCCTAGTTGGTACGGCTGCGAAACTCACATACCTCCACTTCGGGCCAGAGGAGTTCGCGCGACTCTTCTGGGGCCGCGCCCGATGTCCCAGTTGTCAGGCGATCTATCAGCGCCCGTTATTCATGGCGCTCAATTGGGGAGTGAAACGCTACGAACGCTGTCCCGCCTGCAAAAAATGGCATTGGATCGACGCGCGCGACAACATCGCAGCTTCTGATCGTCCTCATGAAACGCCGAATGCCGATCAATCTTCCGACTGATCGGCATTCCTCAGCGTCTTCGCTCCACCACAAGGTGACGGCGCTTCGATGAGCTATCCGTCAGCCTTTAATGGTTATCACTCAGATCAAGTGATGTGCGCGCCCTTGGTTTCGACATAGCACGCATAGAGTGACGTGCTGCCGGTCATGAAGAGGCGATTGCGCTTCGATCCGCCGAAGCACACGTTCGAGCAAATTTCCGGCAGCAGAATCTGGCCGATGCGTTCGCCTTCCGGAGAGAAAATGTGCACGCCGTCGTAGCCTGCCCCCACCCAGCCGGCGCTGGCCCAGACATTGCCATCAACGTCTGCCCGAATGCCATCGGCAAAGCCTGCCTTCACGACCGGCTTGCCGTCTTCGCCTTTCATCTCAAGGTTCATCGACGCGTATTCTTTGCCGTTCTTCAGCGTCTTCTCGTCCACGACGTCCCACACCTTGATGTTCTTCGGCGCGTTGTCGTAGTGCGAAGCTCCGGTGTCAGCGACATACACCTTCTTGTAGTCCGGCGAGAAGCAGATGCCGTTCGGCTTGAAGATCTCATCCGAGACCTGATTAACCTTCCCGGTCTTCCCATCAATGCGGTAGATCGCTTCCTTCTGGTACGGCTGCTTTGACCCGTTCTTGGCGTCGAGACCTTCATAATTCATCAAGGCGCCGTAGCCGGGGTCCGTGAACCAAATATCTCCGTTGGGATGCACAACGCCGTCGTTTGGAGCGTTGAGTGACTTACCGTTGTACTCAGCAGCCAGCGTCGTCACTGATCCGTCGTATTCGTAACGGACCACCTTGCGAGTTCCGTGCTGGAACGAAATCTGTCGCCCTTGGAAGTCGAACGTATTGCCGTTGCTGTTACCAGCCGGGTTGCGGAAGACGCTGACGTGACCATCTTCTTCGAGCCAGCGCAACTGCACGTTGTTGGGGATGTCACTCCACAGCAAGTAGCGGCCGACGCCGTTCCAGGCGGGGCCTTCGGCCCACAGCATGTCGGGAGAATGATAGAGCCGTTGAATCGGCGTGTTGCCGAGCCCGTACTTCTTGAACCGCTTATCCAGAGCCACGATATCTGGGTCTGGATAACGCGTAGGTTGAGCGTAATCGCGAGCCATCGCGGTCGCAGCGACGCTGGCCGCAGCGGTGGCGAGGAATGATCGGCGGCCCAGGCGAACTGAACTCTGCGTTGCGGACTCGGGGGATGAAGTTCGCGGTTCGGTCATTACGTGCTCCTTACTGGATTCAGACAGACAACCAGACTCGTCGCGGCAAATGCGAGCGATACATCAGCCGCAACTTAGTTGTTCTGAACTCAGCAGGAAACGACGCGCAGCGCGAACGCGGGAGCGGTCCCACCTCTGACACCACATCAGTTGTAGGGTGGGACCAGCATTCGAGGCCGTCATGTGGTGGGCCGGCGCGATCGAGCCCTGTTGTCCGCGGACACAGGCCGTCGAGCCAAGCTGTTGTCGAATACGCAGGCCCACCGAGGAGTAGCGATCGCTTGTGCCACCCTACAACTTGTCGGTCCGAGGCGAAGCCTCGTTAGACCTCTTCCACCCACGACGGTGTCGGCAGGATCTTGAAGTTCTCATCGATCTGACCGGCGAGATCCGTCACCACGTCGCCTTGCTGAGCGGAACCGTTACCGCTGCCGCCAGCAATCTTGTCCGTGCCGTCGTTGCCCTCGACGCTATCCACGCCGGCACCGCCGATGACAATGTCATTGCCAGTGCCGCCTCGCACCGTGTCGTTGCCAGAGCCGCCGTAGATGGTATCGTCGTTGTCGCCGCCGAGGATCGAATCGTTGCCCGACGCACCGCTGAGACCATCGTTGCCGAAGCCGCCATCGAGCGTGTCGTTGCCGGCACCAGCCTTGACGATGTCGTTGCCAGTGCCGCCCACGAACAGGTCGTTGCCGCTGGTACCGATCAGCGTGTCATTGCCGGGAGCACCCTGCAGGGTGACGCGTGCCCCGGTCACGGTGAAGGCACTGGCATCAATGGTCTCGGCTGCGTTGGAGCCCACGAGATTGGCCGCTTCCACGCCCGTCACCGTGTCGGTGCCATTACCAGTCAGTGAGGTGTTCGTCAGGATCGAGGTGCCGGTGACCGTTTCGAAAATCGTGTCGTCACCCGCGCCGCCATCGAGCAGGTCGTTGCCGATGCCGCCTTGCAGGACGTCACCGGAATCATCACCACCGCGTAGGGAGTCGTTGCCCACGCCGCCGTTGAGTGAATCGCCGCCCGCCCCGCCATTCAGTTGATCGTTGCCGGTGTTGCCGACGAGTGTGTCATTACCGGCGTCGCCGTTGAGCAGTGCAAACCCTGCGGCTCCGATCAGCGAGTCGTTACCCTCGCCGCCATTGAGCGTCGCATCGGAAACGCCCGCAAAGAAGAACGCCGACGCATCAATCGTGTTGTTGCCAGCACCACCCGTCAGGCCTGCACGCTCCACACCGAACAGCGAGTCGGTTCCCATACCCGTCAGCTTGGTGTTGGTCAGCACGAAGTTGACGTTGCCGATTTCCACGACGGTGTCCGTACCCGCGCCACCGTCCAGTGTGTCATTGCCCAGACCACCGACCAGCACGTCGCCTGAACCGCCTTGGCCGAACAGGCGATCATTGGCATCACCGCCGTCGAGAAAATCTTTGCCCGCGGCACCGTACAGAAAGTCCGTACCACCGTTGCCAACAATGGAGTCATCACCGTCCAGCCCCAGAACGACGTCCGCGAGCGGACCGCCCAGCACGGTGTCATTGCCGCCGCCGCCGTAGACTGTGGTGGCGGCGTTGAAGCCTGTGACATCGATCTTGTTGGCAGCATCCCCGCCGGTGAAGTTCAGAGCCTCAATGCCATCGACAGAGTCTGTACCGAGTCCCGACATCGTGGCGGTCACAACGCCGCCGACAGGAACACTCGCCGTGAAGGTAATCACAGCCGCGTCACCGGTCTCAAAGAGCACGTCGCCGCCAGCTCCGCCCTTAACGGTGTCGTTACCCAAGCCGCCGCCAACCGAGTCCAGCGAGGCACCTTGACCGTCTACGAGGTCGTTGCCGGCTTCGCCCTGCAGCAAGTCTGAGCCGCTCGCCCCGTAGAGCGTGTCATTACCGCTGCCGCCATAGACGGAGTCGTTGCCGCCGAAACCGACCAGCAGGTCGTTGTCGTCACCGCCGAAAATAGAGTCGTTCAGGTTGCCTGCGCTGATGGTGTCATTACCGGCACCGCCGAGAAGCGTCATAGCTTTCTCGCCGGCATCCAAAGCGGCGATTGTAATGGAGTCAGCACCACCGCCAGCGTCCAGAGTAAAGCTGCCGCTTGGCCCCTTAAAGGTAATGGTCGGAGCTGAGCCCGATGTCGTAATCTTCGAGATGCCGTTGCTCGCTACTCCATCGTCACCCACGACGAGCACGTTATTGTTCGAGCCGAAATTAAAGACGCGATTCGTGGCCGTGTAATTATCAGTGATTGTATCAATACCCGTGAGAACAACTGGCACCGAGTCCAATTGGATATTGCCATTAGTGGCACTGGTGTAATTGTGAGTAATTGTCGTTGTTGTACCGTTTGCAGGAGGATTCAACTGCAGTGAATCACCATTCACGGAAGTCTGTCCGCCCGCGTTGAATACTAGGCCTCCTGTCGGCATGACGGGACCGCCCGAAAGTGTATCAACAATCAATATGTCGTCATCTCCCGACCCATTGATGATGATCTGAGATACCGAGACGTCTTCGGCAATTGCCGTCAACGTGTCATTGATCAGAACCTGCAACTGTGTGCCGACACGCTTAATTCGAATTGTATCGGCCTTGCCATCGTTGATCTGACCTCCCATCGGATGATCGGCAACATTCACCGTCAGCGGCGAAGCAGCGCTCACGATTTCAATAGGGAGCACCTGATAATCCAGAACTGCCGTCTGCAGGCCAGCGGCGACCGTAATCCCGTGCGTACCTGTGAGTCCGTTGGAAGGCGTGATCGTCAAGATGTCTGTATTATCTTGTTGAACATCCGTAATCGTGTAATCCAAACCCGCTGGCGCTTCCGGAAGAATGTCGACGCCCAGTTCCTTCAGGCCATCTTCATCGAGAATCGAGGCGCCGTTGCCCTCGACATCAATAGCGGTAAGCTTGAGCGACGTCGGCAAGTTGACCAGCGTGCGAATCTTCGTTGGCGGGGCGGCCAAGAACGGGGCCGAGTCCACTGTGTCGGGCTGAATAGTAACCGTGAAGGACTGCTGAGCAGTCTGCCCGTCAGAGTCGCGGACAGTGACCGTGATCGTAGAAGTACCGCTCGTTACACCGGGAGCCGCCTTCAACAGAAGTACGCCATTCTCATGGTCGTCGACAATCTGAACGCTGCTAATGACCACGTCTGGCAACGGACGGCCGCTATTCGGAAAGTCGGTGTTGATCTTGTTACGAACGGTCTCGCCTTCGATCTGAACGCCGAAGATGGTCTTGGCGAAGTCGAATCCTCGAGTTGGACCTCCGGTAATGATGAATTGGGCATCGTTCCGATCGTCGGGGTTCTCACGCTTTCCTCCGGACATAGGCGGATCAAGCTTTTCGAAGCTAAGAATGCCAGCACGGTTGTGCTGCAGGTCAACGTTGAACTGGTCGTCGAAGAACCCCAGCGACGATTGATTCTTGCTTCCCGGTGGATTGCCGTTCGGATCACCCCCGTAGAGATTGCCACTGTCGACTCGGTGGATGACCGTGCCGTCGTAGAATTTGCTTTGCGCCAAAGCGATGAACTGCTCGGTCCCGCGCGGAACCAGATCTTCGAGCAGTTGGAAGGTCATCGTGCCATAGTTGGCGACAGTCAACTTCGCGGACTGATTCTGATGCACGGTGCCGGTGACGTTCGGGTTGGTGCTGGAGATTTCGTAGGTCAACTTTTGACCATCGGCATCCGCTCCGTCGAGCGAGATCATCAACGGCGAGCTTTGCAGCAAAGTCACGTTGCCCAGCGTCTGCAGTGTCGGGGCCGCCAGCACCAGCCGTGATTCCAATCCCTCGCTGCGAGCAGTCGTCCGCAACTTCCGTCGCTTTAGCTTGGCGTGTTGAGCAGAGGCCGCAATTCGTTGAGTCAGACGTTCGAGCCAGGGAAAGTAATTCATAGCTGTGCTTGCAACGATCTAAGTGGAATTGGTGTTAACTCGACGAAGGCGGAGTGCGCGATTCGCCCCTCCATCGAACGATCCCGTCGCACGACCTGTTCCGCAGAACCAACCGACAGCACTTCTGAGTGTGCCTCCGGCCAGCGCGTTCCCGAGGAGTCAGAATATCTGCGACGCTGTGAAAAACTGACGCAAACTTTCATGTCGCCACGAGTCGCGAGCCGTAGATCTAACCCGCCATCCCAACCCGGTGGCGAGGCGAATTCAGCGGCGTTTGCGGCATTTTCCGACCTCCGCAGACCTTGGCGCCAAGCGTTCGATACACAACGTCAACCTACTGAAACGGCCGCGGTTCAAAACTGCTTCCATGCGGATGCGCAGCAGGCTTCAGGTCACAGTTCTGTGAACTTGCAGTGACGCGGCAATCTGTACAGAAACCGACAAGCTCACGCTGAAGCGGTGAGCGTTACAACCGACGACGAAATGGGGCGGATAAACCCGGAGCTCAAGCGTCACTTGAGCAACGCCGCATCACTTCGCGGGCAGTCCGAGATCCGCGTCGGTGACGGTGACATCCGCTCCGGCGGCCGGGATGTCGCGATTGCACGACCAGAGCACGGCTTGAGTTGCCAGGCGGCGGTAGCTTTCGTGCTTCCAGTTGTCGTGAAAGTGAAAGCCGCTGAAGCCGAAGGATCGGCCGCCGTCGGGACGCTCCCAGGCCCAGGTGACGGGGTACGATTCGCCGTCAATTTTGACTTTCACCAACGGCACGTGCTTGTCGAGCGAGGCCGGGAACTTCAACTTAAAATAGAACTCTTCGTGGACCTCAACCGGCGTCACGCCCCGCAGGATGGGGTGCGTCGTGTTGTCGAGTTCCGGCTTCAGGCTGATGACTTTGTAGCGTCGATCCGGTCCGCCGTGGCAACCACCGAACAGTTCGACGAAGCGCGGGATGTTCTCAGCGTCTTTAGCGCCCATGCCCCAATGCAGGCACACCAAGCCACCTTTGCGTTTAGCGAGAGTTTGAAACGCGGCGAGCCGCTCGGGCCGGGCCTGAATCCATTTGGCGCCTTCGGAAACAAACAGCACGGCGGCATCGGCGTTTTCCAGCAGAGTCGGCCCGTCAGCCCATTCGCCGTCGGCACTCACCACAATGGTCTGAATCTGCGGATGGCGGCTCAGCAGTTTGGCCAGCAAGGTTGTGCCGGCTCGGTATTCGTGCGTCGAAACCGGGTGCCCGTCCGGTCCTTGTCCGATCAACAGGATTCGCGTGCGGCTCGCCGCCGCAGGCTCCGCAGCGAGGCTCGTCTCGCAGCTCAAGAAACTCGCCAATCCAGCCAGCAGGCTGGTGAGTAAACTCAGCATCCCAAACGGTAGCCGAAAGGTGCGTGGCATGAGGCAACTCCTGAGATCAGGAACCAGTTGAACGCGAGCGTGGCAAATTTGAACAACTTTGCGACAGAACGTGGAGCGACATCCCATCAAAACCCGTTTACCCGGCGGGCAACGCGGGATCGCCAACTGACTGTGAAACAGGACCAGATTCGTTAGCATCCTCCCCCTTGAAACCGTGAGTTGAAGACACCGCCCGGGACTATCCACCAGATAAGCCGCTCGGACGGAATCCTCTACGCATTGTTTCTTCCTCGACTCAGCATGCTGAGACCGCGTCTGTCCTGCAACTGGTTGCGTGAGCCTCTTTCGCCACCGCCAAATGACAAGCACGCTGGCACATGCGAGTCGTGTTCCGTCCTATCGCTCGCAGAAGAGATGTTTATGGCATCACCAGTTTCGGACGTGTACGCACCGTGTCCGTGCGGCAGCGGCAAGAAGTTCAAGTTCTGCTGAAGCGCGGCCATCAAGGAACTCGAACGAGTCGCCCAACTTCATGAGAAAGGACAGCTCTACGGAGCCCTCGCGACGCTCAACAAGATCAACGAACGCTTCCCGGAAGCGCCGATTGTGCCCCTCACCCGGGCTCAACTCCTGATGGAGGGCGAACGATTCACCGACGCAGCCACCGAGATGCGGATCTTCCTGATCTCGCATCCGGACAACGGCAACGGCACGGCTCTGCTGGCCGTCGCTCACTTCATGGACGTCGGCTTCCATCAGGCCAAGCCGGAAATCCATCGGGCGTTTCAGGTTTCGGCACAGGTCGCTCCGGACGTGCTGGCGGTCCGCC
>CAYLTY010000180.1:0-17747 GCA_964386705.1 uncultured Planctomycetaceae bacterium
GTTCGGGTTCTGTGCCGGAACAGGACCGCCAGGATAGATCGCTGCTGGTGTCGGAGCAGGCATCGTCGGTCCGGTCATCGGTCCGCCGTAACCCCCAGCTCCGATCGAACCACCACCCGAGCCAAAGGCACTCTGGGCTGGAGCGGCATTGAAAGGTCGGTAGCCAACCTCAGATGCGTAGCCGGGTCCCCAGCCAAGAGGGCTCAACTGATACACGCCCTGATCCGGGTAACCTTCCGTCTTCGAGTAGTGATACAGCTCGATGTCGTTCGGCCAGGTGACGTAGAAGCCGGGCATTGGAGGTACTTCGTCGGGCTCCATCGCTCGTACGAGTTCCGGCGTCACGATGATGAGCAGTTCGTTCTCGCCCATCGACGCGTTGCGGTTGTTGAACAGCTTTCCGATCAGGGGCAGTTCGCCGAGCATCGGAACTCGCGAGGAGTTCGTCGAACCCGTGTGGCCATACAAACCCGCCAGCACGATGGTTTGACCTTCACGCAGCTTCACAGTCGTTGAAACTGTGCGGTTGCTGATGCCAGGAGTCGCGTTCGCCCCGACCGTGCCGTCGAGGTTACTCAGTGATGGAGTGATCTCCAGCTTGATCCAATCGCGGTCGATGACTTCCGGTCGCACACTGAGTTGCGTGCCGTAACGGCGGAAGGAAGTCGAGTTCGATGCACCGTTCGTTCCCAAACCGACAACGGTCTGAACCGGGAATTCACCACCCGCCAGGAAGGTTGCCTCGTGGCCACTCAGAACTGTCAGAGTTGGAGCTGCCAAAACTTTGGCCGAGTGGTTCGTCGCGAGGAAGTTCAGCAGCAGCGTGGCTTCTGAGCTCGTAATCGAGAAGGTTGTGTTCCCCGCCGAGCCACCGCCGGCACTAGCGGCTGCACCAGCGAGACCCAAGCCACCCAGGCCGAGGCCTGAACTTTGTCCGGCAAGTTGCGCCAGACCTTGAGTCGCCGCTGTGACGTTGCCAATCGTGGCGCTCAGGTCCACACCGAGGCGTCGCAAGTGACCGCGGCTGATTTCCGCGATCTTCACATGCAGCATGACCTGATGGTTACCGGGGACTTCGAGCATGTTGACGATGTCATCATCATCTTCGTCGTCATTATTATCACCGAAGTTGTTGTCGCCGCCTCGTCCACCGTAGCCAGCTCCGCCGTATCCATATCCGTAGCCGTATCCGGCGAGTGCGTATTCGTTGAACATGGCCGAGCGAACAATCTGCAGGATGTGCGCGGCTTCCTGTTCGTTCGCCGCCTGGCCTTTGACAACCAGTCGCTGCTGCAACGGAATCAGGTAGACCTTGCTGTTCGGAAAGAGCACCTGCAGCTGCTTCTCAAGCTTGCCGAAGTCCGTTTTGAGCCGGTCTTCGAGTGATGGATCGCGAATGACTTCTACGAGGTAAATCAGCGGATCGGCGTCGGATTCGAACCAGAAACTGACAGTCGCCGTACCGAGATTTGCTCCGATCACGCCCAGTTCTGTCGGGCTGTATTGCACGACTTCGACGATCTCAGGGGCGTCGATCGCAATCCGCAGAACCTTCGAGCGAGTGACAATCAACTGACTGCGTTGATGAATGACATCCAGCTTCTCAGTGGATTCCGGCATCTTCACAATCTGGTAGGGATGAGCCTTCTTCGGCTTGCCCGTCGAGCTGTTTGAAACCGCAACCTGCTGGATTTGCCCCTGCCCCTGCATCTGTGCTTGAGGCTGGGCATAGGGCGCAGCGCCCCCCGGCTGATAGAAGTTCTGAGCCCGCGCTACAGACGGCCAGCTGAGGCTGCAAAGCAGCAAACTCAGAGCGATCTGCCAGAGAGGCTGACTGATAGTGTTGGTCTTCATCGTGAGATTCCGCCGCATGGGAACCTGCTCCTGATGCTCGGTTGCTCGTTGATTCGAAATGAATCGACTGAGCGTCTTGCTTCCTGGAGCCACGTCGAGTTCTGCTAGATACACACACTTTGCCCGCGCAAAAGTTCGACGTGGTGTAATCTGTATCGGTTATGCCGCTTGAAACGGTTGAAGGGGAAACTCCAACTTCCCAAGGTTTAACGTATTTAGCGACAGGCCGTTTTGGGGTCAGAGTAGCAGGCACAAAGTCCGCCACGTCAGGACGCAAGTTCTTGAGGCAGAGTGAATTGCGTCACTCAGATGCTTGCCAGAACGACTCCGTGAGCGGAGTTATTGGCCAAAAGCTGATCAGAGCGAGTCGAGAAATGGGTCTTGCCCCAGTTGCTCAAGTTGCCGCATTTGAAGCCGTGACTGGGTCACGACGAGCTGTCTTTCGTCGACGTGCTGTCGCTCAACCGCCACTTGCGCTTTGGCAAACTGGGGAGCTTGCCCGTCGAGCTGGCTACGTCCGGCCTGGGCGGCTTTGAGTTCATCTGTTCGCTGTTTGCCGTAGGCGGCCACCAGGATGTCGTCGTCATAAGACATGTAGTGTCGGACGGAGCCGGGATCGCCCTGGCGCCCGCACCGCCCGGCTAACTGACGATCGATCCGGGCGGAGGGGTAGGGCTCGGAACAGATCACATGCAGCCCGCCGCACGCCTCTGTTTCCGCTGACAACTTTATATCTGTACCGCGGCCGGCCATGTTGGTCGCCACAGTCACGCGTCGAGGTTGCCCGGCGTCGGCCACGATCTCGGCTTCCAGCGCGGGATTGCGGGCATTCAAAACCTGATGCTCAATCCCGGCTGATTGGAGTAGTTCCGACAGGCGTTCGGACTGGTCGATGGTGCGAGTGCCGATAAGCACAGGACGACCCAGATTGCGCATCTCGACGACTTCCCGCGTAACCGCTTCCCAGCGAGCTGCCGCCGATGAGTACACTCGTGCCGGCCAGACTTCGCGACGCACGGGCCGGTATGTCGGAATCTGAATCACGGGTAAGCGATACGCCGTCCAGAACTCGCGAGCCGCCGAGGCCGCCGTGCCGGTCATGCCTGTGATGCGGGTGTAGCGAGCGAAGAAGTCCTGCACGGTGACGCGCGCTGAGTGTTGAGTCAGCGGGCTCAACGGTACTCCTTCACGAGCTTCGACCGCCTGATGGATGCCATTTCGCCACTTGCGTCCTTCAGCAGCGCGGCCGGTGTACTCATCAATGATCACCACTTCGCCGTCACGCACGACGTAGTGCTCGTCCCGCCGAAAGGCTTCCGCGACGTAGACGCTCTGCACGACCGCATCCGCAATCTCCGACAAGGGAACCGAATTGATGCCTTCGGGTTTCGGCACAGCCCGCAAGTGACGCAGGCCCGCTTCCGTGATGAACCGCTCGTGCGCTTCGGCTCCCGTTTCGACCAACTGGTTCTGCGCGAATTCGGGCGCCATGCGAGAGGCCCAGGTCAGTAGCGCCTCCATTTGGGTCTGATCAGAAGACTGTGTGCTGATGATGAGCGGCGTGCGTGCTTCGTCGATCAGCAGGCTGTCAGCTTCGTCGATCAACGCGAAGCCCAGCGGCAGGCGTTGCACCGTGGCGATCTGACGATTGGCACCGCGCAACGAGGTTTGCTGTCCTAGCGATTCCGCGAACAACGGCCCGCTGCTTGAACCATTCGAGGCTGCGCTCAGTCGGTCGCGCAGAAAGTCGAAGCCGAACTCGCGCGCAGTTCCGTAGGTGATGTCACAGGCGTAGGCCGCCTGCCGCTGTGCGGGAGACAGTGCACCTGTGACCGCTCCCACCGTTAGCCCCAAGGCTTCAAAGACGGGCTGCATCCAGCGTGCATCGCGTTCCGCAAGGTAGTCATTCGCCGTCGCCAGATGCACGGGTTCACCGCGCAGAGCATTGAGGAACAACGGCAGCGTGGCGGTCAGCGTCTTGCCCTCGCCGGTCTGGATCTCCGCAATGCAGCCGTGATGCAGTGTGATGCCACCGAGAATCTGCGTCTGAAAGTGCCGCAAGCCGATGTGCCGCCGAGCGGACTCAACCACCAGCGAGTACGCCGTCGGCAACAACGCGTCGAGCGACTCACCCTCATAAGCTCGAAATCGCAAGTCCGTCGCCAACCGGCGCAGCTCGGCGTCGGACTGACTTTCGAGGCGATTTGCCGCCGCACTGATTTGCCTTGCCAGCCGCGTCCAACGTCCAGACGCTCTGCGCGGCGAACGCACGGCGGAAGTCCAGAAATCGGTGACACGGCCCCAGTTCATGAATCTTCATCCTCAAGCAAACATCAAACGCATGGGGACAGGCGAATGCGGACAAGGCTCAGCCGCAGTCTTTCTGATTGGTTTGATCCTCTGAAATTCGTTTGTCCCCATTCGTTTGTCAGCCATCTCGAGTCGGCACAACCTGGTGCTTGTGCAGATACGAGTCACTAACCGGATAGTTGCGGAACTGGATCGAGTAATGATCCTCGAACCAGGCTTGAATATCCGGCACCACTTCTTCGTCGTAGCTCGGCGCGACGTGCATCAAATGGCCGACTTTGTTTGACCGAATATCGCCGTCGTCGACAACAATCTCGCCTCGATGAATCACCCAGCGCGGCAGCTCAAACATGCGCTGCACGTCGTCGTTCCGACTGTAGATCGTGATGTCGGCATCCGCCCCGACACCCAGATGGCCCTTGTTGGTTAGACCAAGCAACTTCGCCGGCGCAGCTCGAGTGATGATCGCGATTTCAAACAGCGAGTATTCGCGATCAAGCTCTGCCAGCGTGCAGCGTTCTTTGACTCCCGGTGGCGCCTTCGCCAGCAGATCCTGCCGACGGGTGCGATCCATCAACAGCGCGATGATTTCCGGATATGCCATAAACGAACCGCCATTCGGATGATCGGTGCTCATCGCGATTCGCCACGGGTCGTCGATCAGCAGGTACCACTCCAGTCCAATCGCCCACTGCAACGAATGCACCAGGCTCTTGTTCTTGTACGTGATCGGGACGATGCCACAGCCGGCTTCCATCTCGATATCGCCGCTGAACCACTTGTTCCCCGTGACCTGATGCAGGAAGTAGCCCAGCGGACCGTCACCGGTCATGGATGTGGTCTTGTTGAACATGACCTGCCCGACATCCACCGTCAGGTTGCGATGCGAGTTCACGTAGTCAGCCAGCCTGGGGACTTCGGATCGAAACGTCGATTGGTCGTCCGCGCTGCCGCCATAGCTGTGAAACTGGATATGCGTGAGATGCCCGCGATGGCCTTCGAGCGCCTGCATCGTGTCCAGCGTGGTGGTCCAGTTGCCCGGCATTCCAAGATTGTTGCAATGCACGTGCACGGAATGCGGCAGCCCCAGTTCATCGACCGCTTGCGCGACGCCTCGCAGAATCTGTCGCGGGCTGACTCCGAAGTTGCAGACCTCATCATCAAGATGATTCACGGAGCGATCGTTGTCCTTCCAGGCTTCAACGCCACCGGGATTCACGAGCTTCGTCGCGTAGCCTTTCGTCGCATTGATCAGCCAGCCGACATAAGCCTTCAACCGCTCAGGTTCGTTCTTCGCGAGCTGCTGCATGATGTAATGGTTGTTACCCATCATCACGTAGAAGCCCTTGTCGATGATCGGCGTATCTTCGAACTCTTCATGCGCGTGCCGGGCCGTCAGCGGCGGAACTGCAGCATCGAAGGCGGTGGTGTAGCCCAATCCCGCGTAGAGATAACCCGTCGCGAAGGTACTTGGCACGCTGCCTGTTGTGCCGGATCGAGTCAGGGCGGTGCGTTTTACAGGTTCCGAGTAGCGTTTCTCCTCGGGCCTCATCTTGCGCCCGACGTTGACTTTCGGCCCGGCGATATGGCAATGCATGTCGATGCCGCCCGGCATCACGATGCGGCCGCTGGCATCGATCGTCTTATCAGCCTTCACCCCGAGATCGGCCGGAGCCGCGATGATGCGGTCATCCTGAATCCAGACATCACGGATCTCGCCGTTGATGTTGTTGATCGGGTCGTAGACCGTGCCGCCCGTGATCAGCAGGGATGGCATGTTACCCAAAGCCTCTTCTGAGAGCGGCAACTCCGTTGCGGGTGTTTGTGTCCGCGATGTGCGCCGAACGGATACTAGGCCATGTACTGAAAGCGACCGCAAGTAGAGCACACAAAGACGCGGCCGCCTTTGAGTTCGACGCGCGCCTGCGGCGTGACCTCCGTCGAACACTCGTTGCAGCAGCCGTCTTCCACCGTCGCGAAACCGCTGGCACCGTTCCGGTCGGTGAGGCGCTGGTAGTAGCCGCGGAGTTCTTCCGGCACGCAGGATGAAGCCTGCTTCACCTTCTCACGGTACTCAGCAATGTTCTGCTTCAAGCCAGCTTCGGTAGCGGCAACCTCTTCGCGCACCTTCTTGAGGTGTGCCTTGGCAGCTTCCAGTTCCTGACTGAGGGTCACCGAGCGAGCCTTACCGGCGTCGATTAATTCGGTCTGCTCGAGATACTGGCCTTCCAAAACGACATTGGCCGCCGTCTCATTCGCGATCTGGTTTTTCAGGATCTGGTATTCAACATTCGTCGCGCACGCATTCATCTTCGTCTTGAGGTCGGCAATCTTGCTCTCAGTTGTCTTGAACTGCAGGTTCATGTGATCCGCGGCCTTCTGCAGCGTGATCATTTCCTGCTTCTGCGCGGCGATGGCTTCTTCCTTCTTCTTGATCGCCAGCTCACCGGAACTGATTCGCTTGGGGCCGTCGGTTAGCTGCGTCACATATTTATCGAGCTGCTGGTGAAGCAGGTGTAGTTTCGCGATCTCGCCGTTTGCCGCACTCATTCATTGCTCCGGTCTGTTCGAACTCCATTCGAAACGGTCATTTCAAACTGAGGTTGGCGATGTGGAATCGCAAATTGCGAAGTTTGTAACCGCACGAAATTGGCTGTGCCTCATCAGGTTAGCCAAACAGAGAGCCACTTGCGAGCAGCGTTCGCAAGCCGGGTCCGTTCTGATTATCCTCGTCACACCTCAGCGGTCACCCGCAGCCCACAGCAATCTGTGAAGTCTTGCTTTCTCACACGGAGTCCATGAATGAGCGTGTTCCTCGGTATTGACGTCGGCACCAGCGGCACCAAGACCCTTGCCATGCGTCGTGATGGCACCATTCTGGCCAAAGACACCGTCGAATACCCGCTCTACACGCCCAAGCCGGGCTGGTCGGAGCAGAATCCCGAAGACTGGTGGAACGCGACGGTGCAGAGCGTTCGAGCCGTGCTGGAGAAAGGCAAGATCGCCCCGGCTGACGTGAAGGGCATCGGTCTCAGCGGCCAGATGCACGGCAGCGTGTTTCTGGACAAGGGCAAGAACGTCATCCGCCCGGCACTGCTGTGGAACGATCAGCGCACTCAAGAACAATGCGACCAGATCGAAGCCGCAGTCGGTGGCCGCGCCGCTTTGATCGAGATGGTTTCCAATCCCGCACTGACCGGTTTTACGGCTCCGAAGATCCTGTGGTTGCGGCAGTACGAGCCGCAGAACTTTGAGAAGACCACCAAGGTGCTGCTGCCGAAGGACTACGTCCGCTTCCGCCTGACGGGCGAGTTCGCGACGGAAGTCAGCGACGCATCTGGCACACTGCTGCTCGACGTCAAGAACCGGGTCTGGTGCAAGCCGCTACTCGACAAACTGAAGCTGTCGAAGTCGCTGCTGCCGGACGTCTACGAATCGGAAGTCGTCAGCGGCAAGCTGAGTTCCATTGCCGCGAAGTTGCTTGGTCTTCCGGCGGGAGTTGGTGTGGTCGGCGGTGGCGGCGATCAGGCGGCTGGTGCGGTCGGCAACGGCATTGTGAAGTCGGGCGTGATCTCGGCGACGATGGGCACCAGCGGTGTGGTCTTCGCTCACAGCGATCAAGTGCAGACCGATCCGCTCGGCCGAGTGCACACCTTCTGCCACGCGGTGAACGGCAAGTGGCACGTGATGGGCGTGGTGCTCTCAGCCGGCGGCAGCCTGCAGTGGTACCGCAACAACTTCGGCGAAATGGAAGCCGCTCTGGCGAAGGGATTGGATACCGAAGCGTACGAACTCATGACCTCTGCCGCTGCGAAGGCTCCGGCCGGTTCAGAAGGTTTGTTCTTCCTGCCGTACTTGACCGGCGAGCGGACTCCGCACTGTGACTCGAATGCGCGCGGCGCCTGGGTTGGTCTATCGCTGCGTCACGGCCGGGCGCACCTGATCCGTTCCGTGCTCGAAGGTGGCACCTACGCGATGCGCGATTGCCTGGAGATCATCAAAGGCATGAAGATTCCGGTCTCGGACATTCGAGTCTCCGGCGGCGGTGCCCGATCTGCGTTCTGGCGTCAGCTGCAGGCGGACATCTACGGTCAGAATGTTTCCGTGACCAACTCGGTCGAAGGTCCGGCTTACGGCGTGGCGTTGCTGGCCGCGACGGGTACGGGAGCCTTCAAGGACGTTGTGGAAGCCTGCGCGGCGACCATCAAAGTTGAGAACAAAACAACTACGAACAAGGCCAACAAGGCCGTCTACAACCGCAACTATCCGATGTACGGGCAGCTCTACTCAGCATTGAAGCCAAGTTTCCCCACGATCGTGAATTTGGCGAACGGTTAGCCCGCCTGACGTGTTAAATGAGTATCCGGTCATCACTCGTCCTCTAACACACTCACGTCTTGCGGCAGCGCGGCCGCAGAAGGAGTTCATCGTGCGTCGATCTCTCTTCGCTGGTTGTCTGACCGTGGCCGGGATTTCGGCACTGACGATCGCTTTGGTCGCGGACTACTCCGCCGCGCAGGTCACGCGCCCGCCGGTTCGCAAGCCGACCACTGGCGGTAAAACCACGACGACAACACCGATCACGCCAGCGGAGGCTCGGGAACTCGAACAGCGCGCCAAGAAGACTCAGGAAGACTTCATCAAGGAGTCGATCGACCTTTCCAAAGACCTGGAAAAGGCGGGTCTCTTTGAAGACGCGAAGAAGGTGCTGGAAACTGTTCGCAAGGTGAACGACGAGGTTCCGAATCTGAAGGAGAAGATTGAAGACCTCAACAATTCGATGATGTCGACGAACAAGAGCACGATCGAACTCGACGTCGCCAAGGGCTGGGGCGATCCGATCGCTCGCGTCGAAAAAGGCAAACCGTTCCGCATCGAAGCGACTGGCAGCTACAAGTTCACAACTCAGCTCACCGTCAGCCCGAAGGGTTTTAGCAATGAAGACCCCGTGAAAGAGATGTCGAATGGTGTGCGGTGTGGAGCAGTCGTCGCTCTGATCGTTCCCATCGATGCGAAGGGCAAGCCGGGTAAGCCGCTGGACCCCATCGAAGTCGGCGACAGCAAGGACATTCGGCCCCAGGAAAGCGGATTGCTCTTTATCAACGTCAATGCGCCACCCGGACACAAGTCGACCGGCAAGATTGATATCCTGCTGAGCGGCCATGTGGTTCGTGGTGCGAAGTAGTTTCAGACAGTTTCTTCGAGCTTTGGTTGCTGCCCAGCGTGACTTCTCATCGTCTTACTTTTCCGAAGCAGTTGCACGTGAGGTCGGGCGCCGAGTTCCGGGCCATCTACGACCGGCAATGCAAAGCCGCCGACCAGCGACTGCTGATGTTCGGCTTGGCAAATGGCCGCGCCGAAACCCGTTGCGGGGTGAGTGTCTCCAAGAAGCACGGTTGCGCCGTGCAGCGCAATCGATTGAAGCGGTTACTGCGCGAAGCATTTCGGCTGACGCAGCATGAACTGCCAGCAGGGCTCGATCTGATTCTCATTCCGATCAAAGAAGTCGGCACGCAGGCCGAATATCAAACGTCGGTGAGTGGCCTAGCCAAGCGACTTGCAAAGAAGCTGCTCACCAAGCAGGACGAATCAGGAGCCACGCCTCAATCAACTGAGCCAGATAGTCGCTGATCGCTCCGCGATCAGAACGCGCATTCAATCGCGGTTCGAAACTACTGAGCCGCACTTTGATAATTGCGCGGACCGTGATTGGGAGGGCGAGGCCACTGCCGAGCCGCATGCGCGAATCAGCCCGCCACCAGCTTCTGGCTCGGCAGGAGCCTCGCCCTCCCAGCGCAAATACCAAGGTATCGCTGAGTAAACCGCTTCAGCGCTGCCAGGTCGCTGGTTTAGCAGGTTGAGCCGCTTCTTCTTCTGAGACGAAGCGGTCTTGCTGGCCGTAGAGGAATTCCAGCTTCAGCAGGTTCTTCTCCATCAGCGATTCCACGAAAGTCGGCATGTATCCCGTCGGCTGCAGTGAAGTGCCGTCACGTTCGTTGAAGATGTCGTGTACGATCAGTTCGTTGCGCTCCTGATCGTAGCCTGCGATCTCGGAAATCTGAGTGACGATACGGCGGCCGCCAGGCTTGCGCGTGATCTGCACAACGATGTCGACAGCGGACGATATCTGCCGTTGAATGGAAACAACCGGCAGTTCAACAGCCATCAAGACGAGCACCTCCAGTCGCTTTAGAACGTCTTCCGTGCTGTTGGCGTGCACGGTCGTCATCGAACCGTCATGGCCGGTGTTCATGGCCTGCAGCATGTCGAGTGCTTCGGAGCCGCGACACTCACCGACGATGATGCGGTCGGGCCGCATACGCAGAGCGTTCTTCACCAGATCGCGAATGGTGTACTCGCCGGTGCCTTCGACGTTCTTGTGCTTGGACTCCAGCGTGACCACGTGATCCTGGTGCAGTTGCAGTTCGGTCGTGTCTTCAATCGTGACGATGCGATCGCGCTGCGGAATGAAACTCGACAACACATTCAGCATCGTCGTCTTACCGGTGCCAGTACCACCGCTGACCAGAATGTTGCGACGGTCGACCACGCACGCTCTGAGGAACATCGCCGCCGCCGACGTGATGCTGCGACGCTCGATGAGGTCGTCCATCGTGAAGCGAAACGCCGGGAACTTACGAATCGTCAGGCATGGTCCGCGCACGGCCAACGGGGGGATAATCGCATTCACACGCGATCCGTCTGGTAGCCGCGCATCGACCAGCGGCTGACTCTTATCAATGCGCCGACCAACACCGGCAACGATGCGCTCGATGATCGACTCGGTGACCTTGTCCGAAAGAAAGCGTCGTCCGGAAAGCTCGAGCACACCCTCGCGTTCGACATAAATCTGGTCGCTTTTGACGACCATGATTTCCGTGATGGTCGGCGCTCGCAGCAGGTCCTGCAGAGGACCGAATCCGAACACGGTGTCCTTCAAGTCCTTCTTCAAACGGCGTAGCACCAGATAGCGTCGAAACTCCTTGTGCAGGTGCGGTCGGATCAGCGGGAAGATCTCGGCGAACTTGTATTCGACGCGCTGAATCTGGCTGCTCAGGTCCGGCTGTTGAGCAAGTTCCAGTCGTTCCGTGCCGAACTGAATCAGGCTGCGCAGTTCCGTTTCACGCTCGGGGACCAGCGTCTGAGGCACGTCGTATTCGTTGTAAGTCAGCTTCGCGAGACTGTCATGTTGCTCGCGATCGGATTCGAGAATGAGCTGATTTACCAGCAGGTCACGCAGCACCAGTCCGATGATTTCATCCAGCAGCGGATCGTTCTCGGTACCGAACAGATTCAATTCACGGCAGACGTCTTCAATGTGCCGTTCCAGCAGCAGAATGCTGTTGGTGTCGCCCAGCCGATTGGTTTCGAGTTCATAAAGATCAAACCGCGAGAGCAGCTTGCGATGCACCCGCAGCTCCAGATCGGCCATGATGGAACGCAGGTGAGTTTCCAGTTCCGCGCGGCTGATCGGCGCCGCTTCGTCTGTTTCAAAAGTGAGCGAGAACGGTCCGACGCGCACGGTCTCGCCCGCGCTGAACTGCACCGAGTCACTGCCCATGACCTCGGTATCACCGACCATGCAACTGTTGATGCCGAGGTTCTGAAAGATCAGCTTGCCGTCCTCACGGCGAATCAGCGCCTGTCGCTTCGACACCATCGGGCTCTGCAAGACCAGCACATTGGCGCGATCTCGCCCGACAGTGATTTCCGTCGAGTCGGTTTCAATGCTCTGTCGACGACTCTCGTGAACCTTGTTGAACCAGACTTTCATGGAATCGCCTAGGGCCGAGAGGTGTCGCGGTCGAATCATTCAATGTTGGTGGGTCTCGTGCCTCGACCCACCCTATACCAGCCAATGCTCCCCTCGCCCCTCTGGGGAGAGGGGCTGGGGGTGAGGGGCGATAGTAACCCTACCGCTTGAACCGCACCGCTTTGAACCGCCGAGTTTGCTCAGTGATCGCGATTTCCACGGGCAGTCGTTCCATCGACGAAGCCCCGTAGAAGCCATGCACATGGCGCGTGCGATGCAGGACGTATTCAGCATCTTCCGGATTGGCGATCGGACCACCGTGGCACAAGACGATGATGTCGCTGCGAACTCCGCGAGCGGCGTCGGCAATCGCCTGCACTTCGCGGACGCTGTCATCAAGCGATTTCGCAGTGGATGCGCCGATCGAGCCCTTCGTCGTCAGACCCATATGAGCCACGATGACGTCCGCACCGGCAGAAGCCATCTGCTCGGCCTCCGTGGTATTGAAGCAGTAGGGCGTTGTGAAAAGGTCCATCTCGCGGGCAAGTTTGATCATGTCCACTTCGCGGTTGTAGCCCATGTCGGTTTCTTCAAGGTTCTGGCGGAACGAGCCGTCGATGAGGCCGACCGTCGGAAAATTTTGAACTCCCGAGAAGCCGATGTCCTGCACCTGCTTGAGAAACAGTTTCATCTGGCGGAACGGATCGCTCGCGCAGACGCCGGCCAGCACCGGAACGCGGTCAACGACCGTCAGGACTTCACCGGCCATTTCCATCACGACTGCATTCGCATCACCGTAAGGCATCAGGCCGGAGAGCGACCCACGGCCCGCCATGCGATAGCGGCCTGAATTGTAGATGACGATGAGGTCAATGCCGCCCGCTTCCTCGAACTTCGCGCTGATGCCGGTACCCGCTCCACCGCCGATAATCGGCACGCCCTGATCGATCAGGCTGCGCAGACGTGACAAGATAGATTCGCGGGTGAATGACATCGGTGAATCCTCGAGCGATGGACGATCGGTGACGCGAGACAGCCGGTTGGTGGTACGGCTTTGGGCACCGATACCGACTTCTCGACAGGAAACGCTGAGGAAGTTGTAGCGAAGCCATCCATAAACTCGCACCGATCGTAAACAGTGTTGTCTGGCTTCGGCTTCTTGCGATGATGCAGCCCGCTCAGTAGCCGTTTCTCTTGGATCGTTGCACTCGGAAACTTACGCGAAACGAAGACACTGATGGTTGATCCCAGTCCAATTCGATTTTTGCGTAATCTCGGTCGCATGCGACAAATCGTCAGCGTGTTGCTGAATCACGGCTTTGGCGACTTGATCGAGCAGTTGCATCTGGGGCCATACCTGCGTTGGGGGCAGCGAGTCATCTTGCGACGTGAAGTCGCTTCTCCGCTGTCACGCGCTCAAAGAATTCGACTGGCTCTGGAAAGCCTCGGACCCACTTTTATCAAGTTCGGTCAAGTGCTCAGTACGCGGCCGGACCTCGTTCCGGCTGATGTCGTTGAGGAATTGAAGCGGCTGCGTGAACACGTTCCGCCGTTTGATTCGCGCGTGGCCAAAGAGATTGTCGAACGGGAACTCGGCCCGGTGATCGGCACCAGCTTCATCGAGTTTGACGAGCATCCGCTGGCGGCGGGATCGCTGGCTCAGGTCCACCGTGCACGACATCAGAACGGTATGCCGCTGGCCATCAAGATTCTCCGACCGGGAATCGGATTGGACATCGAACGCGATCTGGCGCTGATGACGGAACTGGCGACGCTGGTGCAGCGCTACATCCCCGAGGCCGATGTCTTCGATCCGCTGGGACTGGTGCAACATTTCGCGCGTTCGATTCGTCGCGAAGTCAACCTGCTGCGCGAAGGCCGCACGCTGCTGCAGTTCCGGCGTCTGTTCCGCACGGACGCTTCGCTCAAAGTACCGCTGGTCTACGAAGACCTGACCACGCAGGCCGTGCTGACTCAGGAATTCATCGAAGGCTGGCGCATTGATTGTCCGGATGATCTGATCCGCAACGGCATCAATCCCGAAGCTGTTGCCGCCAATGGCGCGCGGATCTTCCTCAAGCAGGCCTTCGAGTTTGGTGTGTTCCACGGGGACCCTCACCCCGGCAACATCCGCGTCTTGACTGACGGATCGTTGTGTTTACTCGACTACGGCATGATCGGCGTGCTGGACGACCAGCTTCGCGACCAACTGGTCAGCCTGCTGCAAGCCGTCGCACGACGTGACGTCACGACGGCCGTGCGGGTGATTCAATCGTTCAACCGCTTTCAAACGGAAATCGATGTTCCTGTCCTGCGTGTGGATGTGCGGGATTTCATTGAGACGTACTACGGTCTGCGGCTGGAAGAGCTGAACGTCGGCCAGATGCTGCAGGACTTCATCCGGATCGTTGCCAGTCACGGGATCAAGTGCCCCGGCGACTTGCTGCTGCTCATTCGAGCCATGATCACTCTGGAAGGTGTCGGCAAGACGCTCAGCCCGACCTTCAGCATTGCGGAAGTCTTGCAGCCGACCATTGAGCAACTCATCCGGCAGCGCTATTCACCGAAGCGCCTGGCGAGCCGCATCATTGAAGAGACCAGCAGCCTGCTGGATGCCTGCGTGATGATTCCGGGTGCTGCCAGTCGCACGTTGGACAAAATCAGCAAGGACCAGTTGCGCATTCAATTTGAAATGAAGCGCATCGACCGGCTGATCACTGAGATCGATCGCTCCAGCAATCGAGTGGTCATCAGCCTCATCCTGGCAGCGCTGATTGTCGCCTCGGCTCTGATTCTGCGGAGTGCTAACGATTCGTACTGGCTCAGCGTGCCGGTCTATGTGCTGTCCAGCTTACTCGGTGCGTGGCTGATTTGGGGCATCTTCCGCAGCGGTCGCTTATAGACGCGAGCAGCCCACCAATTGTTTAACGGCAAGCCAAAGGCGACGGCGTATTGTTAGTCATCTGCGAATCAACACCGCCACCTTCGGCCAATATCTAAACAGCGGCAAATCCACTCGTTCCCAAGATCTGCTTGGGGACGGGTTAATGGAAGCTCTGCTTCCCGAGTGCGTTTGAACGGTGTTATTCATCGGCTGAGTACGCAGCGAAGTTTCCGAGCGTTCACTCCCAAGACGAATATCAAACGAATGGGGACAGACGAATGAAGATGCGATGCAGACTGAGCCAGTTGATTCTCTGAAATTCGTTTGTCCCCATTCGTTTGTCACACTTCTCTGGTTGGCACAACTGCTTCTCGAGTGCCATTGAAAGACATCACTCACAGGTGGAGCTTGGGAACGAGTTGAAGGGTCAAATACCCTCTGCTACGGATTCATCCTGCGGCGTCTGTTTCGCTCGAATTGGATGCGAGAGTAGCCACGCCGTTGGTGCTAGCACGAGGGCCATACCCCACAAGGTTTGAGTGTTGTACTCCCGGCCGACGAGCAAAATCTCCAGGAGCATGGTGAAGCCAACTTGCGTCAGCCCGACGACGGAGACTCGCGAAGGCGTTCCTGTCGTGAAAGCTTTCGTCAGACAGAACTGCCCAGAGAGTGCTGCGATGCCGACTCCCAGCAGTTTGGCATAGCTCAACGCTGTCGCTGGTTCAGTCCCACGCGCCGAGACGTCAAACAGCCACATGGACCCGAATGAAAACAGGAACGACACGCCCGAGAAGTGCCACACGATTGCGCGCGGGTCAACGTCGTGCAGCCTGTGCAGGCCGAGCATCGCGACCGTTGTTGTGACCGACGCCGCCAAGGCCACCAGAGTGGCGAAATTGCCCTCGTCAAAGTGAGGCTGCAGGACGAGTACCACTCCTGCCAATGCGACTCCGATGCAGCCCCAGACGGTCAGTGATGGTCGCTGGCCCAGCAGCGGCCACGAGGCGATCGCGACCCACACCGGAAAGATGTTGGTCAGCGTCATCACGTCGGACGACGGCAGTCGAGTCAGCGAAAAGAACGTGAAGACCAGACTGAGGCTGCCGGCGATGCTGCGCAGCCACAGAATCCTCGGGTTCCAAATCGGCAGCTTGATGTGCCAGATCAACGCGATCAGGCCGCAAACGAAAAAGGGGACAGTTGATCGCCCGACGGCCAGCCACTGCCACGGGAATGTGCGGCTCAGCGACGAGGCCAATGTGGCCATCACCGCAAACGCTAACGAACCACACAACATCCAGAGATAAGGCGACATCACCCAGCCGAATTGAGGAATACGTCTCGTTCGAATGTGGCGATTCCATCGCCAGTCACATTCGGAGCGGACACGCAGAAGTCACGCGATCTAACGGCACACACGGCTCCACGTAAACAGCAAGCGACGAAACTCCTTGATGAACGTGGCCACAGCCGTCAACGGCGAAGCCGCCGTTTTGTTGTGAGACGTGGTTTGACCCGTCACGCTGCTCGCTGGAGATCGGACACGGAATCGTGCCGCCGGGTGCGCTGGATTCACGAGATCGGTCTTCACGGAATGATCTTCCGCAGAAAGGCACTATGAAGAACGCTCGTACTGCGTGGCTGGTGGTAGCGCTGCTTGTGCCAGTCGCGCTGTTGAACTATCTGGATCGGCAGATGCTGGCGGCCATGAAGTCGTCGATGATGGACGACATTCCGGATATTGCGACGAAGGCCAACTGGGGCTTTGTGCTGGGCTCTTTCAAGTGGGTTTATGCCTTGTTGAGCCCGGTCGGTGGTTATGTGGCTGATCGAGTCAGCCGCCGACATGTCATCGCGGCCAGCTTGTTCATCTGGTCGGCGGTCACATGGCTGACGGGCCATGTGGAAACTTTCCAGCAACTGGTCATCGCCCGCGCGGTGATGGGCATCAGCGAGGCGTTCTACATCCCCGCCGCGCTGGCGCTCATCACTGATTTTCATTACGGCGAGACGCGTTCGCGCGCCGTTGGTTTTCACCAGATGGGCATCTACGCGGGCATCATCGTCGGCGGATTTTCGGGGTATGTCGCTGACAACCCGGAGCTCGGCTGGCGTTGGGCATTCAGTGCGTGCGGCGTCATCGGGGTGATCTACGCCCTGCCGCTGTTCGCCCTCTTGAGCAATCCGCCAAGCTTGGATGTTCCTGACGGTAACGCTGCCGAAGACGCGTCGCGATCGCCGTCACCGCTTTCCGCCGTCGGCGAACTATTTACTAATCCCGGCTTTGTATTGCTGGTGTTGTACTTCACGCTGCCGGCTTTGGCCGGTTGGGTGGTGAAGGACTGGATGCCCTCCATCCTGAAAGAACAGTTTGGTCTGGGGCAGGGTCAGGCGGGCATCTCGGCTGTGCTCTATGTGCAACTAGCGTCGCTCGTCGGCGTCGGTATGGGTGGCTTCTTCGCCGATGCCTGGATGAAGCACACCAATCGCGGACGCATCTATGTGAGCGCCGTTGGAATGACATTCTTCCTGCCGGCGCTGTTCGGTGTGGGAAACGCGGAAACGTTGAACGTGGCGATTGGCTTCCTGATCCTGTTCGGTCTCGGCTGGGGCTTTTTTGATTGCAATAACATGCCGATCCTGTGCCAGTTGGTGCGTCCTGAACTCCGAGCGACCGGCTACGGCTTCATGAACCTGGTCAGTATCAGTTGCGGAGGTTTCGCGGACTGGGGTTTCGGCAAGCTGCAAGACAACCACGTCCCGCTGAATGTGATCTTCGGAGTCTTCGCAGGCATCGCGCTGTTGTCGGTCGTGATCGTCCTGCTGATCAAGCCAAAATACGACGTCAATCAGACTCGATAAGGCTCTGCCGCCATTGTCGCTGATGCTCCGCGACCAGCGACTTTCTGGTCGCTCCCTCGCGGTCGCGGTACTGCTATGCTGTCT
>CAYLTY010000181.1:0-17730 GCA_964386705.1 uncultured Planctomycetaceae bacterium
TCCGACCGTCGTAATGAACTCCTACCGAGGTTCGTGGACGGTAGGCCGGACGAGCAGGGATATATTCGATCGGACGAGGATGATCGCAAGCTCGTTGCATCGCTCGCACGGTGTCCTGCATCGCATGGAGCGTGCCACCCATTTCGTTGATGCGATCATTCAAGCGACGAACTTGATACTCATCAATCCGGTTGTGACGGCAGTCACTTGAGGTGCGAGTCATCCGACGCAGTTGTTCCGCGACGGCTTCGATCTCATGGAATCGTGCATCGAGGTCACGCAGGTCAGACTCGATGTGCCGCAGGCTGGCCTTGTCATGAGTGATGTCATGAATGTGGTCGGCCAGTCGTTCCATCTCCCGCACGTCGGCCTTGAGGTCACGGTAGAACGGCAGGTGTGAGCACAGCGAGTTGACGTCGCGTTCGATTCGCTCGGCCTGAGACTCCAGAGTCTTGGCGTAGCTGTGCATGATGTCGAAGTGGTCCGCCTTGGCGGAACCGGCCGTCATCGTCAGGAACGCGAAGAAGGTTGAGAACAGAGTAGCAACTTTGAGGTGCGAGAGTGTCATGGCGCTGTCCTTCCTGGATCGCTCCGGGCCACATTCGCGGGCGGCTGAGCTGTGAGACCGTGCTCACCTGTGTCACTCAGACCGCCCTTCGCATTCGGGCTTATGTGGAGCCGACAACCTTCATTTCTGCGGGTCGTCGTTTTGAGCCTCTCTAAGAGGCACGTAGCGCGCCGCGAGTTGGTGATCACTCGCCGGTTTTTGACATAAATCGCTAAGAATTAGCCTATTTCTGAGTATTTAAGAACACTTAATTGCCGTGCCAAGTCGTCGATTTGTTGGATTCAGATTGATGTTTCGATGTCGATCTGATGGCGCTTTGGCGTTATTCGACGAGCGAAACGAGTTCTGGAGTGAGAGCGAGTTCCGTCACATCGCCGTTGTGAATCGAGTACTCCAGACCGCAGGTTGGGCATTCGATGTGCTCGAAGTTGGCGGGAGCGTCCGTCGGAAACTTCACCATCAACTGGCCGCAGCGGCAGACGGCACCAATCGATCGAGCAGGAGCGCCGAGCACCAGATGGAAGTCTGGCACGGACTTCGTGACGACCGAGCCCATGCCCACCATCGCCCAGCGGCCGATGACAAGATCGTTGCCGATCGTGCAGCCCGCTCCGATTGTCGAACCTTCGCGAACCAGAGTCGACAGCGTGTGCTCGTCGGGATCGGAGGATCTCAGTTCCTTCAGGTCGGGAGTCGTTGCTCGCGGGAAGCGATCGTTCGTGAAGATCGTCCCGGCCGAGATCATCACGCCGTCTTCAATGGTGACCGCGTTGCAGATGTAGACCATCGCGTTGATCTTCACGCGGTTCCCGATTTTCACTCCGTAGGCTATGTAGGTCTTCTCGCCCACGATGCACTGCTCGCCCAGTTCCGAGTGATGCCGAATATGCACGCTGTCCCAAACAGAAGTGCCTTCACGAATGAGGACATCGTCTTCAATCAGAGCAGTCGGATGAATGCGAGGCATAGCAGGAACCGTATTGCAGGATGAGTGTGGTATTTCGGTAAACCAAGCCGCGTTGTGCGAGACCAAAAAGACGCCCAGGGTGCGCCACTGTGCGGCGACCCTGGGCTGGAGAATTGAACCCCTTCGGGGTTCCGTAGCAATTTCAACCGGAGGACTAATCGAAGTGGCAGGCAATCCTCAGTTCGCCACCACTGCCGCTGCTTGGCGGGTGCCGGGTTGCCAGGTGTCTTGAGCGACCGGTTGCCATTGGCTGTGTCGCAGGGACTCGTAGGCGGCTTCGATGACTTCCACCGAGGCCAGCGCGTCTTCTGGACTGACGAGGAGTTTATCTTCGCCGCGGATGGCTCGGGCGAAGTTCTCGATCTGGCCGCGGAAGGCCTGGAACTTGTTGTAGCCCTTGCCGAAGACGATCCAGTCGGCATCGCTCGAACGGCGATACTTCGATTCTTTCCAGCCAACCAGCACCGTGCCTTGTGAGCCGTAGATACTCAGGAACGCGGGCTGTTCCTTGTTCATGCTCCACGACAGGTCGATGCTGCCCATCACTCCGCCGTTGGTCTTCACGAACATGCGGACTGTGTCTTCGACTTCCAGATTCTGCACGCGTTTGCCTTCGATGACTTGCAGCTCAGCCACAGGTCCGAAGAAGTAACGCATGATATCAACCGAGTGCGTGCCGTTATCAATCAGCACGCCGCCACCACCGATGGCTTGCTTCGAGTTCCAGCGGTTGGACATATCCACTCGAGAAGTGAACACGTTCTCAAAGAGGATGATGTCACCGAGGATACCTGAGCTGACCAGCGACTTGGCTCGCACAACGTCTTCGGCATAGCGGAACTTGGAAGCCATGGTCAGCTTCACACCGTTCGATTCCGCCGCTTCGAACATGCGACGAGCGCTGGTCGACGTAATGGCCAACGGTTTCTCGCAGAGCACGTTGACTCCGTGGCTCACCAGTTCGCAGCAGATGTCTGGATGCGAAACGGGCGGCGTGCAAACGATGACGGCGTCGAGCTGATGTTCTTCGACCATCTGCGTGTGAGTGGGATAAGCCTTGGCGTTGAGCGATTGAGCAATCGCTTCTGCGGCATCAGCTCGTACGTCGGACACGGCGACGAGTTGAGCGAGACTGGTCTCACGAAATGCCTGGGCGTATGCCTGAGCAATGCCGCCGGCGCCAACGAGACCGAATCGCATTTTGTTCGTTGCAATCATGAAGAGACCTGAAGTTAAGGGCGGCATGCCCGGGTGTGGAAAGAGGGATTAGGAGTTGGGGTTCAGGGCGGACGGTCGGTGATGCCTGACAAGCTCTCCCCCCTCACAGGGGGGAGTTGGAGGGGGGCGAGTTCAGACCGTTACTTGTTTGATAATTCGGTCCCCCTCATCTGGCCTGCAGCCATCTTCTCGCCCTTGTGAAGGGGGAGAAGAATTAGACATGTGCGTTCGTGCGGGTGCATTGAGCAACCGCTGACTTCACGGCTTCGGCGATGTAGTCAACGTGCTCCTGCGTGTACTTCTCGTTCCACGGCAGCACGAGGACGTGTTGCAGCGCGTTGAACGTGCCGGGGAATCGGTCTTCGGAGTAGTCCACGGCCTCGGGTGTGGCGAGCGTGAATGGCCAGCGGCTCTTGCCGAACGTCACTTGATCGCGGAAGACCTGGCAGCGGAAGGCGGGCTTCTGGATGTAGCGTGGAGCACAAGTAACCCCCTTGTCCTTCAGCGCGGCTCCGAGTCCGACTGCTCCACCTTCGATGAGGTTGTCATCAACTCGCAGGCAGTACTTCCAATAGGTGTGTACCGCACCGTCAGTGACGCGTGGAGTCTCGATACCAGCCACTCCCGTCAACGCACTGGTCAGAGCGGTCGCGGTTCGCACGCGAGCTTCGACAACACCTTCCAGCTTGGGCAACTGACCGAGAGCACACGCCCCCTGCAGTTCGCTCATGCGGTAATTCGGAGCGAGGAAGTAGTGATCCGGCTTAGCATCGCCATAACCCCAGCCCTTGTTGATAAACAAATAGATGCGGCGAGCGAGCTCTGGGTCATCAGTCGTGCACACACCACCTTCACCAGTAGTAATATGCTTACCTTGCTGCAGGCTGAAGCAGCCAATCGCGCCGAGCGTGCCGACATAACGATCGCCGTAGCTGGTGAGGAAAGACTGCGCACAGTCTTCAATCACCGGCAGGTTGTGCTTGTTAGCCAGGGCCATGATCGAGTTCATCTCGCAGGGATTACCAAAGAGATGCGTAACGACGATGGCCTTGGTACGCGGAGTGATGCGGGCTTCGATGCTCTTGGCGGTGACGTTGTAGGTATGTGGATCAACGTCGCAGAAGACCGGGATGGCACCCTGATAGACGATCGGAGCCAGCGCACCCATGTCGGTGATGGATGTCGTGATGATCTCATCGCCCGGTTCTGGATCAATCGCGGCGATCGCACAGTGGACGGCGGCGGTGCCACTCGAGCACGCATGGGCGTGCTTGGAACCCAGCAGGCGAGCAAACAACTGCTCAAAATTCTTCGTGTAGTTGCCCTTGGTACAAGTCAGCGTGCCTGACTTCAGTACGGCGGCAATGTGTTCCAGTTCCTCCGGTCCAAACGTGCGACCGGTGGCATCTTGATCCGAAGGCAGAGCGAGAAATTTGCGTTGAGTCTCAGACATGGGCAGCCTCAAGTGGGAAGTGAGAGGTGAATTGAGTTGTGAAACTGTTTATCGAAGTGACGTTGAGTAGAACCGGCTCGGCAGGAGCCTCGCCCTCCCGAACTAAGAATCTTGGATGCGTTGCTTGATGAACCGGGCGATGAGTCCCAGGTGCCCACGGATCGTGCGCCAGGTCTTCATCTTGGATTCGCCGAAGATGCGGACTTCGAGCGTCGCGGGATGCTCGACAATCTTTGAACCGCCCAGGGCGAGTTCTCCGACCAGCTCGGCCGTACCGAGGAAGCCGTGCTCACGCAGGTCGAGGCCTTCAATGGCCGACTTGCGGTAGATGCGGAAGCAACTCGTCCACGTATGCAGCCGGACGGGCAGCACCCAGCGGTAAATGTTCGACAGACCTTTTGACAACAGCAGTCGCCAGCCCGGCACGTTGCGCACGTGACCTTCCGGGTGATACGGCGATGCCGTCACCAGATCGACTCCGTCTGTCAGCAACGGAATCATGCGTTTGAGTTCGACGGGGTCATACGAGCAATCGCAATCCATCGAGCAGACGATGTCAGTGTCGGCGTGACGAATCCCGGTGAGGATCGCCGCGGAAACACCTTGATTGACCTCATGACGAACCAGCTTGCAATTCGACTTCTCGCCGAAGACTGCCTGCATGACTTCCCACGTGTTGTCGCGACTGCGGTCGTCGACAAAGAGGAACGTCGGCTTGATCGGGCGGTGAGGCGTCGGCGAAGAGGCCTGCGGATGAGGTGCCATGAGTTCGAACTCAACGCGTTCCAATGTCCGCGCGAGATATGGCAGTGTGTCTTCTTCGTTGTAGCACGGAATGACGACAGTCACTTCGGTCGGCTTCACCGCTGGCGAGCTGCTGATCTTCAGCTTGCTGCCTGCATCCTTTGAGGATGCGTTTTCAGTCGGATTGAGCTGCACTGCTGGAGTGACACTTTCGGTCTGCAGTTCCAGGCGATCAGCGATGGTGCCAAAGCGATAGCGAGTGAGGTAGTCCTCAATCACCCAGCGCATCTTTTCGAGATTGCGGTAGTGGCGTACCTTGCTGACTCGATCGACAGCACTGATGCGCGGTTGTTCGGGATCCAGTTCCCACGCGTGGAAGTACATCACGAACGGCGCATCGTATTGCTTGTCCCACTGAGCGACCGCGTGCTTCAGGACGCTGTGCGGCAGCTGACGGAACCAGTTGCCACCCGCGATCGGAACAGACAGGCCGCAGACGTTCCATGTGGACGGCGGTACTTCCCAGATCTGCCCGTGAGCGGTGTTGAGTCGATGGACGAAGCGTTCTTGCGGATCGTGGCCGAATGGCAGAGCACGCGGCATCACGCTGGAGTCATACTGAAAGCCTTCGCGAGCCAGCACATCCAGAACCCATTCGTCACGCGAGCCGATCCAGCCGTTAGCCGTGCGGAAGCCCAGCACTCGCTGCTGCGTGGCCGCTTCAACGGCATCACGACTACGGCGCAGGTCATCCACGAATTGTTCGGGAGTCAGCTCGTTGAGCTTTCGATGAGCAAAGTCGCAGCAGGCGATTTCATGGCCGTGCCGTGCGATCTCAGCGACCAGTTGCGGGAACTGTTCAGCCACCCAACCCAGCACGAAGAACGTGGCTTTGGTGTTGGTCTTGTTCAGCAGTTCCAGCGTGGCCGTCGCGTTGCGTTCCAGGCGAGTGTCGAAGCGATACCACTGTTCGCGCTCGATTAACTTGTGGAAGACGCCGACCTGAAACCAGTCTTCCAGATGCACGCTGACAATGTGTTGTGCTTGAGTAGCGGGCGGCGCAGCGGAGGCTCGCTGCGCGTTCGAGTCAGTTTGTGACTCAACGGGCGATGCCGAGTTCTGCAAAAGAGTGCCTGCCACCATGTCGTCTCTCAACGTCGAGGAACCGCGACGATCGAACGTAAAACAACGCCGACGCGCTCTACTGGCGGTTCAACTCTAGGACGTGCTGACAACTCGGGCGGTCGATTGTGTACGGAACTTCTGAGAGCCCTGGCTCCGATGCATGATTCCGCCAAAGTTCACTTTGAGTCGTACTTGGCAGGTTACAGCGATACTGATCTTTAGTGCGCTTGTTCAGTGGATCGGCAAGGAGCTACTCGAATGAGGCCGTCTCGCTGCCGGCAATTGTCGAAAGCGCTTCGAACACCGATTGATCGATGTTCTCCGACAGAAAGTGCGTCGCGCCATCACCGAAGACGAAGTAGGCGCCGCCATGATGCATCGACTGGAACGAGTACAGTGGCGACTCGCTGGCAGTCACCGGCACGACCACCGGCGTCGGGTTGATCGGGAACGGCACACCCGCGCCAGATGATGCGTCAGGACAATCCGGCAGACGGACATCACGAGTCACGGCGAACGGACCAACCACCCAGGTCGTCATGCCGTTGCCTGACGTCGGAGCGAAGTACATCACGGCCGCCATCGCCCACGGGTACTCGACCGTCGCTCGCGGGAAGGTGGCACTCCAGCCGCCGAACGTGAGCCGCCCGCCGGACTTCTCGCCAATCAGGAATGACTGTGAGGCTCCGTCCGCGATATCTGACATGCGCGTGTGGCTGTTGTAGCCAAAGGCTCCGCGACGCGACGCGGGCCATTGATCCCAGTAATGCAGCAGCCCTCCGGGACAACCAGCTTCGGGGCCGGGCAGAGCTTTGATGATGTCCGCACCGTGCGAGAATGCGTAGTCGCACACCGAACCGGCCATCCAGTGAGTCGATGTGCCGGGCACTCCGGTTTCACCGACGACGCTCGCCTGCCTGGTTGCAGACGGACAGATCAGTGCCGGGATCACCGTTCGATTCGGCAACCAGTGACGTCGATCGTTGACGTCGGTCATACTGCTCAGCCATGCGCCGTTGAAGTCGTATTGCTCGTAGACGTTGCCTTGTTCCAGATAAGGCAGCAGCAGGTGATAGCCGGTCCAATGACTGCGGTATTGCAACTGACCACTGGCGACGGGCGGCGGCGGGTTGTTGTCTTCCTGCCGCAAAAAACTCGGAGGAAAGCTGCCGAGCGCCGTTTCATAGTTCTGCAGCGCGAGACCGAGCTGTCGCAACTGGTTGGCACATTGAGCGGACCTCGCTCGTTCACGGGCTTGCTGCACCGCCGGAAGCAACAACGCCACCAGCACGGCGATCACAGCGATGACCACCAGCAGTTCGATGAGCGTGAAACCTGTCCGACGAACATTCCTCATGACAACACAATCAGGCAGAGGGCTCCCTGCAACAACAAGACGTTGGCGCGCACTGCGAGCCACACTGACAAAGATACGTCCAACCAGCTTGCCTCACTGATCGCACGGTATTCGCCGCGAACAACCGATGTCGATCTGAATTCAATCAGTCTAACCCGCCAGACCGGTGCAATCGCTACCGTCGAAACAAATGGTCTCACCGCACAATCGCGACCAGCGGCGTCCCCGGCGGCTACAGGACTGTTACGAAAGGATGAGCCGCTATTGATGGGCGGCTTGCAATCCTTCGCATCCTGAGCACAATTCAGGCGTCGGCTACCTTCCCTCCTCATATTTGCCATCCGAACATCCCCCCCTGAACGCCCTCCATACCGATTCTCGGTAGTCGATCCCCACCCTAACCGAGGACCATCGTCATGACCGATCATGCGCAACTGCCGCCGGAATCCGGCGGTCCGTGCTCGGACTGTCATTGTGAACCGCCGCGTCGCAGCTTTCTGACCAAGTTCCTAGCCGGTGCGTTAGGCGCTCTGGCCGGTCTGATTCCTGTCGGCATCGGTGGCGCGTTCTTCCTGGATCCGCTAATTCGGAAACGCTCGGGTGCCGGTGTCGGTTCCACCGGAGGCGTCCAGAAGGACGAGAAGGGCTTCATCAAGATGGCCATTGCTGCGGATGCGTTGCCCAACGATGGCATGCCGCAGAAATTCACCGTCTTCGATGACATCATCAACGCCTGGAACAAATCGCCTAACCAGCCGGTTGGCTCGGTGTGGCTGAGGAAGATCAATAACCAGATCATCGCCTTCAATGTGACGTGCCCGCATCTGGGTTGCGCCGTGGAACATCGCAGTGCTCAAGGCGACTTCTACTGCCCGTGTCATACCAGCGCGTTTGATCTGGATGGCAAGAAGCTCAACGCCATTCCACCGCGCGATATGGATAGCCTCGAACTTGACGTGCGGGGCAACGAGATCTGGATCAAGTATCAGAACTTCCAGGGCGCGACAGGCGAGAAGGTGCCAGTATGATTCCATCACTGCTCAACTGGCTGGACCATCGAACCGGCTACAAGAACCTGATGCACGAAGCGCTCTTTGAACGCATTCCCGGCGGTGCCCGCTGGAGATACGTGTGGGGCAGCGCGCTCGTCTTCACGTTCAGCCTGCAGATGATTACCGGCATCTTCCTGCTGACGGCCTATTCCGGCAGCACGACGACGGCTTGGGAAAGTGTCTATTACATTCAGGAAGTCATGACGCTGGGCTGGCTGGTGCGCGGCATTCACCACTTTGCTGCTCAAGCCATGACGGTGCTGCTGGCCTTCCACCTGATTCAGGTCATCGTCGACGGTGCATACAAGGCGCCGCGCGAAGTAAATTTCTGGCTGGGCCTCGTGCTCATGCAGATCGTGTTGGGGCTAGGTCTAACCGGCTACCTGCTGCCGTGGGACCAGAAGGGTTACTACGCGACTCAGGTCTCCACCAAGATCATGAGTGCCACTCCCGTGCTGGGACCTGCGTTGCAGGTGCTGGCTCAGGGCGGTGCCGAGTACGGTCACGCGACCATCAGCCGCTTCCTCGCGATGCACGTGGTGATTCTGCCCGCCGCGCTGATCGGCTTCCTTGCGCTGCACATCTATGTGTTTCGACGTCATGGCATTCACGTCAAAGATCCGGCACACGCAGCGGACACCACCTTCTGGCCGGACCAAGTCTTGAAGGATGGAGTCGCGGCGCTGGGCGTACTCGCCGTGGTGGTCGGCTTTGCGATCTTTAAAGGTGCAGAGCTGAATCCTCCCGCCGACCCGGCTGAGGCGTTTGAGGCTGCTCGTCCCGAATGGTACTTCCTCTTCCTGTTCCGCTTCCTGAAGTTTGAAGCCGTGGAGCACTTGGGTCTGGCATTCGGCGCCATCCACTTCCCCGGCATCCTGATGACGATTCTGGCTGCGATGCCGATCCTCGCCCGCTGGAAGTGGGGCCATAAGTTCAACCTGACTTACATGTGGCTGGTGGGTGGCGGTGCTGCACTGCTAACGATCATGGCCGTCGTGGAAGACGGGAGGAACGACGATCACCAGATGGCGTTGCGTGAAGCTGAGCGTGATTCGCACCGCGTGCGCGAACTCGCCAAGAGCCCGACGATGATCCCCGTGGAAGGTGCCGTGTCGCTGTTGCGCAACGACCCGTTCACTCAGGGACCGCGTCTGTTCGCCAAGCATTGCGCGAGCTGCCATCGAGTTGACGGTCACAACGGTCGCGGCCGTTTGATCAAGGTGGTGGTCGACAAGAAGGAAGCGATCGCCCATCCCGAAGCGACTGACCTCGCCAACTTCGGCTCACGTGACTGGATGAAGTCCATCGTGCTGGACTACTCCAACCACTTCCAGCCGCTGCGCAACGCTCAGTGGTATAAGAACGACGCCAAGAGCAAGGCCGACGGCAAGGATGTCGAATTCATCAACCTCGACGAGTCCGAGATGGCGAGTGCCGTGGCTGAGTACTCCAAAGTGCTCACCAAGGCCGAGAATGCGGAAGACGTCTCCGCAATCGTCGAATTCCTCGTCGCCCAACGCGGCATCGCGGCTGACAAGGTCGATGACAAACTCGTCGCTCGCGGCAAGGAGATTCTGGACGGCGGCAAGCTCAAGGACGGCTCTGAACTGTCCTCGAAGTGCGCTGACTGCCACGACAAGCTCGGCAATGAGTTCAAGCTGGAAGATGCTGGCAACGGCTACCCGGACCTCGCTGGCTACGGTTCAGCGGCATGGCTCAAGGCGTTCCTGAAGAACCCCGGTTCCGAGCAGTTCTATGGCAAGAAGAACCGCATGCCCGCCTACGGCGACAAGCTGACCGAGAAAGAACTCGACCTGCTCGTTCGCTGGATGACCAGCGACTATTACGAGACCCACGTCCATAACTACGACTCGCGAGTTAAAGACCTGCCCAAGGCCACGCAGGCGGCAGCGAAGTAGTAACGGCATTTCGACGTTCATCAGACGGAAAGCACCGGCATTCGAAAGAACGCCGGTGTTTTTTTATTGAGCGACATGATCGGCCATGCGAGTTCGTGGAACTATCAAGCGGTCAAGGCCTTATTCACAACGAGTTGGTCAATCCGGCTTGCACGTGGCCGCTCCAAATTGCCTTTAATAGTGGTCTCGAAGATCGTGCAGGAAATACGGATACGCATCTCGCAGATACAATCCGAAAGGCAACCACCAGACCAGGTCATTGGGAAGGCACAATGCGACCGTCGGCAAAGCCCACGTTCCCTGTGCAATGAGAACCCCCAGACCGATGGGGCCGAGGATCTTGCCTGCCAGCCCAACTGCTGCCATCAGCCAGCCGCGTTCGGGACAACGTGCGATTTCCAGGTACAAGACTCCGTAAAGTCCGACGACCATGGCGAGACAGGCGAAAATCGCCGGCTGATTGAGCGGCTCCATTCCGGCAAACCGAAACAGCCATTGAGGATCAAGCGCCGACCACAATCCCCACAGAATGTTGTAAAGACCCGCCGCGACAAACACTCCCCGGTGCCAGCGCCGACGGGTCATGCTAACGCAGCACCACGATCCACAAAGGTTCTCCAACTTTGGAATCACTGACTAAGAAACTGCTTGTTGCTTGCTGGCCAACTCGACGCAGTTGTTCTGTCCATGCTGAGAACCGATTCCCGGCAGGGAGACAGCCGCAAGCAGACCGCAGAAGATCATTGCTCGACGGGAATACTACTTATATTCAATCGATGTCTCGCTGACTCTCGAAAGCAGGTGAGTCCTATGAAGGTTATCATTGGAACGCTCTTCGTCGGGCTTCTGGGCGCGGCCGTGGCGGCACAGCCGGTCGGACCCGTAATAAATCCCGCACCCGCAGGTTCGACCTCTGCCGCGCTCCCGGGGCAGTCGGATTTTGAACGGGAAGTCAAGATTGCCAGTGATCAACATGAACGTGCCAGGCTGCGATACACCGAGGCTACCGAGCGCGCTCGACTGAATTACATCAAGGTGCTGGAAGACAATCTGAGCGACCTCGTCGCCAACGATGCTCGCGCCATCGAGTTCGAGAAAGAACTGACCCGCGTGCGGGGTCTTGCATTCCACACGCCAAAATTCGAATACAAGTCATATCGCTGGGAGCACAATGCTCCCCCGGTAAAAATGATTCATAAAGATGAAGGCTTCTGCTATCTCGCCGATGTCGGCGGGGCATTCCACGGCGGTGCTGAGGTCGGTCGCGTTTACGTGGGTGACGACGGGTTCTGGTATCTGCACGGCAGCACGGGTCACGGATTCCTGGTGATTGGGGCCATCTCCGTGAAAATAACTCGCTAAATAGTTCGCCGTTGGCGGCTCCGACGTCCGAATCGCAGAAATGAAAGTAGCAGGCACATTCCATGTGCCGTCTGCCAGCTTTCTGGCTTTGGTCGGCGTGTTTGCCAAGTCAGGCCACGGCACTCGGAGAGGTTGTGAGTTTTGCCGGCAAATTGTGGGGCACGTTTCCAAAGTGCCTGAAAACAAGCACGATGAGATCGTGCTCCACGAAAAGGTCACGGCCTCGGAGAGTGCCTGCTACTACCAGCGAGGTCGCACAGCGACAAGAGGCTTGGGGGTTGCGTGAGCGTCGATTCACGCTGCCTCTTACGACTCTCGCCGCCCCAGTGGCCATCAGGATGGCAATCGAGACCACCCAGCCGTCCGACAAGATCGCCACCCGGCGTCAGACCGATTCCGTCAAGGGTTCGTGAAAGTAATAACACAGCCCGTCCGGAGCGACGACGAAGAACACCTGGAACTTCTTCCCATCGCGCTCGTCAACGCGCCAGTTTGCTGTCGGCGTGCCCTTGGCGTCGAGTTCGTCTTTCATACCTCGAATGTCCGACACTAACACCGCCGCACCGTGTTGTCCGGGATCACCACCATTGATGGCAAAGCCGATCCGCGTGCCGTCGCGTTCGAGCATCACGGTCGGCACCGGCTGAAGCACGCGCTCGACTTCGCGCATACCGAAGTGACTCGAGTACCACTGAGCTGCGGTATCAAGATCGCTGACCGGCAAAGCCAGGACATCATCTTGGTACGGATAGGCCGCTTTGAACTGAGGAGTGCTCGACATCTTGCGTCGCTTCGTTGTAGGTGTGTCTCAAAGTGCAGAGAGTACCCGAGAGCACCCAACGCGCGTAGCACCGATCCACCGCTCGCGGTTAATCAGGGCCGCGCAGCGACAGAGGCTTGGAGTTGAGTGGGCTTTGCTGCATACTGGTTTTCGTCGCACTTGATTCCGGTAGCTATCAGCATCGCGACCGGGCTATCTCCTGATGCACAGGTCATCGTCGGTTCGTGAGTTACTCGGTCAGACGAGGTCGTGCTTCCGCTAATTTCGGCTCTGAATGATTATGCAGATCCGCTGTCCCTACTGCCATATTCCGCTGGATGTCCTCAATGATGATCCTTCCGGAGACCAGACGTGCTCGTCTTGCGGAAGCACGTTCAACCTGGCCAAGGACATGGCAACCGCTACCGACAATGGCCCCAGCGTGCCGCAGGTTGGTCATTTTCAGTTATTGAACCGGCTCGGACAGGGAGCCTTCGGAGCCGTCTGGAAGGCTCGAGACACGGAGCTTGACCGCATCGTGGCGATCAAGATTCCGCGGAAGGAAGACCTCACCGAGGTTGAAGCCGAGAAGTTTCTCCGTGAAGCGCGGGCCGCGGCGCAAGTTCGTCACCCCAATATTGTCTCGGTTCATGAGGTCGGGCGCGAGAACGGTCGCATTTATATTGCCAGCGATTTCATCGACGGAGCCAGTCTCGACGAATGGTCCCATGCCCATCCCCTGACAATTCGCGAATCGGTCGCGTTATGTGCGAAGATTGCCGCTGCTCTGCATTACGCCCACGAAGCGGGTATCGTCCATCGGGATCTCAAGCCTCAGAATATAATCGTGGATGTTGCCGGCGAGCCACACGTGACCGACTTTGGTTTGGCCAAGCGTGAGGCTGGCGAGATCACGATGACCGTTGAAGGGGCAATCCTCGGTACTCCGGCCTATATGTCGCCCGAGCAGGCGCGTGGGGATGCACACAACGCCGACCGACGCAGCGATGTCTATTCTTTGGGCGTGATCTTATTCCGCCTGCTGACCGGCGAATTGCCATTTCGAGGTCAGCGACAAATGCTGATCGTGCAGATACTGAATGAAGAACCGCCTGCCTTACGACGATTGGATGCGCGCATTCCGCGCGACGTCGAAACAATCTGCCTTAAGTGTCTCGAGAAAGAACCGCAACGCCGTTATCAGTCTGCTGCCGATCTTTCCGCAGACCTCGACCGTTGGCTGACAGGTCATCCGATTCAAGCCCGCCCCGTCAGCCGCTTGGAGCAGCTCTGGCGCTGGTGTTGCCGCAATCAAGCAGTAGCAACATTAAGCGCCGCTGTCGTATTCGTGCTGATCACTGGGACGGTGGTTTCGTCGCTGTTCGCTGTGCAAGCTGCTAACGAAACAATACGCGCAAATAAGAAAACAGATGAGGCTCTTGACGCAGTAAAAGCCGAACAGGCTGCCAAGAAGCAGGCTGAACTCGATCAGAAGCGGGCAGTCGCGGCTGAAGATGAAGCTGAAGCATCCCTCGACGCCGCGCTGGGAGTGATGGAAGACCTGGCCACTCTGGCCAAAGAGTCCGGACAGATTGCCAGCACACTGCGGATGGCTCGGCAAGTCTTTGAAAAATACCAGAATAAGCTTGGACTAGATCACCCACTGACACTCGCAGCCCTCAACACCTACACCACCCTGCTCGGAGCGTCTGATCAACTTGCCGAATCGTTGCCTCTGTTTCAGCGAAACTACGATGCGTTGAAATCTGTTCTCGGGAATGATCACCCCAGTACTCTCGTTTCTGCGAATCGGCTGGTCGCGGCGTTGCATCAGTCAAAACAGTTGGATCGTGCAATAACACTCGGCGAAGACGTGGTTGAAACCATGCGCCGGACACTTGGGTCATCTGATCCAAGAACTGTTTCCGCAATGATCATCCTCAGCAGTGCGTATGAGGAGGCTCGCGCCTTCAACAAAGCAATTCCCTTGCGGCAGGAAGTCCTGGATATCGCGACGCGAACGTTTGGACGCGAGCATCCGGAGTCGATGAACGCGCTGCTGAATTTGGCATCTTCCTATTCAAAGGCAAGTAAAGGAGATCGTGCACTCGCAAGTTATCGAGACGCCGCTGACATTGAGCGGCAGCGATCCACTCTTGTTCCAACGGCGCTCGCCGAGCGTCTTTACCAGCTGGGAGACGAGTTGCTGAAATCAAGCGAGTTCGTGGAATCAGGAAGTGTGTATCAAGAGTATGTCGCACTCCAGGAAAAGCACTGGCCTGACAACTGGAACATCTACGAGGGCAAATCAAGGGTTGGTGCCGCGCTGGTGGGACAGGCACGTGGACTTCTTTCAGCCGATCGACAGCGTGCCGAGGAGATTCTGACGCGCGCGGAACGCCTTTTGACAGAGGGTCAGCAAGGACTTCAACAATTTGGCACACGAGTGGAAGACGCAATTGCCGTGAAAGGAGCCATCTCTCCGCAGAGCAACACCGTGGCTGGCGCACGGATCGCGATTGTATCCTCTGAACTGCGGCAGGCCTTGATTGCGTCGATTCAACGTCTTGTGGATCTCTACGAGGTCTGGTCCAAGCCGGCTGAAGCTGCCGAGTGGCGAAAGAAGCTGGAAGCTGCGAAACAACTGAACCAGGAGCCGACTAAGGTCGCTCCGCGATCGCGAGTCGGAAGCTAGCAACGTCAGAACATGGGCAGACCGAAGTCGCGAAGAGAGGCTCCGAGAATCGAGGGCAATCATGCTACGCAAGCGTTTTCCGCGAGCCTTGAAACCTGAGCGAGTCGGGAAGTACCCGGCGGAAGCGTTCGCGGGCGGCGGATACGTCTGGGACGCGGTACTTGAATATCGAGTCTGGTGTTGTCCAGCGGCTGGCGCACCGGATGAAGACCATGGCAACGACTACTATTTCGCATTCGCCACGTACCCCGCAGCGCATCGTTTCTCAGACTGCTATCCAGGTGCCGACGAGCCGATCGCTTTGATACTGCAGCTGGAATACATCGACGAACCGAGGAAAGGGAAATATACTCACATCAAACGTCGTCGAATTACCGAATGGCCCGTCGAGTTCCTGTCGCGCCCGAGACGGAATCAGCAGACGCTTCCGGATTTCTTTTCGCCGACGGCCCCACCCAATCGACTCGACATTCTTCGAGGAGTCGCAAGGAAGCCCAGACAGCGAGCCAAGACTCGGAAGTACCGCAGATCAATGCCTGAACCAAACCCGCGAGCAAAGCGATGAACCATCTGGCCACGATGCGGCGGGCAGCCGGTCTCATCAGCTGCGTTTATCTGATGGGACTCACATTCCTGTTGATTGGTGGCGCAGGTAAGGTATGCGTGGGCCTTTTCCGTGGCCGCGAGAACGTTCTCAAGTCTGTCGCCGCGGAAATGTTCTACGCTAGCTTGAACTTCTTGTTCATCGCTGTCGCAGTTCTGATTGTGATCATGGTTGCCCTTGTAATATGCACGCTGATCGACGTGATACGAAAATACCTGAAATAATCGTGGTGTAATGGTTCCAGTTACTCGCCGGTCGAGTTGTCGAACACTTTACGGAGATGCCGGCCAGTGCGGCGAGCTGCCGCTGTTGTGGCCAGTGAGAGGGGACACCTCACATCTCCATTTTTCAGCACCAAGACGGGGAGGCCAAAATAGACGTAGCCCGAATTGAGTTGCAATTCCCATTCTATGGCGAGTGACCTCCGAAACACCTCGCCGATATAGCATGTCAGAAGATTGACTGTGGCCGCCTCTGCGGATGGCAACATCGAGTCCGAGTGCGGGTACGTCGACAGAATGAATGCCTCAATCACATCGAGCGACTCGGGCGAGAAATCAAGTTTCTGTCTGTCCTCCTCGGAGAAGATGTGTCGCACCTCATTGAGATACTCAGGTAAATAGTCCAGCCAATTCTGGAATTGCTGTCGAGCACTTTGTGAATCCATGTTTTCGCTCCAGACGAATTGAGCCGCAACGCTGGCGGATAGATTTATCCGACCTACAAACTGCTGGCCACGGTTTCTCAAACGTCGGTAGCCCGATTGGCTATGCACAGACTACCGGGACGACACAGCTACCAGAAACAGTAACGCTTTTTGTCCACACCACCCGGGTAGCCAACTGGATGACAACCGGGACCACGCTGCGGTCATCTCGACCAAACCAGAACAGCAGCGGGAACTCAGCACTGGCACTGAAGACATTCTGTCTGTAATCTGAATGCACCAGAACATTTCAGACCACGCGGGAGTGCGACCATGAATTCGGCCTGGCTGTTTGCCATCATGTGCCTCTTCGCTGCTGATCCGGCTCAGACGTCCGATGAACCCAGTGCCGCGTTTCGAGCGAGCTGGCGGACGGTCTTTGACGGAGTAGCCGCGGAATACAAACTGCATCGAGAGACTGATAAGGAGCCTCTGCAGCTCGTGGATCGAGCGACCTATACGTGGGCGCGGTCCGGGCCGCACAAGGGCACTTACGGTTCGGTGTATGTGTGGACGAAGCAAGGCAACGTCGAGTCTGTCGCCTGCTTCTGGCGAAACCCCGGTGCCGCAGGCCGAGTCTCCATCGTGCATGAACTGCATTCGCTCTCACCCGTCGTGCTGAATACCCAGTGGAATCAGTCCGACTCGTGGAAGCCGAAAGAGGGCGTGAAGCGTCAACGTGTGCCGGACGCTCCCGTTCCAGCGGCGATGGCAGCGGGGCGAAAGCAGCAGATGCGGATGCTGAGCCGGGACTTCGCAGCTCATTCCGTCGGCTCAGCCGGTGACCGGACGGAATTACGCCTGTTACCGCAACCGCTTTATCAGTATCAAAGTACCAATGCCGATGTGCTTGACGGCGGCCTCTTTGCCTTCGTGTGCTCGGTGGGCACCGATCCGGAGATCTTCCTCCAACTGGAAGCCCTCAACTCTGCCAGCGGGCCACAATGGTATTATACTCTGGCCCGGTTCTCACACATGGACTTGTTTGTGAGCTACAAAGACAAGGAGCTGTGGCAAGCCCTCCGCGACGCCGAGAACCCCATCTCACGCAACGCAAATCACACCTACTGGGTCTTCCACCAACCCTTCGACGAAACCAAACTCGAAAGTTCCAACAAGTAGGCCGGACAATCCTGTCCGGCAGTGGGCTAGCCCGCATGTCTCACAAGGCCGATGGAGTCGTCGATTTTCGGTAGCCGT
>CAYLTY010000182.1:0-17285 GCA_964386705.1 uncultured Planctomycetaceae bacterium
CGCTTGGATGCGGCGGAGAAGCCGAACACCGTCGTGATCATTGCCGATGACCCGGACTACGCGGATGTGTTGTTCAGCCCGCAGCATCCCAAAGAAGTCACCACGCCGAATCTTCATGAGTTGGCGAAGCACAGCGTCGTGTGCCGGCAGAGCTATGTCAGCGGTAATGTATGCTCGCCAACGCGCGCCAGGTTGATGACCGGGCGATATCAACAATGACTGGGCCTCTACACCGGGCGGAAGACAGGCAGCGGCCAGCGGATGAGCCAACGGTAAAGTTCTCGCACGGCAAAACGGGCCGATCAAGGGCAACGAAGTTCGAGCCAAGGTGCGCGAACATCCGGGCAACCACTACGAGCCTTAGCCGCTGCCTGGTCGCGTCGATACCATGGCCGACTCAACCTGAAGAATTTGCCGAGGCGGCTGTTCATATCAACGCGCTGTTCGCCGACAAAGCCGCCGTCACCGCTTGCGAGAATCACACCGTGAACTACGACAAGGTCGGGATCAAAATCACCCAACCCACTGGCACCGCTGTGATCGTCGAGAACCGCTTCGAGAACAAACGGGACGGTGAGGGAGTCAACGTCACCGGTAGTCAGGCAGTTGTGGAGAACAACCGCGTCGAGAAGCCGAAGCCAACCGACATTCAAGGCGCCGACACCAACAAACTCCCATCAGAAATGTAACCGTTCTGTGGCAACTCGCGGCACCCTCGACTACGGCTTGGGCTGATGCCAATCCTCTGTGGAGAATTGCTTGGATCACTTGGACTTCGTCACGAGCTTAGCCTTGGTCGACTTCCAATCCGCTTTCGGAGTGGCTTCCCAAATTCGCAAGTTCTTGAACGACACAGATTCACCACCAACCGTCAAACCGATGTTGGTCTTATCGACGTTGATCGCGTCGTGCGACCCGTAGGCGATATGCTGGCCATCCAAGCGGGCCAAGAATTCTGCGTCCTGGATTTCAATGATGAGCGTATGCCACTCGCCTGCGCTGATCGGCGTTTTGACCGCTTCCAATACGACAGCTTTGTCGGGGCCGTCGTGATCGTGATCATCTTTGCGAGCCGTGAAGCCTGCTGCTGTCACACTTACGCGCGAGTTGTGACCCTTAGCGTCGTTGATGCTGAACGAAGTTGTTTTCGCCCCTTGCAGCTTGAAGGAATACTGAATCACAGCGTTGTGCAACGGCAGATTCGAGCGGATCACGGCACCGTGCATGTCGGACTTGAGTTCCGAACCTTGAATCGCGCCGTTTGCAACGTCCCATTTGCCTTTAGCCACCTTCCAGGCTTTACCGAGCGGCTTGTCAAAGTCGTCGCTCAGCAGCAGCTTGCCACGTTCACACATCAGCGATTCCACTTCGGCTTCTGATTTCGAAGGCTCGGCGGACGTTGCCATCGACAACATCGCCGCGAAACACAAGCCGGACACGAGCAGAGTGCAGCGCAACATGACAGACTCCTTGAGTGAAGAGCACGATCGGACAAAATGATACTACTCGCGATTTGTGTCGCCCATCGAGTCGTGATGAACGCCGCGCTCTTCAAAATCTGATGACACTTCCGAGGCTCCCGACGGACGGCATCGCTCTTCGCTCCATCGATAGGACCAGCTCTCCGATTTGATGAATGAGGGAGCAGTCGTCACGCTCGGTCCGTTTTCAATCGCCTCCATCAGATCACTGACCAACGAAACGAATCCCAACTCATGAAGACAACGCCTTGGATTCGCGCGCTGCTGGCTACCGCAGCAGTTTGCTGGTGTGCGATGGCCATTCACGCAGCGGAGACGACGAAATCCACTCCGCCCAACATCGTGTTCATCATGGCCGATGATTTGGGTTGGCGTGACCTCGGTTGCTACGGCAGCACGTTTCATCAAACACCGAATCTCGACAAGCTCGCGGCACGTGGCACGCGGTTCACTCAGGCTTACGCGGCCAATCCGCTTTGCTCGCCGACTCGTAGCAGCATCTTGACCGGATTGTGGCCCGCGAGGACCGGGATCACCGCGCCGGCTTGCCATCTGCCGCAGGTTGTGTTGGAGAAGGGGCTTGCCAAGGGGAATTCAAATGCGCGAGTGCTCGTCGCGAACAGTGTCACGCGGCTGAAGACAGATTACGTCACGCTGCCAAAGGTGCTGCACACTGCCGGTTATCGCACCGGTCATTTCGGCAAGTGGCATCTCGGAGCGGAACCGTACTCAGCGTTGCAACATGGCTTTGATATGGACTGGCCGCACTGGCCTGGACCGGGACCGGCGGGCAGCTACGTCGCTCCGTGGAGATTTCCCGCCCCGCTCAAGGTCGAGGGCCAACCGGGCGAGCACATCGAAGATGCACTCTCGTCGCAGGTCGTGAAGTTCATCCGCGAGAACAAGGACCGGCCGTTCTACGTCAACTACTGGCAGTTCAGCGTCCATGCACCGTATGACGCGAAGGACGAGCTGGTCGCGAAGTATCGGAAGCTTGCCGACCCAAACAACCCGCAACGCAATCCAATCTATGCCGCAATGGTCGAAAGCCTCGACGCTGGCGTCGGCCGAGTGCTCGACGCACTCGATGAGTCCGGACTCGCCGAGAAGACGATCATCGTGTTCTTCTCTGACAACGGCGGCGTGAGTTGGAGCGGCAAAGGCGGCGATGCCAATCACAAGAGCGTTCGATTTCAAGCCGACATGACCTCGCCACCGACCAGTAATCTGCCGCTGCGAAACGGCAAGGCGAGTCTCTACGAAGGAGGCGTGCGCGAACCGTGTCTCGTCGTGTGGCCCGGCGTCACGAAAGCCAGATCGGTCAACGACACCGTGATTCAGAGCATCGACTGGATGCCGACGCTGCTCGACATGGCCGGCGTGCCGCTATCTAAGGAAACGAAGCTGGACGGCGTCAGTCTTGTCCCCGCGCTGAATGGGAAGCCGCTCAACCGTGACACGATCTTCACGCACTTCCCGCACGACACTCCCGCCAGCGGCCAGCATCCCGGCACAAGCGTCCGACGCGGCGATTGGAAACTGATTCGCCTCTTCGCGCAGAGCGACGACGGCAGCGACCAACTCGAACTCTACAACCTGCGCGATGATCTCAGTGAAGCAAAGAACCTGGCCACTGAGAATTCGGAGATCGTCCGCGAGCTGAATGCGCTCATCACGAAGTTTTTGGCGGACACAGATGCGGTCATTCCCGTGCGTAATCCAAACTACAAGCCCGTCGCTGCAAAACCGAGCACGACTCAACCCGAACCAGCCGAGCAACTCGATCCACTGCTCGGCTGGAAGGCTCGCGTCTGCGATGCGCGAGTGAAAGACGGAATCCTGACCGTGACCGGTAAAGGGGACGCGCCGTTCCTCGGTGTTGGAGCGGGCGTGAGTGGCCCTGCCATGTTGAAGCTGCGAGCACGGTCGGCTAATGGCGGTGACGGTAAAGTCGAATGGCTTATGCCCGACAAGCAGAAGGATGCGAAGTCCGCTGCCTTCCAGTTGCAACCTGGCGATTGGCAAGAAGTCACGGTAGCCATTCCCGCTGATGGGCCGCTGGGCATCCTGCGTGTTTACCTCCCCGCGCAGAAGCAAACGGTTGAGATCGACTGGATCGAATTGAAATCTACCGGCAAGCCCAAACGCTGGAATTTTTGAACTCAACGATCTACTCCCTGCCGACAAAGAGCACACTCATGAAAACGATCCTCATTCTCACCGCGTTGCTGTTGGCTCCTCTGGCTTCGCTGTACGCCGCAACGCCCAACATTGTGATCTTCTACCTCGATGACATGGGCTGGGCTCAGCCGGGAGCCTACGGTGGCAAGCTCGCGCCGACGCCGAATATGGATGCAATCGCAGCGAATGGCGTGCGTTGCACCAACGGCTACTCCAGCGGCTGTATTTGCTCGCCGGGTCGCGTGGGGTTAATGACCGGGCGCTACCAGGCACGCACCGGTCATGATGCGAATCCCAATCGAGCGGGCACAGAACTCGTCCTCACCGAGACGACCATGGCGCAGCATCTCAAAGCGGCTGGCTATGCCACCGGCATCGTGGGCAAGTGGCACCTCGGGGACACGCGGCCGGAGTTCATGCCGCAAGCGCGCGGGTTTGATTTCGCGATGGGTAGCGTTGGCAATCTCGGCGAAGGCAAGGGGCCGACATTCTATCGCGGCAACGAGCTCGTGCAGGAACTGGCGGGAGCGCCCGTCACGTCGCCGGTTTATGCACGCGAGGCTTGTAGTTTCATCGAGTCGAACAAGACGAAGCCGTTCTTCCTCTACTTGTCGTTCAACGCGGTTCATTCACCCATCGTGGCCTCGCCTGCTTGGCTGGAGAAATTCAAGCAACTCGACAAACGCCAACAAGCCTACGCAGCGTTGATCGGTGAGGCAGATGCAGCTATCGGCACAGTCATGACGAAGCTACGCGAACTCGAGATGGAGGAGAACACGCTCATCTTCTGTCTCAGCGACAACGGCGGCGCATCACCCATCGCCGAACAAATGGGCCTACGCGGCCGCAAGTGGTTCGTCTGGGAAGGCGGTATTCGTGTGACATGGATGGCGCAGTGGAAAGGGCATATCCCCGCTGGTCGTGTGGTGAAAGATCCGGTGATCCAGCTTGATGTCCTGCCCACCGCTCTCGCCGCTGCGGGTGCAGAACCTCCTCAAGTGGAACTCGATGGCGTCAATCTGCTCCCACTGCTCAAAGGCAGAACCGACAAGCTCGCGCCGCGTGAACTCTACTTCCGCTTCGGTGTGCAGCACGCCGTACGTCAAGGCGATTGGAAACTGGTCAAAGCCACCAAAGACATGGAGCCCATGCTCGTGAACCTCGCCGATGATCCCGGCGAGCAGAACGACCTCAGCAAAAAACAACCTGCCAAGAGGTCCGAGCTGGAAGCTCTGTGGCAAACATGGAACTCGACGATGAAACCACCGCGCTGGGAAGACAATCGCTGGAATGGAGACGAAGCGCGCAAGGCAAAGAAGAAACTCAAGAAGAAATGAGTGCTAGCCTCTGTGGTGGGACAGTTTGATCTGATTCTGGCAGGCACGCCTCGGCAAGGGCGTGGAAAAAGCTGCCGTTGCGAGCCTCGCACTTCGATAACTCAGTGCGTGCCACCAAACTGACCCGCGACTGAGATCTGGAGAGCCCTGCCGATGGACCGTCATGAACACTGGAACTCGATCTATCAAACGAAGTCGGTGACCGACGTCAGTTGGTTCGAATCCAAACCACAAGTTTCCTTGGAGCTGATCACCGCTGCGTCACCCAGGCTTGGTCGTGTGATTAACGTGGGAGGTGGGGCATCGCGACTCGTCGACAAGCTCGTGACTATCGGCTTTGAGTCCGTCACGGCGCTCGATATCTCGCAGCGCGCGAATCTGCGCTCACTCCGAACTTATGGTCTGCTTCAACGACATCAACGTAATCAGCTCGGTCCCTTGGTACGAAGCTGAATCTGCATCATTGGTCGCTTCTCTGAAAGGAATTCTGTCGATGCCGTGCCTCGGAAAACTCAGCTGCATTTTGGTGTTCGCTGCGCTCTCTGCATCTGTTTGCCTCGCTCAAGAGAAAAGTGTTAAGCCCGGCATCAACGATTCCTTTCGCGATCCTGATCCCAAAGAGTTTCTCGGACGCTTTGAAGTTGAGAGCCGCGAGGTCTTCGCGCGTCGCAAAGAGATCGTGGCGGCGTGTCAGATTCAGCCTGGTCAAACAGTGGCCGATATCGGCGCGGGAACTGGGTTATTCACGCGTCTGTTCTCTGAAGCTGTTGGCAAAGACGGTCGCGTGATCGCCGTCGATATCTCGCAGAAGTTCCTCGATCACATCCAGAAGACCAGTCGCGAAGCCGGTCAGCGGAACGTCGAGACGTTGCTCTGCACAGCGGACTCGACCGAGTTGCCGGCTGAGTCCGTTGACGTCGCTTTCATCTGTGACACGTATCATCACTTCGAGTTTCCGCTGAAGACGATGACGTCGTTGCATCGCGCGCTGAAGCCCGGCGGTCGAGTCATCCTCGTAGACTTTCGCCGAGTTCCTGGCACCAGCACGGACTGGGTGTTGAATCACGTTCGCGCTGGCCAGGAAGTCTTCGAGAGCGAAATGGTGCAATCCGGTTTCCGCAAGACGCGTGAGGTCACGGACGTCCTCAAAGAAAACTACTTCACCGAGTTTACAAAAGGCCCGTCGCCGGGATTGAAGCCGCTGGAGTTTCCGCTCATCGCAGGATTCGGCGGCATCGTGGTCGTGCCGAACGCTGTGGAGAAACCACGGTCGGGAGCGAAGATCGTTTTTGATGTGACTGCTGATTCCAAGCCGGGCGATGTGAGCAAAGGGCTCGACCGCGCCGCTCGCTTGTTGAATCTGTATGGCGCAGCCGGACTGAAATCTTCGGACATCAAGATTGTGGTCGTGCTGCACGGCGAGGCTACCAAGTCCGCCTTGAACGACGACTTCTATCAACCGCGGTTTGGCGTCGAGCGAAATCCCAATCTGCCGTTGATTCGCGAACTACAGAAGGCGGGAGTCGAGGTTTTCGTGTGCGGCCAAGCTCTCAATTACAAGGGCTTCCCCGTGTCTGCCGTCGCGAAGGAAGTTCCCATCGCCGACGCAGCACTCACAGTCACCGTGAACCGACAAATGGATGGCTACGGCTACCTGCCAGTTCCTTAATGCCATCGTGATTCTACCTGCCACATTGGTTCGAAAATCGACAGGAGCATGAGGACATGAAGTCAATTGTCTTGGTGCTGGCGTGTGGAGTCTTTGTGTGCGTGTTTGGTTTCGCGCAATCCGAAGTCGACTTGCATGCGGAGACTCCGTCTGTGACGCAGACTCTGCCTCGGGGACCTTTGGGCGCGGCGATTCAACTCGGCCAAGAACTTGGCGAGCGGACGAACACGTATCCATTGACCAAGCCCTATGTCGGCAATGCCCTTGATTGCACCTCATGTCACTTGAAGAGCGGGACGGATCCAAAAGCCGCGACGTTCCTGGGCGTCGCGACGGCCTATCCCGCGTGGTCACCGCGCGAACAACGCGTCATCACTCTCGAAGATCGCATCCTCAATTGCTTCATGCGCAGCTGCAACGGCACGCGCCCACCACTGGGGAGCCAGGTTTCGGTCTCAATCGCCGCGTACATTACTTGGTTGTCGACAGACCAACCCATTCAGATGAACGCCAACCGCCCCGCCAGTCCCCAAGCAGTCCCGCAACTGAAATTGAATGTGACTCAAGCTCATGCGGAACGTGGTGCCACACTCTGTTCCGCTCGCTGTGCTGAGTGTCACGCGGCGACGGCCAAGGAAGCAAAGAGCATCCGCCAGTCTGGGGTTCTCAATCGTTCAACGACGGCGCTGGACTAGCGAGCGTGACTCCACTTGCCTCGTGGTTGAAGGTTGCCATGCCGTTGGATGAGCCCGACCTGGCACTCCAAGAGGCTCTCGATCTGGCCGCGTTCTTGAACTCGCACGAGCGTCCGAAATTTCGATTACGAGATCACCTTCCCGAAGAGAAGCGATTGGGTGAAGACAATTCTCAATCGGACCGTTAGGTGATTGATTCAATGGACGTCGCAACTGGTGATTGGAACCGTGCGATGTCACGCCCTCAATGTGATTCGGAGTGACGACATGAGTCGCCGCGACATCGGTGTTGCCATGTCGAGATGGCAGAAGATCACACTGGAAGGCTTCGGCATCACGCGGTTCACCCACAACAACTCACCCATAGACGACGCATCGCGCCGGTCTGTCTTCTGCTTCTTGCGCTCTTCCGGCTGAATCAGAATTACGCGATGGCAGCGATAATCCTGCAACATCTTGAGCAGCCAGTCGTTGAACCCGCAGACTTCCACCACCGCGATAAGCCACTCGCCCCGCGCGGCGCAGTCGCGCGTCAAGAAGGCTTGCACCTTTTCGGGCTGTGTGGACACTTGCCGTGCTTGGATCACATCGCCACTCTCGTCTCGCAGTGAGATCGTCAGCTGGCGGTCGTGCTGGTCGATTTCCAGATACATCATCGTGCTGCTCGTTAGGGACCGAGGAAACGCAAACTCCCTCGCCAACTTCGGGCAACCGTTCCGATTTCGCAACTGCCCTCTTTCATGGATATCAAAGGCGATGTCGCAGTTAATGATCGGAGCCTCATCTCTTGCGTTCAGGATCATCGGCACCACGCCAGATGACCAGAGGGCCAAAGCCACTTGCCGCGGCGAGTTGACGACCACTGGGACTGAAAACCAAAGTATTTACTCTAAAACCAGTTGGTAGTGACAGCACTTCTTCGTGTTGGCGGGTGTCCCAGAGGCGGACACCACCTGCGCGGACTTCATCGCTATCTGCGGTCTTCACATCACCGCCAGCGGCCAAACGAAAACCATCTGGACTCAGCGCTAAACTCATCAGTTCGATACCGCGAGTGCGATACTCATGACGTATTTCTCCTGTCAAGCCGTCCCAAACAGTGACGATGGCGGCAGCGGAATTCGGAATGCCATAAATCAGTGACCCATCCTGATTCAGCGTGACGGCTCGAAGTTGAGGATGCTGCTCGCGGAACTTCAGCACGCAGAGTTCCTTGTTTGTGATTGCGTCGACAAGAACGAATCCGCTTCTGGCCTTTGTCCGATCCAGCCGTCGTGTTCCGTCGCCACTATATATAGTCATCACCTGCCCACTGGATGCGGTGCTGACGGCCTCATCGTCGTCTTGAGGCGGAATCTCGGTATTGGTCTTAATCTCGAAAACTCGAGTTCGCTTGATCATCTTCGTGCGATCAAAGCCGTGCACGAGCGCTCGCCGGCCGTCTCGGCTCAGCCGTGTGATTTCAGGCTGGAATCTCTGAGCATCAATCGCAATCTCAATGTTCTGCCGTGTCGTTTCGTTCCACACCGAGATGCACTTACCATTGAACGATTCGATCGCGAGAAGCTCCTCTCCCGCGAACTGTATACCGGTAAATGTTCGACGAATCAGCGAACGCTGTGTGTCTTGCGCGAATCGCAATGTGCGTTCGCCCGCTGCGTGTCCGCCGACTTTCCATTCCTTGATTACTCCGTTCCGATCAATGCTCAATCCACGGTCATCTTGAAGGGCGGCAACTGCTTTGATCTCAGCCGTGTGGCCTTTGAAGGCTTGTTGAATCATTCCGGACACCGTCTCCACGAATAATACTTCGTCGGCTCGATTCGTAGTTACTAACCAACGATCATCTGGGCTGAGACTCAAGGATCCGAAGCTCGGAACCTGGAGCTCGCGCGTGAAGCCTGTTGAATTCGGTAGTACAGAGACGGCCAGCTTTTTCGGATCCTTCGCTTTGTTGTCGGGCACACTCAAGGACCACTGTTCAATTCGACCGTTTCCTACCCAGAGTGTCTTATTGTCGTGACTGATAATAACATTACCTCCACCCGAAGGACGTGATTTCGGCAAACTCCTCAACGTCCCTCGACGAACGTCCCAGGCGGCAAGCAATTGCTCAGGAATATCTCCCTGCGAAGTCGATCGGCCACCGGAAGTCCAGAGGGTCTCCCCGTCGGGGCTGAAACCCAGGCCCGAAGTATTCGCCTGAGTTAGAAAGGCTGTATTGCCCAGGCTAGTGAGATGCTGTGTTCGAGGGTCTAGTAGCAACTGAAGGGGTGCGGCAGCGTCGATATCCCAGACGATCACCTCACCATTGGGGTTGGGGCCGAAGTCGTGTCCCGAACTGGCTAGCAACTGACCATTTGGGCTGAATGCCATGCGGAGAACCGGATAACTCAGCCCCGTAAAAGTCGCAACCTCTCGGCCTTTCTGATTCCAAATTCGGATTGTGTCTCGATTGCCCGCCGACGTCGCGATGTATTGCCCATCGCTGCTGATGGCGATCGGACTGCAACTCTCACCTCGCTGGTTGTTTAATGTGACGGTGCCATCGGAGACTTGCACTAGCATCATGCCGAGTAGCCTGTGCCCGACAGCTACCCACTGCCCATTGTCTGAGACCGCCGCAGACAGCAAGTCGTGATCCAGTGGCACAAGTGCGGTGTCCGTATCTTCGTCGCCTCCGTTTAGTAAACTCCACCAATAAAACCACTCGAACCCGCGGGCGTCTTCCTGCTGGGTTCGAGAAGGAAGGTGCTGTTCCAGGAGGGCTTTCAAATTGTTCAGTTCGCGCGTGGACCAGTAGTCGCGAGCAAGCCGCAAATCAGCAAGGTACCGGTTGAGATACGCCTCGCGCTTCTTGCGTGCCGCCTCAGCGGCCTGCTTCATCCGCTCTGCTTCGGTTTGTTGGAGTTGGACCGTCTTCGCCCCGATCTCTTGGTCTTTGGCCACGAGTTCGGTTTGTTGTCCTTTGAGTTCAGAGGTCTTCGCAGCTACTTCGGATTGCAGTCGCCAGCGGCTGTTCTGTAGAGCTAGGGCAACGATCAAGCCGACGATCGTCGTCGTAACCATCGACGCAGAGAGCCCGGCGATAACAGGCTTGCGGTGGCACCAACGTGTGAAACGTTCGAAGGAAGAAATTGGACGTGAAAGGATTGGCACTCCGTCACGATACCGCTTCAGCTCCTCAGCTAGCTCTCTGCCATTGGCGAAGCGCAGTTCTCGATACTTCTCCAGACATTTGCGGCAAATGGTCTCCAGATCGCGGGGCAACGCTGGAGTAAACAATCGAGGGCTCGGAACATCTCGCTTTAGGTCGGCGGTGGCATGTTCGAATTCCTTCTCGCTTCCTTCGAAGGGTAAACGCCCCGTGAGCATCTCAAAGAACAATACTCCTAGAGAGTAGATGTCGGAACGCACGTCCAAGGAAGTGTTCTCGCCTCGGGCTTGCTCGGGCGATAGATAGAACGGCGAACCGATGATCGCGCCTTCGCGGCTGATGGTTCGGTCGGGCTGGTCGCTACTCTTTGAGACTCCGAAGTCCAACAGATACGGCTTGCCTTTACTGTCGAGCATGACATTGCTCGGCTTGACATCGCGATGAATGACGGTCGCAGAGTGAGCTGCCCCCAGTGCGTCGGCTAGCCGCTCTATGAGCCGTGCCACTTTAGCGGGGGCGGATCGTTTGCCAATTTTGATAAAGCGATCGAGTCCCATGCCAACAATCAGCTCGCTGATAATGTAGAGCCGTTTGGGCAATGTCTCCGAGAAGCCACCGCCGTTTGGGCGGGTTAATGGATCTTCGCCAACATGGAGAATCGGAACGATGTGAGGATGTTTTACTCGGGCAGCAAGACTCGCTTCGCGAAGGAATCGTACACGATCTTTCGCTTCTATGATGTCGCGGCTTGGAAACTTGATTGCGACATCGCGCTGTAATTCGCGATCGTGTGCCCGCCATACGGTGCCATTACCACCTGTACCGAGGAGTTGCTTCAACTCGAAGTGCAACAGCACATCTCCACGTCGCAATTCGGCTGCGTCGCTCGTCGCCATGAGATTCGTCTTAACACCGCAATGCGGGCAATCGATCAAGACGAAATCCCAGTCGTCACGCAGTTCAACAGTTTCGTTGCAAGCGGGGCAACTGAAAGGAATCATTAGGAAACATCCGATGAAAAGGCGTCAGTAGGTCATTGGCTGTTTCAACTCTAACCGTGCAACTCGAAGCACCTGCGGGATCAGATCGACGTGAGCTCAAGTCATGATCAGCAGTTCCAACTGAGTCTGAGTTAGTCCTTCGATCGCTGCTCCGCTTGAGTACTCGGGGACCATCCAGGCGGTTGGATCATCGTTGGTGCTGACTCCGAGCCATCGAGAATTGTTGAGCCCACGGACAAGTGAGCCCATTGCGCTTGCTTCACAAGTTCATCAAGCGCCGCTGAAAACTTCGTCATCGATTCACCGAAGCGCTGTGCGGGATCCTTTGCGAGTGCGCTGAGGCAGACGTGATCGAGTTCGCATGGCAATGTCGATAGGGTAAGGGATGGCGGCGGCGCAGGTTGTTTGGAGACTTTTTCGAAGAGCTGGATGGTCGGCCCGTCAAAGGGGCGTCGTCCCGTCAGCATCTCGAATAACATCACGCCCAAGCTATAGATGTCGGCCGCAGGTCCTGCGTGCGCAGCGTTGCCGCTAATGATCTCGGGAGCCATGTAATAAGGCGTCCCGAGGACCTGACCGGTTCGTGTCAGGCGTAACTCCTGTGAGCGATCTCCACGTGCCAGACCAAAATCCATAATAACTGGCTGGTCAGCATCACCGTGGCGCCGCAACATGATATTCGACGGCTTCAGATCCCGATGCACCACCTGCTGCTCGTGCACGTCGGCCATGATAAGGGCAATATCGCGTATCAGTTTTAGGACCCAAAGCAACGGTCTATTGGGAATCCTCTCCAAGCGATTCGCCAAGGATTCACCCTCGACGTACTCCATCACAACGAACAGGCTGCGTTGGTACATGCCTGTCTCGATGAAGCGACACACTCCGACATGAGGTCTCAACGATGAGATTGTTTGCAGCTCGCGTAGAAAACGCATCTGCATCGCCATGTCTTGAAAGACGTGCGGATGCGGCAACTTGACCGCCACAAGTCGATGCACGTCATTATGCACATTCGGATCGAACGCTAGGAAAACTCTGCCAAACGCCCCTTCACCGAGCTTCCTTTGGATCTGAAATCGACCGATTATGGAGGTGGGCTGAATCTCTGGGAGCATTGTTGAAATCGGGAAAATATGATTGAAATGCGGCTCGCAGGAATCAGAGCCTAGCTCTTGTTGCGTTAAACGTCATGAGGGCGAGTGAGTTTACCCCAGCCGCTTCCCTTGCGAAGGCAACGGACTCCAAACAAGCAAGCTACTTTTTCAACTTGAGTTGAATGATTGCGTTCTCGAAGTTTGGCGAGTCCGTAGGCTGGCTGATGACCTCCATAACCCCGTTGTTGATTGTCCCCGAATAGGGGTCCGTCCCGCGCACCGACCTCTCACCCGGTTTGGGAGGACTTACTGTCATCCAGGAAATTCGCCCTGCCAATGCAGGATTAACGGTTACTTGAATCGGTGGTTTCCGCTGTCCATCACTGGTGAGTTCGCACTGATAGATACCCCCACCAGTGCCTGGGAACTCCGCAGTACGATGCTGTACTACGAGTTCAATTCTTTCTTCCTTGACGACTTTGCCGTTCGAGCCAGTCACCTTGCGCGTGCCCGTCCACACCGACTTGGCGGAAAATCCAGGTGCTCCCTGATTGAGTGCAATCTGAGTCCCCGTGGGATTGGGTTTCGGTCGATCATCCAGATTCTTGGCGACCGGTTTCTCTATGGGTTTCGATTCGGTGAGGACGAACTCCGTTTGGTCGATCGCGCACTCCCAATGATCTTTGACCCACTTGAATTGCCATTCCAGTTCGTACCATGCCTTGCCAGGTGTACGGCTTGCGCGTTGATCGATATTGGTCGGCGACTCAGATGATTTTCCGCTGTTCGCCGGCTTGATTCCTGGCTTTACACCAGCAGACGGGGTTGACGGTTTGGTTCCTGCCAGCGGTATCTTAGGAGCCGGTTTGAGCGATAGCAGAATCTCCGCTCGACCATCTGGAGCAAGAATCAGTCGACCAATAAATGGCTTGGTCAATTCAGCATTTACACCATCGGCTGGCCGAGTAATCGCAACTTCCATTCTCTGAGGCGTGGGTTTCTCACTCTTAAACTCGATCGCAAAGCGACCTCGAAGATCGGCGAATTGAGCGTACCGACTGTCTCGTACGCCCACATATACCCGTCCTCCTTCGCACCCTCCAAGGGCCGTCTCTCGCAACGATTCAGTGCGTTTCGCGATTGCCTTAAAGTCCTTGGCCAAAGCTTGTGCATGTTCCGCTTCTGACCAATTCGCCGGAGCGAGCGCCAGTGCGAAGTTGGCGGAGTCACGGATTGACGCAGTCATCACTTTGAAGCGCAGAGCTTTCTCATTTGCTTTGAGCCCCGCCCACTCACCACTGTTGCTTGCGGCCGCGTTGAGGCGAAGCGAGAGGTCTTCGGCACTCTGCAACATGACGTCGCGAATCCGTTCACGATTGGCATTGAATTCAACTGCAACGTCCTCCTGCCGAAGTTCATCGCTGGTGAGCGAGTACTTGCAACCTAGCAATCCTAGAAATCCCGGAAACACCTGCTGTCCACAGGCTCCATTCGGTGCATTGACCTCTTCGTCGAGTCCGGTCGTTTTGCGGTTGTCGAGATTGCAGCGGAATGCCTCTGTCACTGCAAAGACTTCGTCTGACTTCCATTCGGGCAGCCAATAGATCTGCCGCATGACTGGTGACGCGGGCATGCGATAGTGAATGTAGTCGATTGTCAGTACGACGCGATGCAGCGTCTTGGTTGTATTGCGCACGCGTAAGAAGGGATGCACTGACTCACTCTGCTGCTCGGCTGGGTGACGAGGATTGTTAGCTTCCGCTGGAGGCTGAGCATTGGCTGCAGCGCGCAGACCTCGCCCCTGCCACTCAATTTCGATGGGGGAGCCTTCTGGATCGGCATACCCCATTTTGAATTCCAAACGGGGCTCAGTCTGAAGTGGGCCAGCAAATCGAACAAATCCGGTATCTCGCACTTGCTCGCTGTTCTTGCGTCGCAACTGCTCGACTTCGTCACCTAGCTTTCGCAATTCTTTGGCTACCCCTTGCCGCAGCTTGAAGACGGCGACCTGATGCCTCTGCTCTGCTTCGCGATTCGCCATCATTCCGATAGTGCCGTAGAACAGCGCGGCTTCGAGCGTGTGGTCCTTCATGCCCGTTTCGGTGATGGTCCAGTTGTGTTCTTGGCGGACTGTCGTCGTCTCGCGAAGGAAGGCGCCGTTGGCCGATTGCTCTCCTACCCACATCATCATCTGTAAGAACGATTTGCCTGGTCCGACGCGGTCCTTGGTCAACTCGTCATAGAGTGCGTGCGACTTATTGAGTTTCGCTGCAATGATCACACAGTTGTTTGCGACCTCTTTGAGTGCTGGTGTCGCGGCTTGTTTCGCCAGCCGATTTGCAACTTCATGGAACTGAGCGTCATCGCGGTTGTAATAGCGGCGGTCAGGAGGGCCAATAATTGCCCCATAATGTGAGAGCAGCGGTGCAAGTTCATCTGCCTGCCGCCGAGCATCTGCATCATCAGCGAGTGCTGCTGTGCATATCGTGATTTGCAAAACTAATAACCATCTACGAATCATAGTCGTCTCCCACCTTGATCGCTGGCTGGCAGCAGAAGTCCTTCACCGTGCATCCGTCATGCGGTTAGTTCATTTTGGACGCAGCGAGTTTGGTGTCCCTGCGGGAAGCCGCTTCATCGCGTCGAGGAATTGCGAAAGGGTGAGGCGCGTTTCTTGAGTACCAGTTTCATCCGTCGCCACTAAGAGGCTGGCGGACTTGGCATACTTTGCCGCTGCTGTTGAGCAGACATGCAAAGTGACTTTTTGGCCGGGCTTCCACACAGGAAGCATGACGCCATAACCGGTTCCGTGAGAAAGCAGTTCAAGTGTCAGTTCTGTGTCAATGGCTCCACGATCAAGCACATCACCTGAAACTCCCATCGTTAGCGCAAACAGCCCATTCATGTAGGGCATCATGCGCTGCTGCTTGTCCCAGTCACTTTTGGTCTTCTTTGGGTCAGTCTGAAACTCCGTCAGAAAGAAACAATGATGTAGATCCGTCTGGCCAGTATGGGTGACGATGAGGGTAGTCCTGTCATGTCCTGCTTCGACCTTGACACCCCAAGTTTTTGATTGAGGTTTTTCAGGCATTCCACGCTCCTTGAGCAAGCTTCGAACCTGTTGATTCTGGATCTCACGACAGTCCAAACCGCGGATCGCCAATCGCAAGCGGTCGATATCGTTCAACTGGAGTGTACGAGCTCCACTTGTGTCGAACATCGCACCGAATGCATTCATAGTGTTGGCCATGTGCTGAGAATTAATCGCAGCTAACGCCCGATTGCGTTCGCGTTCGTCAGCGATTTCGACTGCCCGATTCGTATCCTGCACGCGCTGCCTATCCGCTTGGTCTAGGGACTCTCGATACGCCAACACATCTTGCTCGATAAGATTGACGGCACGAGAAACATTAGCGATCCCGTTGCGGGCATCTTGGACGTTCTCTTCTTGCATCATAGCCAGCGCTATGGCAGCGACGCGTGGATTGGCGCTCTTCGCCAACTGAGCAAGTTGTTGGCGATCTGCGCGGCGACCGTGCAACACAAGTTCCGCCTTGGAATCCACAAGGTAGGCTTGATCCGTAAACTGCCACAGCACCGTGTCCTCATCGCGTCTATTTCGAAAGCAGTCATCATATGCGGCACGCGTACGTGGTTTAAGTCGCAGATCAGGGCTGAGCCACTCTGCCTCCCAATGTTCCACCTGACTTGCTTCTCGAATTCGTCGACCATCAATGATCGTCGACACATTACGAAAAGTTTTGCCGTCGGGACTCACCTCGCCGGAATAGCGCCCCAGGGTTATGAGGAACCCCATCGACTGCAATTCATTCCCTGCAAGCTTCAACTGATTCCCAACGATCTGACCGCGAAGCAGCTCAAACGCCCACTGCCCTTCGTTGTCAGTCCACTGTAACGCTCCACGCACATCACCCTTTTCACTGGAGACGATATGCAATGTGGCTTTTGGGTAACGATCATGGTTCGTGAGGGGTTTGATCACCCAAGTCCCGATAGCTAGTTCGCAGATTGGAGGTGCAAGTGGCCGAGGTGGCGGTGTCATCACAACAGGTTTGGCTTCGCGGGGAGCATCTGGAACAACGGCGGTGATGGTTCCGGGCGCGCCTGGGCTATTGATCGTTCCTTTCCCTTTTACCGAGATCCGCGTGAAACGGAATTCTCCGTGGGAGATAAGAAGTAGTTCGCCACGGGGCCAGCTTTTTAACTCACGGCCAGGGACTTTCAGCCGACCAAGATCCACGTCAAAGTCAAACGCACTGATCGTTCCGACTTTGGCTTTGATCCGAGTTGATGACACTTCGCACGATAGCAGGACCTTTCGCCCCTGTTGGATCAAGCCATTCTTGAATTCTCGCGACGGCGACTTCTTCTTGAGCTTGTCGACTTGGGAGCCTGGAGGCAGTTCGTCATAAGCACGAGGCCCGGAATAGCGACCATTCTCATCGAAAACGCACTCTACGAAGTCTGGAACCTTCGCGGCGCCAATAGGAAACTCGAAGGAGAGAGCGCCAGGTGCCAATCGCTCAACCTCGATCTCTAATGTGTAGGGCGACCCGTCGGAGTCGAATGGCAGCACAAGCCAACGATCATTTAGCCCGGAAATCTCACAGACTAATGCAAACGAGACGGCTGATTTTGCGTAAGTG
>CAYLTY010000183.1:0-17272 GCA_964386705.1 uncultured Planctomycetaceae bacterium
CGCTTTGGGCATCTGTTCCACGCCCGCGTTGACTCGCACTGGAGGCGGTACCTGGACTCCCTCTTGCGTCAGCCGCGCACGGAGTGCGGTGTCGAGCAATTGCGCGTCTCGGCCGGCGGCGGACAATTCGCGGCCGATCTCCGGGAACGGCAGTTCGTTGCCAGTGTGCGCCAGCAGAGCCCGAATTCGGCCCATCTCATCGGTGTTCATCGCGTTGACCAGTGCTACTGCTTGCTCGCGCGGCATTTCGTTGGCGACTGTGGTGATGATGTTCGATCGCAGCTCGGTGACTTGTTCCGGCGTCATGTCCGTATTGCCGAACAGTCGCTCGGCATTAACGAGTTTCTCGAACGCGGCACTCAGGTTGACTCCCACATCCAGGATGTCGTGCAACTCGCGAGTCGTCGCGCCAGTTCCGAGGACGTTGACATCCCGATAACTCTGGCCCAGTTCAGTCAGTTGCTGCTTGACGAGGTCGCGGGATTCGGTGATTCGCGCGGAACCCGTCTGCGAGATCATCTGCATCGGGGCATCGACACTAAGTTCGGTGCAGGCTTTCGAGAGCGAGGCCAACTCGTGGTCCGACAAGGCATTGAGGTTCAGATTCTCCGGCTTGAGCAGCCCTTCCAGGCGCGCCTTGAGTTCAACGACGCGCTCCACCATTTCGCCGGGGCGAATGTTGAAGTTTTCGGCGTGCTCGCGCCATTGAGAGAACGAGGTGCTCAGCTGGCTGACATCGTTGACGACCGACCGCATCGTCTCGTCAGACATTGGCTCGGACTTAGTTCCCATCAACCGCTGCATGCAGGTGTTGATGGTCTGCTCATAATCCTCGGCGCGGCGCGCACCCTCTTGCAAAACCTTGTTGCCCGTGATGTCGAAAGCTCGGACTGGCAGGTCCTGCAGCATCGCTGGGGTTTCGATCGGGGACTCGCCGTCGATGAGTGACTTGAGTTGAGCGGACGTGAATGCCTGAGTGAGCCCGTTGATCTCTTCTTTGAGTTGTCCGAAGGCCTCGTTGAGCAAACCCCATTGGGCCGTCTCGTCGGTAGGATAGCCGCCAGTTTCCAGGATCTGGCGAGCTTGACCGAGCGTCTCATTGATCTTGGCCTGAAACTCGGTGGGTCTGTTCGAGAGGCCGTAGGCTTCCTTCAACTTGCCCACGAGGCCTGTACGCTCGGGGTTGTCGACCGCTTGTCGGGCCCGTCGAGACATTTCGGCAGTCACTGCCTCACGCATTTGGCCTAACACGATTTTGCTGTCTTCTGGCAGTTGTCCGTTGAGCTGCGTCACTTCATCCGAATTGATTCGTTCGCGAAGCAGCCCGAGTTCCCCGTCGCTTAACTTCTTCAACTCGATCGAAGCGCGAGTACTCATCACGTCCGGGAAATCGTGACCTCGGGTGATGACGGGCATTGACGCATCCGGCAGCCGCGCCAGTCCTCGTTCAAACGCCGGCAGGTCCATGCCGAGTTCCGGGCCTCGCAGCAAGGCTCCGAACGTGCCGCCCAACTTGAAACTAAAATCTTCCAGCCCGCGACGGAACTTTCCGCTGGCTCGGACACCGTCCGGCGTGATCGAGTCCAGGAAGCGAGTCACCTTCGATCGAAAGTCGGTGCGAGCCTTTTCATTCATGCTCACCCGCGGCTGGCCACCGTTGCCGACCTGCACGTTGCGACGACCAAAGACGCCCAGCTTTTCGTGCTGAAAGTCGGTGTTCAACGGTACCTGTCTCGGCACACCCACTCCAACGGCATTATTCGGCATGATGCACCCGTCATCCTGTATGTTTGCGTTCGCTCTAAAGCCATAAACCAAACAGTGTTTGTTGGACTGAGCCGGAATCTTACTCGGCGTCCGAAAATTTTGGACGAATCGGGAGAAGGTTTAGCCACGGATGGAACACAGATGAAACACGGATAAAGGAATGAAGGGCGTCGTATCCTTGATTCTTATCCGCGTTTCATCTGTGTTTGATCCGTGGCCAATTAAAATCTGGTTTGGCACTTCGGTCGCGTGCTGCTCGTTGGAGTTCTCCAGCGTGTTGCGGTAACTTCGCCGCGCGGTCGGGCCGAGGAGCGGCTCTGTGCGTTGCTCGGCAGAATTGGCGTTGGTCCTTTCGCCTGGAGCGACCCCTTCCGTTTCCTACTCGTGAGCGACCGTCATGGCTGATGCGCACTCTGAGCTACTCGACAAGCTGCCCGTCGATCTGGTGTTCGAAGTCGGACGCCTGGAGATCACCGCCAAAGAACTGACCACATTACAGGCAGGCTTCACATTCCTGTTGGATCGCAGTCCAACAGCGCCTGTAACCATTCGGGCCAACGGACGTGTCATCGGCCGCGGAGAACTGGTGCAGGTCGACGATCGACTCGGAGTCACCTTGAAGGAGATTGGCAATGGGCGCGAATCTTGATCCTTTGGTGATCGTGACCGTGCTGGTCGGACTGTCGCTGGCCCCCTTCGTGGCCATGATGGTCACGTCGTTCGTGAAGATCGTGGTCGTGATGTCGCTCATTCGGAACGCACTCGGCGTGCAACAGATTCCCCCCAACCTCGTGATGAACGGGCTGGCCGTGATTCTGTCGCTCTACATCATGGCACCCGTGGTGGAAGAGACGTTTGATATCGTTCAGAAGAATGAACTCAATCTGAAAGAGATGCAGTCCATCCGCCAGACGGTTGAGATCGGCAAGGAACCGCTCAAAAAGTTCCTCATGAAGCACACTCGCAAAGAGGAGCGTCAGTTCTTCCTGAAATCCGCCAAGAAACTATGGCCGGAGGAAAAGGCCCTGGCCGCCAAAGACGACGACATGATGGTGCTGATTCCTGCCTTCACCGTCAGCGAACTGACGACGGCGTTTCAGATCGGGTTTCTGATCTATCTGCCGTTCATTGTGGTCGACCTGATCGTGTCCAACATTTTACTGGCCATGGGAATGATGATGGTGTCGCCGACGACGATCTCACTGCCGTTCAAGCTGTTGCTGTTCGTCCTAGTCGATGGCTGGACACGCCTCATTCACGGGCTGGTGCTGAGCTACTCGTGAAGTCCTTTTCTCCGCGGCCTCTGCGCCTCTGCGGGAATTCTTTTCTCCCGCAGAGGCGCGGAGCACGGAGAGGTCAGACGGGAATAACCCATGTCCGAAGCTCTGATTATCGACTTCACCATCAAGGCCATGATGTTGGTCTTGTGGCTGTCGTTGCCACCGATCTTGGTGGCGACCGTGGCCGGCGTCTTGGTCAGCTTAATTCAGGCACTCACCCAGATTCAGGAACAGACACTGGGCTTCACCGTCAAGCTGGTGGCGGTGGTCATCACGATGTTGTTCACCGCCAGCTGGATGGGCGGAGAGCTCTACAATCTCACCGTCACCGTCTTCGAGTACGCAGGCAAGCAATAACTGATCGCCGAGCGAGAACGCTGAGTTATGGATTGGCAGCCGATTCGAGAATTCTTGATGGTGATGGGCATCTGCACGGCTCGCGCGGCGGCGGCGTGCTCGGTAGCTCCGTTTCTGTCCACCGAGATTCTGCCGGGACAAGTTCGCAACAGCGTCTTCTTCGCGTTGGCATTGGTGGTCTTCCCAATGGTCGCACCGACGATGCCTCAAGAAACGATCGGCATCTGGGTCTTGCTGGCGATGCTGGGCAAGGAAGTCGTGATCGGCGTCTTGATTGGCTTCCTGATCGGCATGGCGTTTTCCATTGCGATGAGCGTGGGCTTCTTCATCGACAACCAGCGCGGCGCGTCGATGGCGTCCATCTTCGACCCGATGGCCGGTGAGCAGACTTCGCCGACAGGCATCTTCTTTGTGCAGGTCTTCACCGCGTTGTTCTACACCACAGGCGGCTTTTTGTTTTTCCTCGACGCACTCTTTGAAAGCTACGCCGTCTGGCCGGTCGGAGCCGCCTGGCCCAAGTTCGACCCCGGCTTTCCGGCGTTCATGCTCGCCCAAGCCGACCGCATGCTCCGCATGACCGTCGTGCTCTCGGCACCTGTGCTCATCACGGTGCTGGTCACCGAGTTCGGCCTCGGCCTGATGAACCGCTTCGCGCCGAGCTTGAATGTGTTTTCGCTCTCCATGCCGGTGAAGAGCCTCGTCGGACTGATTGTGCTCGTGGTCTACGTGCCGACGCTGTTTGTACTCTTCGGCAAGGAGTTGGCAGGGAGCAAAGGTGTGATCGAATTCCTGAAAGAAGCCGTCGGGTGACGTGCTTTCGTCTGATCAGAGTTTTTGAAACACAGAGGAACAGAGATCACAGAGAGATTTGGGACATGCCGTGAATGATCTCCGTGTTCTCTGTTCCTCTGTGTTTCAGATCCGTTTGAGAGAACCTCTCGTCCGAGAACTGCATGAGCGAAAAGACCGAACAGCCAACACCGAAGAAGTTGCGAGACGCTCGCAACAAGGGGCAGGTCTTTCAGAGTAAAGAGATCTCGTCCACTGCGTTGTTGTTGGTGTCGTTCTGGTATCTCGCGTCATCAGCGCCGGCGATGATGGAACGGCTCAAAGAGATGATCGTCCTGCCCGCTCGCTTCTACGGCGTGCCGTTCCGCGATGCGCTGCCTCAGGTCATTGAGGGCTGCGTGCTCGTCTTTCTGGAGCTGTCGCTGCCGATTCTGGGCATCGTCACGGCGACGGCGATTGCCGCGGGATACTTTCAGGTCGGTGCGTTGTTTGTCTTTGAACCGATGAAGCCGGACCTCAATAAGCTCAATCCGGTCCAAGGCATCAAAAAAATCTTCTCGATGAAGAACCTGATCGAGATGATCAAGTCGCTCATCAAAACGTTCTTCCTCGGACTGCTGCTGTACCTCGTGATTCGCGATTCAATTCCCGGCCTGATGCACATTCCGTATCAGGGGCCAGAGGGCGTCTTGGTTGCCAGCTCGGAGATGTTTCGGATCATCGGCATCAATACGGCGGTCGTGTACATCGTCCTGGCGGCGGCCGACTATGCCTTCGAGCGGCGGCAGTACATGAAGGATTTGATGATGTCCAAGGACGAGGTGAAGCAGGAATATAAGGAGATGGAAGGCAGCCCCGAGATCAAGGGCAAACGCAAACAGCTGCATCGCGAGATGGTTATGAACGACACGACTCAAAAGGTTCGCAAGGCGTCGGTGCTGGTGACGAACCCCACTCACTTGGCAATCGCGCTGCAATACGAGGCTGGCGAGACCCCGCTGCCGCTGGTGTTGGCCAAAGGAGAAGGTATTCTGGCTCAGCGCATGATCGAAATCGCCAAGGAGGAAGGGATCCCCATCATGCAGAACGTGCCGCTCGCTCACGATCTGTACGACCAAGGGACGGTCAATCATTACATCCCGTCTGACCTCATCGAACCGATCGCCGAAGTTCTCAAATGGGTGGCCGAACTGAAACAACCGTGAACGCTGAACTGGGCGAAGCTGCTCAGGTTGCCGCTGCGGTTGAGGCGTTTGCCACGGCTCACGGCTTGTCCAACCGGGATTGGACGCACCTCGACCTGCTGCTCGAAGAGCTGTTCGTGAACATCGTCAAGCACGGCACCGACGGAACTGCACCGGCTTCCGCATTGAGCCCCATCAAACTCACGCTCTCGGCCGATGACGCGTCGATCACGGCCGAACTCATCGACCACGGCAAGCCGTTCAATCCGATCGACCATCCGCTGCCGGAAACTCAACGCCCGCTGGAAGAACGTCAAATCGGCGGCTTGGGTTTGTACTTCGTCGCGGTGCTCAGCGACGCCGTGAAGTACCGCCGCGAGAACGGCCAGAATATTGTGACGCTGACGTTCAATCGCAGTACGGAATGAGTTGCTCCGGTAACGCCGACCGTTTCAGAAAATCTTTCGGAACGCTGTAAGACTTCGCGATCACCTGGCAATCACTTGAGGAAGACGATCAGACCATCTCACCGACAAGGCTGAGCCATCATGGACCGCGTTACGGAATTACTCACCCAGCAAGGATTTGAAGTCACTCCTCGCCATCTGGCCGAGGACGACTTCGAGGGCAATTCGGTCCATGTCGGTCAGGCGGAAATCATCTACCGCGTGGAAGACGACGGTGAGACCGTGCTGATCCCCCTTTATCGCCGCACGTCGGAACGTCGCGGATTGAGGAATTCCTTCACCGAACTGCTCTGGTTTCTGGAATGGCTGTCGCAATCAGAACTGGGGCTGAAGCGAGTAAAAGGCCTGGTCGCCACTGGCTACGATCTGACCGCCGATCAACTGCCCGCTCCTCGGATTGCTGAGTTCTACAAGCGCATCCTGGGAGCTAAGAGTCTGGGCCGCGGCCTGACTGGTGAATGGATCGAAATGGAACTGGCTCAGTTCCGCACGTTGAAGCAACTGCGAGCCGACCGCTCCAAGCGGTCCAACCCCACGAACAACGCTTAATCTCAAACACACAAGTCTGTCCCAACATCCAGCAAGGAAACTTTCATGTCCAAAGAACACGAAGCGATCGCCACGTTTGCCTTTGTTGAAAACATTGTCGCCGAAGGCATGGTGTCGAACACTGAGACCATCTCGCAGGCACAGCTCGACCGCATACTCAGCGTCTCGTCGGAATCAGACTCGGCCGTCAAAGCCGAGAAGATGTCCGAGCTGATTGAGGAACTGAAAGCTCAAGCCGCAGAGATCGAAAACCGCTGGCAGGACATCCTCAAGCAGACCGGTATTGCTCCCGGAGCCGGCAAGAAGTTGCTGGAGCGTCAGGACTGGAGTGCCGAGTACCGGGCCGAGTTCGAAGGCATGCTGGGACGTTCCATCGGACACGCTGCCGAGGAAGCCGAAGCCGCCGCTCGCCAGGCTGTTGGCAATCGTTCTGGTGGCTCCGGCAAACCGAAGACGCCCCGCGTTCGGGTTTAGTCCTTCACCATCCCAAAAAACCTTAAAAATAAGCTGCGGCAGCTTGCCGAACACCGGAGCCTATCATGACTGTCAGCCTTCAAAACGTGAGTGACGCGAAGATCGAATCTTTCGCCGCCCAGCTCGATCCGGTCGCTAAAGCTTCCGCATTCGGATCATTCGATTCGGCGGCCATTCAGGAAGCCCTGAAAGCTCTCAGGGCCGGCGGCAAAGACCTGACGCTGAACAACATGACCGCAGCCCTGGCCGCCAAGCTGTTTCCGGATAACGCGCGATCTGCTGGAAACCTGGCGACCGCTCTGAACAGAGTCTTTGGCAGCAAGTTCGACGAAGCCGCCCAGACTCTGACGCCCACCGCTGCGGACCGAATGGCGAGCGTCGTCCAGCAGGCGATGGCCTCGGGCGACTTTGCCACGGCGATCATGGCGATCCAGGAACAACGCGTGAGCCTGCTGAATGAAGTCATCCAGCAGAACATCATGTCGATGGATGCCAACAATCAGAAAATTAAGGACGCTCGCGATCGTCTGATCGCCAAACGCAACGAGCTGAAGAACACGCCCGACAACAAGGACAACAAAGACAAGCGAGAAGATTTGGAGCTCGACATCGCCAACATCCAGGCGGAAATCGACAACCTGTCGACGAACTCGCAGTCCGACACGATCAAGTTGCAGGGTTTGATCAACAAGCAGAACCAAGCCTTGGAAATGTGGACGAACCTGGTTCAGAAGCTGTCCGATGTCATGAACAAGATCGTCGGCAACCTCCGGTAAAGAGAAGAATTTTCCCGCAGAGGCACAGAGGTCGCAGAGAAGAATTGATGAACTCAATCTTCTGCGTCCTCGGCGACTCTGCGGGAAATCTGCGCTTCTGCAATCCTGTTGTGGCCGGTCTCCGACCGAGCCACAAAACGGGACCGTAGGTCTCCCAAATGGGGCTGCGAAAGCCGTTGGAGACCTTCGGTCGCCGAGTGTGGCACGGTCTGGAGACCGGCCATAACCCGGTCGAAAAAAAGAAAACGATTCCGTGTAAGACTTGGCCGCGACCCCTCCAAACACATCTCGACAGGCAACAAACCACTCAAAACTCAGGAGTTTTTATTATGACCAGCCTCACCAACGTGACGAGTACGTCGATTGGCCAGTTCGCAGATGTGCTTGATCCGGAGATCGACGCCAAGTTCAAGGCGACAGTCAAGAACTCAACTGACTCCGATAAGATCAAGACCTTCAACGTCGATTTCACTGTCAGCGACAAGCAGATCGAGAACGCTGTGTTTCTGCTGAAAGGTCAGGGTAAGCCGCTGACCGTCGAAAACCTGGCGGCCGCCATCGCCGAGGACGTTCTCAACGGTATCGACTGGGCCAACACTGGCCTGCAGGATCGTCGCGACGTCATGGTTAAGGAGAGCCTGGCCGCCCTGACGGAGGCTCTGAAGACTGAGATTTCTCCCTATTTTGATGTGGCACTTGGCAAGCTGAAGACGGAAACGCCAAGCACCGGAACCACGGGCGGTTCAAGCAGCAGCAGTCATAGCACGGGCGGCACTGGAAGCAGTTCGGGCTCAACGGGTTCGACTGGATCGACGAGTTCGAGCGGCAGTTCGTCGGGTTCGTCCGGCCTGTCGTCGATCGCACAGCAGGCGATGGCCTCCGGCGACTTCGCAACCGCAATCATGGCGATTCAGGAAGAGCGCGTGAGTCTGCTGAATGAAGTCATCCAGCAGAACATCATGTCGATGGATGCCAACAACCAGAAAATCAAGGACGCCCGCGACCGGCTGATCGCCAAGCGGAACGAGCTGAAGAACACGCCCGACAACACGGACAACAAGGATAAGCGAGAGGATTTGGAGCTCGATATCGCCAACATTCAGGCGGAAATCGACAACCTGTCCACGAACTCGCAGTCGGACACGATCAAGCTGCAGGGCCTGATCAACAAGCAGAATCAAGCCCTCGAAATGTGGACGAACCTGGTTCAGAAGATGTCCGATGTCATGAACAAGATCGTCGGCAACTTCCGGTAAAGAGAAGAATTTTCCCGCAGAGGCACAGAGGCCGCAGAGAAGAATTGATGAACTCAATCCTCTGCGTACTCGGCGCCTCTGCGGGAAATCTGCTTTCTGGAGTTTCTCTCAGAATTCCGTGTAAGACTCGTCCCGCAGCTCGCCAATCACATCCTGAAACGAACGCCACGTTTCAAGCCTCACTAGGAGTTCACCATGCCGAATGCCGAGATCGACCTGACTCGGATGGATTTCAACGGAGTGGAAAAGATCCTCGAAGGGATTTTCCAGGAAGGCTACACGATGCAGGACTTCGCTCAGCTGACCGACCAGGAGGTCGAGGCGGCTTATGCGATGGCCTGTCAGCTGATCAATCAGCAGCAGTGGCAGAAAGCGGAAAAGACCTTTGAGTTTCTGTGCCACATGAACCATTACGACGGCCGCTTCTGGCTGGGTCTGGGTTTGTGTCGCCAGCAGCGAAAAGAGTTTGAGGGAGCGGCCAAGGCCTACGCCGTCGCTGGCTTCCACGACATGGAGAACCCGATTCCCGCGTTGCGAGCAGCCGAATGCTTCCTGACGCTGGGCAAACTGGATGAGGCTGAAAGTGGCGTGACGGCGGCCCTGCACTGGGCTGGCCAGAAACCCCAATTCGCGGCAGTCAGATCACGAGCTGAATTGCTCAAGCAGGGCATTCAAGAACAGCGGAAAGCCAAATCATGAACACGACCGGAATCAACTCGACGAATTCGTATAACGACATCAACTGGTCCGAAATCGGCAACATCATCGGCGACTTCAACGCCGGTAAGACCGACGGAACTGCGGACGTCAGCGGCGTGCCCCACACCGGGGACGGCAGCCCGATTTCCTCGCTGCTGGGCCTGCCTCCAGCGGACATCTCGGCTGACACCCTGATGATGGTGATGCAGGAACTCCGCACGAAGATGGACAACCTGCAGCTCTCCACCGCCTCGGAAAATGTGGCGGTCATCAAAGAGCAGAAGAAGTCTCAGGCTGATGAGCGGATCAACCAGATCAAAGACAAGTTCGACCAAATGAAGAAGGCCGAAAAATCGGGCCTGGCTGGCAAGATTTTCGGCTGGATTGCAGCGGTTGCGATGGTCATCGCTGGCGCGGCCTTGCTGATCGCCGGTGGTGCCGGTGCGGCCTTGCTCGTCGGCGGTATCGCGATGCTGGCGGTCATGACGCTGCAGGAAACGGGCGGCATGGAAAAGATGATCAACGGCATGGCGAAAGGCCTGGAAGCCTTGGGCATGGATGCTCAAGCGGCTCAGATCATGGCGACCGTGATTACAGCCGTCATCATCGCTGGTGTCGCGATTGCCGGTGGAGCTGCCGCTGGTCCGGCAGTGGGCGTCGCGTTAGCCGCTCAGTTCGGAGCGTTGCTGTTCTCGCCGGACAACCTGACCAAGATGGGTGTTCCCGAAGACAAAGCCGGTTGGGTCGCGATGGGTATCGGCATCGGATTGGCCCTGACGGCTCTCGGAGTTGGCATCGGCAGTGCCGTGAAAGGCACCGTGGAAGCTGGCACCAAGCTCACGGAAATGGCGGCCAAGATCGCTCAGAACTTCTCGCAGAAGTCGCTGGATATGATCAAGTTCGCAGCCTACATCGCCCTGGGCTTGCAGGGAGCGGCCACCGTCGGTTCCGGAGCGTCCAGCATCACGGCGGGCGTCTACAACAAGCAGGCTTCGGACACGGAAGCCAAGACCAAGGAACTGGAAGCGCTCCTCGCGAAGTTGCAGCAGATGTTCCAGGACGAATCCGAGCGGATCGAAGAGATCATGAAGCGGATTCAGGAAGGTGTCGGCATCGTCATGGACGTACTCGCCGGCTCCGATAAGGTCGCTCGCCAGATGGCGGCCGTTTGATCAAGTTGACCAACGCAATCACCCAGCCCCTCGATCGAGGGGCTGGGTGATTTTTAGCAAGGGACGAAACATGGCCGACGCAGATTTATCACTCAGCACCAGCTCGCTGGCCGAGTCGATCGGGGTGGGCGAAAAAGAACTCGATGCGATCTACGCACTGGCTTATTCCGAGTTCGATCGAGGCCAGTTATCCGAAGCGGAAAAGACTTTCGGCACTCTGTGTCAGCTCGACCATACCGCCGAGCGGGCCTGGCTGGGGCTCGGGGCCGTGCGTGAGAAGCAGCAGAACTTCGGCGGAGCGATCCTGGCGTATTCGATGCTTCCGGCCATCGGCAGCGCGAATCCCGCCGGACCGCTGCGAGCGGCCGCCTGCTATCTGGCAATCAGCGAACTGGACGCGGCGGCTGAGGCTCTCAGCAACGCGGTGGATCTGGCTGAAAACAGCCCCAATCCGGCTCAGGTCCTGGCGCGAGTGGAACTGCTCTCTGCTGCGATTCGCCAGCAGTTGGCGGGGTAGTCGGCCGGACTTCGTCCGGTTGGCGGACAGGATTGTCCGCCCTACAAAAAAATCTCCGATTCCGAGTAAGAATCAGACGCCAGCCAGGCAATCAATCGAATGTGGATTCAACAGCTTCAACCATCCCAATCACATTCGCAGTAAAGAGATACGACCATGACCAACGTCACCGGCACAAACAACGTCAATACGACCAACCTTGTCAACGAGACCTACCTCAACGAGACCGTCGGCGACAAGAACTCGAACACCGGCAACACCGATCCGAATCTTCTGATTACCAAGAAGGACGGAACTGGTGACACCAAGGGCAGCCTGGACGATCTGCCGTTCCCGCGTGGCAGCAACATTGCCGACCTGACTTACATTCTGGCTCTGTTGCATGAGATCTCGACCGATCTCCGCAAGGCCATGAAGGATGCCCGTCAGGCCAGCCGCGAAGCGGAAGAAGCGTCGATCATGGCTCAGGCTAAGGAGATCAAACAAGCCGGCACGTTGGCTCTGGCCTCGGGTATCGTCAGCGGCACCATGCAGATTGCCGGTGGTCTGGCATCAGTGGGTGGAGCGATCAAGGCTGGATCCGCTGCCGCTGGTAAGGGAGCCAATCCCGTCAAGTCCGGCGAGACCTTCCAGTCTGCCAAGAACAACCTCACCGGCAGCAATCAGGGCAACCAGGCCAAGCTGGACGGAGCCAATGCCAAGCTGGATGGACTGCAGTCCAAGCTGGACGCGGCCAAAGCGAAGCTCGGGGACGCGAATGCCAACAAGACTGCCACAGAAGCGTCTGCCAACTACAAGGACTACGCGACCAAGTTCAAGGAAGTGAAGGATGCCAAGGTTGAGCAGACCAAGGCGTCGGAAACCGCGAGCGAAACCAAGGCCAAGCTGGCTGACCTCGATAACACCGCCAACATGAAGTACGCCGACATGCTGGTCGCGAAGGCTCAAGGCTGGTCGCAGATTGCGATGGGTCTGGGCAACATGGGTTCGGCGATTGCCAACTACTTCCAGTCGGAAGCTCAGGCCAAGCAGAAGGAACTGGAAGCCGAACAAACCACGCACCGCTACGTGACTCAGGACGCGGACGAGCTAATCAAGAACCTGCAGGACTCGCTGGCTGAGATCCGCTCGAAGATGTCCGAAATCATGAACGCCGAAAACCAAATCGCCAGCCGCATGTTCCAAGTGTGAGTTTCTGGCCTCGGTCCCCCTCATCTGGCCTGCGGCCATCTTCTCCCCCTTGTGAAGGGGGAGAAGAACATTCGCCTCGCCCGTTCTCCCCGCCACGTGGTCTCGCCCATGACCTTCGACCAACTCATCAAATCGCTGTGCGAACGACTCGACCTGGGCTCGCTGGAACCAAACTCGGCGGGCAAGGTCGAGATTGCTTTTGACGGCGGTGTCGAGATCGCCCTGTCGGCCTTGGATTCTCAGCACTTGCTGATTGAGTCCTCTCTGGGCTTCCCGCCTTTAGACGAATTCCAAGCGACGCAGCACTTTCAGCAACTTCTGCAGAAAAGTCTGGGCAGGATGCGCAACAGCCGGGCGGTAGTTTCGTTCAACGAGGCAAACTCTGAGGGTTGTATCTTTTGTATCGAAAGAAGTGACTCTGCCGATGCCGATGACTTTATGGAGTGCGTCGAGGCGTTCGTGAACACGGTTGAATGGTGGCAAAACGCGGCGAAACCCGCCCTACCTACCACCTCGATGTTCGGGTTCGTTCGACCCTAGCCTGGCTGTGATTTGACGACAGTAAAGCGATGCGGTGCAACATGTTTGGAAAGTGGCTGTTCGGCAGCGGTATCGTGGCGCTAGCCCTCATGCAGGGTGTCGCTACCGCTGTGGACTGGCCTTCCAAACCTGTCACGCATGTCGCCAACGAAGAAACGCTCGACGAATTGCTACGGACCTTCGCCGCCGATCAGGGCGTGAGCATCGTGGTCAGCAAGGCTGTCACCGGTCGTGTCAGTGGTCGCTTCGGCCCGCTGCCGCCACTCAAGTTTCTGGATCAGGTCACACGCTCCAACGGACTCATCTGGTACGACGACGGCAACACCGTCTACGTCTATCGCAGCGATGAGATCACCACGAAGCTCTACAAGCTGCAGCGCATTACTCCCGATCAAGTCCTTTCGACGTTGAAGCAACTCGATCTCTATGACGGACGCTTCCGCATCAAGGCTCTGGACGACGCGGCGGTAATTTTCGTGTCGGGACCGGCCCGGTTTGTAGAAGTCGTCGGCCAGACGGTGGAAATGCTGGAAGCGGCTGCTCCGAACGAACAGGCCGAACTGGCGATCGCCGTCTATCCGCTGAAGTACGCGTGGGCCGCCGATCAGACGGTGACTCTGCAGAACAAGCAGGTGGTGATTCCCGGTGTGGCCACGATCCTGCAAAACCTCATTTCCGGCCAAGGCGGTCAGCAGATTCAGAACCTCGGCGTTCGCAACCTGCCGCGCACACTGGAGAAGCTTAAGGGCGAAGGTCTCATTGCCACCGAACGCATTGACGCCCAACAACGGGCTCAAGCGGCTGATGAAGCCCGCCGCGCGGAAGCGGGTGGAGGACCTCAGGCTCAGAAGACAGCCAACCCAACATCGCAGATGGCCTACATCCAAGCGGACCCTCGTTTGAATGCCGTCGTCGTGCGCGATGTCCGCGAGAAGCTTTCGGCCTACGAGGAAACGATCCAGGCGCTCGATCAACCTGTCGGACTGGTGGAAGTCACCGCGACGATTATCGACATCCGCACGGATTCCGGTTTTGAATGGGGCATGCCGTACTTCACCGAATGGCGACACAACGGCAAGCAACACAAGTTCAATATGGACCTCGGCACCGAAACCGGAACGGCACTCAGCACGATCGGTTCGGCGGCAGGCGGTAATCTGGTCGCCACTTTGATTCGCGATCAGGCGCGAGAGTTCATGATCAACATCAAGGCTCTCGAATCGAGCGGCCTGGCGAGCATCCAATCGAAGCCGTCAGTGCTTACGATGAACAACCTCGAAGCGATTCTGAGTAATCAGTCGACGCAGTTCATCAAGGTGGATGGTTCGTTTGAAGTAGACCTCTTCAACGCCAGTGCTGGCACCACGCTGAAGGTCGTGCCGCACATCATCAATGAACCCAACCAGCGCAAAGTGAAGCTGCTGGTCGACGTCAAAGACGGCAACTTCCGCGTCCCCGTGAACAGTCAAGTCGTGACGGAGACGTTTGAAGACACGATTACCACTCAAGCGGTCTTGAACGAGTACGACAGCTTGCTGATCGGCGGCTTGTTCCGCGAAGAAGACACCGTGTCGACCAAGGCAATTCCGTACCTGGGCCGGATTCCGAAGATCGGCTTCCTGTTCCGCAGCGAAGAGACTTCCAGCGTCCGTAAGGAACGGGTCATCCTCATCACTCCGCGCATCGTCGAGATCGACACGCTGCTGCCACCTCCAGTGACTGCCGTGAGCCAGAAGCAGAAGATCACATCCACAATGGAGAAACGTCTGCTGGCGCTGGACGAGCCGACCGTCATCGCAGCCGAAACGCCCGCTGGCGACGAGATGTCTGCCGAAGAGGACGGCGGCATTCAGCAGGCGTCATTCGTGGAATCTGTCGACTCGAAGATCTCGAACGCGGGAGCGAAACGTCCTGAGACTCGCGGGGCTCAGCCGAAAAGTGCACAATCCCTCACTCGCGATTCGGATCGGGAAGTGAAGAGCCGTGAGGCTGCCAGACGCCAGCAACTGGAGCCGAAGCCAAAGGAAAAACCTGCGCAGACTCAACGTACTTCCATCCTTCCCAGCGGTCGCCTGTGGCCTTTCAATAAGAAGAAAGAGTGAGGACCTGTCCGCGCTGATGTGCGAAAAGCTCGATTCGCCCTCTGACCCGAACCTGCCGCGCATCTGAAAGCACCTCTTAAACCTCAATGAGTTCCCCTTCGCCCTCATTTCTCTTGAAGGTCTTTTCCGGCCCTCACGTCGGTGCGGAGGTTTTGTTGCCTGAGGGAGCGTTCGTCGTCGGCTCGGACGAATCCTGCGACGTCATTCTGCACGACGAATTCATCGCCGCCCGGCATGTCAGAATCACGATCGCCGGAAATACGCTCAGCGGTGAGCCACTCGACGGTTCCTCGGTGTTGATCGCCGGACAGCCCGCAGTGGGCAAGTTCGCTCTGAACGCCTACCAGTATTTCACGCTGGGCAATACGCACATCGCGCTGGGTTCCGTTGGCAAAGCCTGGCCGCGCATCACGTTCCCTGAGTTCCAACTGAACTCGCCCAGTAACGCGACCGAAGAAGCCGCAGCCGCAAATCCAGATACGCCGGTCGAGCCTGCAACTCCCGCCGACACTGAGTCGAAATCGGGCTACAAGTGGACGGGTTGGGAACTGCTCGCGCTGAGCCTGCTGCTGTTCATCGCGATGGGAGTCTATCTGTGGGGGCCGTTTGGCCGAGACAATTCCAAGGCCGAGTTGCCTGCGCTGGCCATTCGCATCAAGACGGTGCTGCAAGCTCACCAAGTGGAAGACACGGTGAAAGCGGGCACTCGCAACGGCAAAGTGGCCGTCGAGGGCTACCTGACCACCAAAACCAAACGACAAGCTCTGGAACAAGACCTGCGCAAAGCGGCTCCCGGCATTGGCATCCGCATTCGCGACAATGAATCGCTCGCCGCTGCCGTGCGCGATGTGTTGAGTGTGCGCCGTCTGAGGCTGAACGTCGCTGGTCGACAACCGGGCGAGATCGTGGTGTCTGGCGCCGTGCCCAATGAGACCATCTGGGAAGCCGCCAAACGCCAGATCGCGGAAGACGTGCCAGCGCTCAGGCTGCTGACCTCGAACGTCGTCACGCCGGGCAACCCGATGCTGGTTGCTCAGAACCAGACGCCGAACGCGACGGCAGGAAAACCAGAACCAACGTGGGAACCGATCGTCGAGAAGTCGACCGCAACCACGTCGACGAAAGAAACACCCGACGAGTCCGAAGATCCGGTGACTCCCAGCAAAGAAACACCGACGGTCTCGGTGAATCCATCTCAGCCACCGCCAGTTCCCGTCGCGGAGACCTCGGGCGATCCTATCATCGCCAAAGAGCGTCCTGTGCCGCTGCAGACCTTCCTGATCCAGCCGCTCGACAAACGCAACGGCGATGAGCCGCTTAGACTGGAACTCAAGAGCATTCAAATCGGTAACAACCGTTCGATGGTGTTGGCCGACGGGCAACGCGTCTTCGAAGGTGCCATGCTGCGTAGCGGTCATCGCGTGAAGAACATCACCGCCGATGCCATTACCCTCACGAAGAGCAGCCGAGACTACATCATTGCCATTGGAGAACCTCGATGACCGCTCAACCCGCTCCGCCCCCGCCCATCGTGGACATGGAAGCCCGCTTCGCTGCGGACGCGTCGGGCGAATACCGCACTGAACTACAAACGCGATTCCAGTCGGAACTGGCGAACTTGAAACGCCAGTTAGCCGCCGGGCTCGCACCGGACGAATTTGCCGTCGCCAACCAGTTGAAGGAAGCGTTGGAAGCGGCGGACGTGGTTGTGACTCGCGTGTGGGACCGGCAGCACCGATCCTGACTTTGAGGCCCGGTTGTGGGGCTCACTTTCCGCTTTCTGGCCATTTTTCAATTTTTCGAGACAGACGCCGGTGAGTTGTCAGCAAACACTGACAACAGATCTGTGGAGACTTCGTGCCTGTGGTCTAAGTCACCTGCAATCAGTCTCCCCCTTCACAAGGGGGGACTAAGGGTGGTAGGGACTTCGTGGCACGAAAGCCACGTTATCAACTTTGTGAGGTGCTCTATGCCGTTGGATTTGGGGAATGTCTTTCAGCGTCTGCAGTCAGGCGTGCAGTCGGTCGAGAGCGATTTGCAATCGCAGATGAACAATCTGAATCCGGACAAGCATGAGGACATGATCAAGCTGCAGCAGCTCATGCAGAAGTGGACCATCGCGACTCAGGTGGAATCCAACACGATGAAAGCC
>CAYLTY010000184.1:0-17101 GCA_964386705.1 uncultured Planctomycetaceae bacterium
CATCGAAGAAGTCTCACGCACGATTACGAACGTGACGCCCGCGCTCCTGGAGAAAGAACTGCAAGAGCTCGACCTGATGAAGTACGTGAAAGCACTACTTCCCTGAGATGGTCGTTGATGACACGTTTGACGAGTCCCAGCGACAGGCAGACCGGTCCGCATTTGGATCTTGAATCGCCTCAACGAGCCAATGATGGGCGAAAGTGTTGCACTTTGCATCGCCTCGTGGCGAGTCTCTCGCTGAGTATCGCATCGTCTTGCAACAGATTTGCACGCCTAGACTTACGACAAACGAAATCAGAAGTATCTCGGTCACAAACACCGCAACTCGCACTGTTTCTGGTGGTTGAACTCACCACCACCATGAATCACTCAGCGCGAACCGAGATATCCCATGCGAACCATCGACTGGTTGAAGTCGCTTAAAGACCTTCGCACTCAAGTTATATGCAGAGGCACTCGCCGACGTGTTACCCGTGCGCTGAGTGACTTGCCGTGTCGCACGCAGCGTTCTGCCGACATCGCGACGTATGAATCGTTGGAAGACCGCAGGCTGCTGTCAGCAGTCACCGACTCACAAGCCGACATCGTCCCCGATATTGATCTCCAGACGACGATAGACACTGCCGAAGTTGACGCGCACGCCGATCACGGTCACAGCTCGACGATCGGTAACTTCTACCTGCCACCGCAGCATCGAATCAGCGGAAGCGGTGCGTTGCTCTCAGGTCCAAACGACGGAGAGCCGCTTGATGTCGCGCGGAGCTACCTTGCCGAACATGCCTTGGAGCTGGGACTCGATGCCGACGACCTCGATCATTTCGTGATCAGCTCTCAATACTCCGATGAGGGATCGGGAGTAACGCACCTCTATCTGCGTCAGACCTTTGATGGTCTTGAAGTGATGAATGCCGATGTCAGCATTTCACTCACGGCGGATGGTGAAGTCATTCACGTTGCCAGCAGCTTTGTGAGCGACGCTCAAGTTGCAGATAGAACTGGTACAGAGGTCATCGTCAATGCGTCGCAAGCCTTCATGGAGTGGAGTGACGACCTGGGGCTCGGGTTTCAGTCGGCTCCTCAGATTCTGCACGTTGATACCGATACGCCAAACTCAGCGACAGTCCTCTCGGTAGATGGTCATGCTATTGAGGATGTCTCAGCCAAGCTGGTGTATGTGCCGACGGCGAACGGCCTTGAACTCGCGTGGCGTCTCGATGTGCATGATGCCCGTTACACGCATTGGCTCGATGCGTTCGTGAGCGCGGAAACAGGAGAAGCGATCTACACGGATAACCGTATCGGCAACGCCACCTACAACGTCTTCGCATTGCCAACGAAATCGCCAATTGATGGCGCCCGAACGATCGTCGTGGATCCGAATGACACGACTGCGTCACCATATGGCTGGCACGACACCAATGGCGTCGCCGGGGCTGAGTTCACGGACACACGCGGCAACAATGCCTCTGTGCAGGAAGACGCTGATCATGACAACGCGGGCGGTTCCCGACCGAATGGTGGAGTGAATCTCAATTTCGACTTTCCGCTCGATACTGCTCAAGACCCGGCGCTGTACCAGTCAGCGGCGATGACCAACGCCTACTACTGGGTCAATCTGCTGCATGACATTCACTACCAGTACGGCTTCACCGAGGCTGCCGGCAACTTTCAGGTCAATAACTATGGGCGAGGCGGACTCGGCAACGATCCGGTAATTGTCGACGTTCAAGATGGCGATGGCGGGACCGATGGCTTCGCCACGCTACCGGATGGTCAGAGCCCACGCATGTCGTTGTACAAGCGAGACAACCCGTATCGAGACCGTGCTTATGACAGCGACATCCTCATTCATGAGTTCGGTCATGGGATTTCAGGACGGCTGACTGGTGGACCGGGTAATACGACCGCGCTCAATGGGGTGCAGAGCAAAGGCATGGGCGAAGGCTGGGGCGATTGGTGGGCTCTGATGCTCACTCAAGTCTCGACCGACGCGAAGCTCGACGCGTACCCGCTCGGCAATTATGCGGCAGGCTTTGCGCTGAATGGTCCCGGCATCCGGCAGTATCCCTATAGCTTCGACAAGTCGGTCGATCCGCTGACTTACGCCAACTTCAATGGCGGCTCGGCCAACAATGAGGAGCACAAAGCGGGCACCATTTGGGCGTCGGCGTTGTGGGATATGAACTGGCTGCTCATCGACAAGCATGGCTTCAGTTCCGATCTGATGCATGGTAATGGCGGCAACAATCTTGCATTGCAATTGGTGATGGACGGCTTGAAGCTGCAAGGCACGAATCCCTCATTCCTTGCGGGCAGAGATGCAATTCTTGCGGCTGATGTGGCTCAAACCGGCGGCCAGAATCAGACCGAGATTTGGAACGCGTTTGCACGCCGCGGCATGGGGTTTAGTGCGAACGACGGTGGTGGCGCTGGCGCTACAACCGTCGTGGAAGCCTTCGACGTTCCCGCCAACATTCGCGGTACGGTCTTTCGCGATGACGACGGCAACGGAATTCAGAATGGAGCCGAACCGGGACTCGCGGGGCGCACCGTTTATCTGGATCTCAATAACAACGGCGTCGCCGACGTCGCCACCACGGCGGCATTCAATTCTACCGATACCCCCAAGGCGATCGCCGATCACGGTATCACCTACTCCAACCGCACGGTCTCCGGCCTGGTGGGGTCAATCGTTGATATCAACGTGACCGTGAACCTAACCCATCCGCAGGATGGCGACCTGTACCTCACTTTGATTTCTCCCGGCAATACGCCAGTGATCATGGCGAACTATCTGGGTGGCAGTGGCGACAACTACACGAACACAACCTTTGATGATGAAGCCTCGACTTACATCTCAGCGGGTTCTGCTCCGTTCACAGGTTCTTTCAAACCCTATTACGATCTCGCACAATTAGATGGTCGTGATCCCAATGGCACCTGGAAGCTGCGCATGGACGATGCGGTCAGCGGCAACGTCGGCCAACTGCTGAGCTGGTCGTTGCAGATCACCTACGGCAATGCGGATCCGGTGACGATCACTGATGCGAATGGTGATTATACGTTCTTCAGCGTGGGTAACGGCACTCACCACGTCCGCGAAATCGTTGCACCAGGAGTCGCTCAGACGGTTCCGGCAAGTGGCGTCTACGATGTCACGATTGTGAGCGGCCAATCAGTCAACGATCGCGATTTTGGCAACCGAATCGCGGCGACAATCGCGAATGGCACTACCCTGGAGAACACACTTTCGTCAGCGATCGCCATTACGCCACCGGCAAATCAAGGTGTCACTCACTTCAAGGTGAGCGGCATCTCGGGCGGCACGCTTTTCAAGAACAATGGCACAACAGCCATCAACAACGGCGACTTCATCTCCGTCGCTGAAGGTCTAGCCGGAGTCAGGTTCCTACCCACACCCAACAGCACGGCCACCGGGCACTTTGACGTTGAACTTTCTACGGACGGAGCGAGTGTACTGGCGGGTAGCAGCAAAACGTCGGGCGCAATCGCGATCACCGCGTTGGGTGGGTTCTTGCTCAACAAGAACTCGATCAGCGTGAGCGAATCTGGTTCGATCGACACATTCTCGGCCGTGCTAACGTCACAGCCAACATCGAACGTCGTACTGTCCGTCGTTAGTAGTGACACCACCGAAACGACCGTCAGTGCGCCGACATTGACCTTCACTCCCGCCAATTGGAATGTTCCCCAAACGGTGACAGTGACGGGAGTCAACGACGCACTTGACGATGGTGATATCGGATCAACGATCACCGTCAGCGTTGTCGACGCATCGAGTGACAACACATTCGATCCGTTGGCCGATCAGACGGTCAGCGTGATGACAACCGATAACGACGCCTCGGGATTCACGATCACTCAAACAGGTGGTTCAACTAGCGTCACCGAAACTGGTTCAACCGATACCTTCTCGGTCGTGCTGACGTCGCAACCGACGTCCAACGTCGTGCTGTCGGTCACCAGTGGTGACACGACGGAAGCGACCGTAAGCGCGCCCACGCTGACCTTCGCTCCAGCGAACTGGAACATCCCTCAGACTGTAACGGTGACCGGCGTCAACGACTTGCTGGATGATGGTGACATCGCATCAACGGTCACGCTCAGCGTTGTGGATGCATCCAGCGACAACACGTACGACCCGTTGGCCGATCAGACTGTTAACGTGACGACAATCGACAACGACGCGTCGGGATTCACGATCGCTCAAACAGGCGGCTCAACCAGCGTAACCGAAGCCGGCACCACCGATACGTTCACGGTCGTGCTGACCGCTCAACCGACTTCAAGCGTGGTGCTGTCCGCCATCAGCGGCGATACGACCGAAGCGACCGTGAGCGCGCCCACGCTCACATTTACGGCAGCGAATTGGAACATCGCGCAAACAGTGACGGTTACGGGAGTCAACGACGCACTCGATGATGGCGACATCGGGTCCACGATCATCGTCAGTGTTGTCGATGCATCCAGCGATAACACCTTCGACCCACTGGCCGACCAAGTCGTCAACGTGACGACCATCGACAACGACACGGCTGGCTTCACGATCACCGAAAGCGGCGGCACAACAATCGTTACCGAAGCGCTAACGGTGGATACCTTCACGGTCGTACTGACAGCACAACCAATGACGAATGTCGTGCTGAAAGTGACCCATCCCGACAGCGTCGAACCCGATGTGGCACCGTCAACTCTGACGTTTACGTCCGCCAACTGGAACATCCCTCAGACGGTTTATGTGCGCGGAGTTGATGACGCACTAGATGACGGAGATGTCATTTCAACGCTCACAATCTCGGTCGACGATGCCCAAAGCAATGATGTCTTCGACGCAGTCGCGGATCAAACCGTCAATGTGACAACGCTCGACAATGACATCACCGCAGGTGTCTCGATTACGCAGTCGGGCGGATCAACGAGTGTGACAGAGGCGGCTACGACTGATACGTTCACTGTTGTGTTAACGGCGCAGCCAACAACAAACGTCGCATTCTCACTGGCCAGTGGCGACACTACAGAAGCAGTCGTCAACGTGCTGACGCTGACCTTCACTTCAGCCGATTGGAATGTTCCCCAGACAGTGACTGTGACGGGAGTCGATGATGCCTTGGATGACGGCGACATCGCCTCGACAATCACGCTCTCGGTTGTCGACGCATCCAGCGATGATGCTTATGACACCTTGCCCGACCAAATGATTAGCGTCACGACGATTGATAATGACGCAGTGGGCCTTACGGTCGTCCAAAGTGGCGGAACAACTAGCGTCACCGAAGCTGGTTCAACCGACAGTTTCTCAATCGTTTTGAACGCGTTACCGAGCTCGGACGTCGTACTTTCCATTACGAGTGGTGATGTTGGACAGGTGACCGTTGACTCGGCGACGTTGACCTTCACCCCGCTGAATTGGAACGTCCCTCAGGTGATTACGGTTACTGGAGTTGCTGACCACATCAATGACGGCAATCAGGTGACGCCGGTAACAATCGCCATCGTCGATGACCTCTCGGATGATCTGTTCGATGTGCTCACCGATCAGGCGGTGAATGTGACAGTGACCAACGTCAACTCGGCTCCGTCCATCACTGGCGGAGCTGGCAGTTTCAACCGACCGGAAAACGCCACCGCCGTCACGACGATCAGTGCGTCCGATCCAGACGCGAATACGACGCTCAACTTCACTCTTTCTGGTACGGACGCCAGCAAGTTCACCATCACCAGCGGCGGGGCTCTCAGCTTCAAACTGGCTCCTAACTTCGAAGTCGATGCGAAGAACTACAGCTTTGACGTCACGGTCAGCGATGGAACGCTGTCGGATACTCAGTCCGTTAGTGTGACAATCGGTGATGTCAACGAGGCTCCGGCTATTACGTCGGGTGCTGGTAACTTCAATGTGTCCGAGAACTCAATCGCCGTGACGACGATCACTGCGTTCGACCCCGATGCTGATGCCGCGTTGAGTTTCACGCTCGCGGGAGCAGACGCAGACAAGTTCCAGATCACGAACGCAGGAGTTATTACCTTCAATGCTGCTCCCGACCTTGAAGGCGGTCCGACGAGCTACAGCTTCGAAGTAACCGTCAGTGACGGGACACTCACAGATTCTCGGATCATCAATATCAGTGTGACCGACGTTGATGAAGTGGCACCAACAGCGGACATCGTCGATATCGCGCCCGATCCTCGGCAATCGCCGGTGGGTGCCGTTTTGCTTAACTTCAGCGAACCTGTGACCGGGGTCGATATCGCCGATTTCTCGCTCATGCGTGATGGAGTTCCTGTAAGCCTCAATGGGTTGAATGTGCTGGGGTCTGGTATCAGCTACTCCTTGAACCTTTCCTCCGTGACGGCAACTTCCGGAAGCTACTCGCTCGCGTTGACTGCTTCGGCATCCGGTATTTCCGACGTCGCTGGGAATGCGTTGGTCAATGACGCCAGTGATGCCTGGACCGTGTTGTTGTCAACCAATATCAACGTGACGCTCACGGGAAGTGAGTCGCTCCGAATCGTGCGTAACGGCTTGAATGTTGATGTGATCCGTAACAACTCCGTTGACTCGTCGTATGTCTTTCTCGCGGGACTGGTCCAGACAATTACGGTCGTTGGGGGAGCGGGCAATAACGCGATTGATCTTTCCGGAGTGACGTCGGCTTCGTTCCCAGCCATCACCGGTATCACAATCTCTGGCGGTGCAGGGAACGATGCCATCACGGGCAGCGATTTCGCTGACATGCTGAACGGCGATGCGGGCAACGACACCCTGGTAGGCGGCCAAGGGAACGACTTGCTCAGTGGTGGCCTCGACAATGACGTTCTGACGGGTGGTCTTGGAGTAGACGTCTTGAATGCTGGTGACGGCACTGCCGACATTCTTTATGAGTCCACGCCGAGCGACCTCATGCTGAAGCCCAGCCAGTTGATCGTGGGCAATGGCGACATGACTGTGATCGACTCAATCAGCGGCTTTGAAAAGGCGATGCTTTTAGGCGGCGGTACGGCCAATGTGATTGATGCGTCGGCAGCGACGATTCCTGTCTCGCTGTTCGGTGGTGGCGGAAATGACGTACTCATTGGTGGCAACCAGGCCGACAGCATTGATGGTCAAGCCGGCAATGACACGGTGACGGGTGGTGGTGGTAACGACTCCCTCGTTGGTGGTGTGGGTACTGATCAACTCCGCGAAGTGGCTTACTCAGACTTTGTCGCCGGACAGGTTCGTAACATCACGCTGTCCAATGGGTCGATGGTCGTGAAGCTGGGGGTGACAACGCTCTCAACAGACGCACTTTCAGGCTTTGAATTCGCGGATCTCACCGGCGGTGCGATGCGTGATCTCATCAACGCCGCAGGTTTCACCAGCACGGGTGTTACGTCGCTCAGCGGTGGTGGCGGCAACGATGTGATCTCAGGTACGTCCGGCCCTGATCTCATTACATCGCTGACGGGTGCCGACTCGATCAACGGAAACGGGGGCAGCGATACCGTTTACGCTGGCAGCGGCAATGACACGATCAGTGGAGGTGACGGAGACGACAACCTCAACGGTCAGAACGGTGACGATTCGCTTCTGGGAGACAACGGCAATGACATGCTGGTTGGAGGAGCGGGCCTCGACACGATGCTCGGTGGGGCTGGTAACGACTTTCTCAACGGGCTTGCCGATCCGGGATTGTTCTTTGGTGGAGATGGAAATGACACACTCCAAGGGAACACGCTGAATGACACACTCAACGGCGACGCTGGCGATGATCGGCTCTACGGGATGCAGGGCAACGACATCCTCAACGGTGGCGATGGTGCAGATGCGTTGTACGGAGCTGCTGGCAACGACACGCTCGCTGGCGGTGCTGGCCTCGATACCTTGCAAGGAGACGTTGGTAGCGACTCGCTGGACGGTGGTGCTGACTTCGACCGCGTCAATGAATTGCTCGATACCAATATCACCGTTGTTGGCCTCAACTTGAGTTCAACGGGCTTGGGTGTTGACTCAGTGCTGGCCATCGAACGCATTCAGCTCGTCGGCGGACAGGGTAATAATCTCTTCGATGCCCGTCAGGCAGTCGTCCCCGTCTTGTTGTCTGGCGCGGCCGGTAATGACACGTTGCTAGGTGGGTCAAAGGCCGATGGCCTGGAGGGTGGAGATGGCGACGACGTGGTTTCGGGCGGTGCCGGAGCCGACATCATCGCAGGCGGTAATGGATTCGACTACTGGTTCGAAAATGCCGATGCGAACTTCACAGTCAACGGAGTGACGGTCTCCTCATCGGTGACAGGCGCAGAAACCGCCACTGGTATTGAGACTTTCGTGCTCATCGGTGGAATTGGGGCGAATAGGCTCGATGCCACGCAGGCGACTGTACCAGTTGTCCTCATCGGCGGTCGCGGCAACGATACGCTGCTGGGCGGTTCGGCGGCTGACACCCTCAGCGGGGGCAACCGCAACGATGCCAACGTGCTTAGTGGTGACGGCACGGACTCCCTCAATGGTGGCATCGGCCCCGATGTCCTCGAAAACGATCCCGTCGATGCAAAAGTCATTGGCGCCGGTGACACAACCGTTGCCGATGTCTTCACGCTGCTGCCGAGCTGGATCGACTCACTGTAAAGGTGGGATGCGGATGTTTGGCTGGCCACTCGGCGGAAATCGGCGGTGCAGGTAAGATCCGGAGTTGAGTAAGGAGACACCCTCGCGTAGCAACAATTCGGTTGCCCCGGGAAAGAACAACATGTCCAAACGCGCCTTGGTACTGATCGACGTTCAGAACGACTACTTTGCGGATGGGAAGTGGCCGCTATCGGGGATGGACTTAGCTGCCGACAATGCGGCCAAGTTGCTTACGGCGGCCCGTGCGGCGGGGGATTTCGTCGTCCATGTGCGTCACGAGTTTCCAACCGCCGACGCACCGTTCTTCGCGCCGAATTCCGACGGGGCGCAAATTCATGCGAAGGTTCAGTCGCGAGCTGGTGAGCCAGTCGTGCTCAAGCACCAGGTGAATGCGTTTCGTGAGACGGATCTGAAGGCAATCCTCGACCGACAGGGCATCGAAGAGTTGGTGATCTGCGGAGCGATGAGTCACATGTGCGTGGATGCCGGCACGCGTGCCGCCAGCGACTTGGGTTATCGATGCGTGGTGGTGCATGATGCCTGTACCACGCGCGACCAGGAATTTAACGGCAGGGTCATCCGCGCCTCTGATGTCCATGCAGCCTTCATGGCTGCCCTGGGCTTTGGTTATGCGAAGCTCGTTTCTACGGACGAGTACCTCACAGGCGTTGCCGGTAATTGAGTTCCTCGGTTACGAGCGACGTGAGAGCGCATTGGGCCTGCATGGCAGCCTCAAGCGATGGTCAGCGCGTGCCACCCGAACTCTTTACCTTGACCACGCAGCTAGAAGCTCGCGGTCACCTGCTTGGTCGCGATGCCGATGGGGCGGTCGAGCGGAAGGCCCATGCAACCGAACTGCGTCTTGCTGTTCATTCCAATCTTTATTGCGCTACGAAACATGCCACTCGCCGCCTTGGACATCTTGATCGTGTGGGCCACAATCATCGGGTGTGCCATTTCCATCTGGCGGCACTATCGCTGGGTCGCCGTGGCCCAAGTTCCGTATTTCGTGTGGGTGTCACTGGCGACCGTGCTGCAACTGTCGATCATGGCAATTAACTGGGGAAAGTCATGATTCGACTGGGGCTCTGCTGCATGTTTCGGGACCAGCCCATCAAATTCGTTACGACGACGGCCACTTCCATCGGCAAGATGCAACGCCCAAACGCCTTGGCAAAATTGAGCCGTCTCTGCCTTCAGAACGCCGATGCCCTGCTTGCGGCACTCCAATTTTGTGCCCACAACGGCATCGGCTGCTTCCGGGTGAACAGCCAGATTCTCCCGATCAAGACGCATCCAACTTGCGGATATTCAGTAGGCGATCTGCCTGATGGCCACGAGATCATTCGTCGCTTCAAGGAGTGCGGCACGTTCGTGAAGAAGCAAGAGTTGCGAGCCTGCTTCCATCCCGATCAGTTCGTTGTGTTGAACTCGCAAAAGCCCGAAGTCGTGGAGTCCTCGATTCGAGAACTCGAATATCAAGCTGAAGTTGCCGAGTGGATCGAGGCCGATGTCATCAACATCCACGGCGGGGGAGCCTACGGCGACAAAACGAAGGCGTTGGCCGAGTTCGTTCATAACCTCGACCGCCTGTCATCGAGAGTCAGGAAGCGGCTAACCGTTGAGAACGACGATAAGGTCTTCACGCCCGACGATCTCCTGCCAATCTGCGAGGCGACCGGTATTCCACTCGTCTACGACGTGCATCATCACCGTTGCCTTCCCGACAGCTTGAGCGTTGAGCAAGCCACCACGAAAGCACTCGCAACCTGGGACCGCGAGCCCCTGTTCCATATCTCAAGCCCTCTGGATAGCTGGCAGGGGCCAAAGCCTGAGCGACATCATGACTTTATCGACGTGAACGATTTTCCATTGTGCTGGAGAAAGAAAAAGATCACGGTCGAAGTCGAGGCCAAAGCGAAGGAAGTTGCCATCGAGAAGCTGGCACGGGAGTTGACGGAAACTCAATTGGCAAGCTGTGAGTAAATACCAGGGACGGCTCCATGCTGCTTGAGAAATCCAGCGATACTGGCGGAAGGCTCGACGTGACCCACCGATCGTGTCGCTATTGGTAGAAGCTGGGCTTTCTCGGCACGATGTTGAGCTTCTTGTAGGCGAAGCCGCTATTGGGCGGGTTGTATTCGCCGACAAGGTCCATGCAGGACGTTTCGTCGATGGCGGCTTCCATCTGTAAGCACCAGTAGGCGGCGTTCACGGTCAGACGACGCAGTCCCTCGTTTTGAAAATCCTGGGCGCTCCCCATCGTGACATGGAAGACTCGCGCGGTGTGGCCGGTGTTTCCAGTCCAGGTTTTTACCCAGGCGACCGGTAGCGGCATCAGTTCGAAGTTCACCGCGTCATCGTGCTTGCGGCCCTTCAGCGGTTGACCGTCCACCAACGGCAGACAGCCTTCGGGGAGGCTGCCGCCTTCTTTGTAGGTGCGATAGACATCCGACGTGCCCCAGATGTCCTTAACCCCTTTCAGAACGGGATGAGCTTTGTTTTGTTCGACGATGATGCCGCGAGTGGAATCCTGCTGCCAGCGGCCATGATGGTTACGGAAGGAACCGCCCAGCACCGCTTCTCCGAAGTCGATCTTCTTACCTTCCTTTTGGTAATCAAAACCGATGAAACCGTGATTGGCGGTCCGGATACCGATGATCGGCTTGCCGGAATCGAGATAGTTGTAGATGTGCTTCAACTGCTCGGGCGGCAGAGAAATCAGCCGGCTGAACAAGATGAGGAGATCGCACTTCTCCAGATGTTCGAGTCCGGGGATGTTGTGAGTGACCGCCTTGTCCTCCCAACGAATCTTCTGAGTCGGATCGACATCGTTGTCCTTGTTCAAACTGAAGAGGACTGTGCAGTGAAACCCATGATGCTTGGCCAGGAGCCGCGCCAGCATCGGCATCGAGTATTCGCTGCGATATTCCTGATCTGCCGCGATCAGGACGATGTGTTTCCCCGCTCCCGGCCCCTTATCACCGGAGTATGTCAGCCAGAGCGGACTTTCGTTGACTGGATGTTTAGTGGTATTCGTTCTGTGAGCGGCGGCTGGAGTCGCAGGCAAAGAAGGGATTTCATTGACGGTATAGAACGCGTTGCGATGCAGCAGTTCTTCCTGATCGCGAGAACGCAGTCGGGCGAGGTCGAGTTCGTACACGAACCCTCGGTCGAGCTTTTCGAGAGTGATTCTGGCAGACAGTCCGTCTGCAGCCAGCGAGACCGCTTTCACGCCGGGCTTGCGTTTTTCGATTTCCGGGCCGCCGTAACCTGCGTGGTAGGGGTGAGTAAACGCGGAGATCGAGTACGACTCTGGTGAGCGGCCAGTGATCGGTTCGACCGGTTTAGTGAACGTGACTTTGAAACCATCGGGCTCGATTGTGACGCGGTTGATTTCGAAGGGCGTCTTGCCGCTCCATTCGAGTCGTTCGAGCGCGAATGGTTTGATGCCTCGAACGGGCCAGCCGCGATTGGTTCCACCACACAGCAAGTTTCCGCCCGGAGTGAATTCGACGTTGAGGATGCCTGTCGAAAGGCCCTCGCGGAACGGATAGCACGCTCCCTGCCAGACGCCGTTGACCTGCTCGGTCGTGGCCCGCATCAAGATCGACTGCGTGTAATCGCCGAGGAACAACTGGTTTTCAAATGGGCCGAACTTGCCCTGCGTCCGATCTACGTTGAACGCGGTGATCGAACGGCCCATCCGGATGTAAGGAAAGATGACGGCGTAGGGAACCAGTTGTTTGACGTGGTCTTTCTCGGTCGCGATGCGAGTTCCCGACTGTGGCAACTCCGGCGCAGGCCCCAACTCTGGCGAATACTGATACCAGTTAAAGCTCGCCGGATGACCATGAAAGCTGTTCTGAGACACGGCTTTCAAGCTACACGAACAATTCCACGGCCCCTGACTTTCGACGTAGAACAACGCTCCGTGCTCATCGTGTCCGATCCCTCCGGGGCTGCGCAGGCCGCTGGCGAAGGCGGTCGTCTTTCCGTCGGGTGCGACCTTCATGATGAAGCCGCGGTTCAGTGCATGAGAGTGGTACGACTCCGACAGGCCGAGCGCCACGAACTGGTTTCCGTCGGCATCGAGCTTCGAACCGAATGCGTATTCGTGGTAGTTCGCGTATCCCCAGGCATCGGAGATGGTTTCAAAGCGATCTGCCACGCCGTCGCCGTTGGCGTCACTAACGCGAGTCAATTCGCAACTCTGAGTGACGCGAAAGGCGTTGTCTTTCCAAGTCAGTCCGAAGATCTCGTCGAGTCCCGTCGCAAAGCGGTGAAACGATGGGATCGGCTTCGGCGCGTCAACGCCGTCGATGAGGAAGATTTCGCCGTGCCGCGTCCCGACGGCCATTCGACGATCCGGCAGTGCCGCGAAGGCTCCTGCTTCGATGACTGTGTCCTTCGGCAATGGAATGCTGACGATTGGATAAAACTCACGCTCACGTTCCTCGGATCCCCAGCGTTCGCCGACTTCCTCGGCGAGCAGAGTGCACCGCGCGGAGAGGGCGATCAGAAGGAGCAGGCAAACGAGCCGCAGGTAGCTACTACTTGAGTGGTTCATAGACGAACTCCAGAGCGGATTTGCCTTGGGGAATTTGCAGCCGCAGCAGCAGCTCGGATCGCATCGGTTCGCCGGACAGCGATCGCAGTTTCGTTTCGGTCTGGGGGATCGTCAGCCGCAGTCGCCCGCTGCGGAACACGCGATCGGACTCCTGAATGATGTCTCCGGTGAGAGCTCGAAACCAAACGGTCTGCGGTGACGGCGAGTCGAATTGCAGAACGCGTTTCAGTTGCCGTTGCTCATCGCTTCCCGCAGCTGCCGAGCGATCCTCAATCTCAATCGTGCCGCTGCGGTACTGAAACGTGGGAATGGACGATTCACCAAGGAAGTAGCCCCGGAACTGATAGCCGACGTTCTTCGGATAGAGCGGGTTGGGATTCGTGCGAGCCTCTTTGGTCATCACCGGCAGTAGCGGCCATGTCGCGTTCTCATCTGCGAGCGCGACGAACGAAACATCCTGCGCCAGCGTGATCGGCTCGCTTGCCGGATTGAAATCGCCCGAGCCCTGACCGCTCCAATTCACGCCAATGAAGTCGCCCTGCCAGACGGCCGAGAGCGTTCCGGTTTCGGCGTTAAAGGCGTAGCTGAGCTTCTCCGGCAAGCCGACCGCGATGCCTCGAAAGCCGGCGACTCGACTGCGTCCGCGATGCGTTTTGGCCTGATCATCGACTGTCAATTTTGTGCTCACGCTCTTGATGCCAGACGGATCCGCGGCGGATGTGCCGAGTGAGAGGTAGTACCAAATGGCTTCGATCTGCATGTCGGTGTTGCCATCCAGGATCGTCTTGTGTGAGGCAATGCCGTTGGGCCAAGCGGTCGGCATGACGGTCCGAGGGCGGAACGCGCCAGGGTTTCGCACGTAGCTGTTGAACCAGACCGGCTGAAGTCGTGGATAACTCGTCAGCAAGTCGATGCCCTGATTCGTATGCGCCGCTTTCCCATTGAAGTTGTGACAGGCGATGCAGTTCACACCCTTGTCGCCGAGCAGTTCTCGCCCCGCCGCTCGCAGCAGCTTTTCTCGTTCGCGTTCCTTCTCATTGCGACTTTCGGGGCTCCGGATTTTCATCTCCTTGCCTTTCAAAACATCGAGCCGACTGAAGAGCGGCGGCAGATGTTGGAGATTGGCGTTGCCGTACTGAGGCATCCGCGTCGCCATGTAATGACGCACGCTTTCGCCGTCGAAGAGCACCTTCTTCATCCAGGCGGGTTGTAGTTTTGCTCCCACCAACGTGAGCGGCGGCGGGATTCGACCGTCATCACCGAGCTTCAATTCGCTCCCCGCAAAGAACGGGTTGTGTGCGTCATGCACGCCGCCAAAGTCGTCGCGGACATGACAGGCGACGCAGTGAAATGCAGTCAGCGTTTTCGCCACCACAACTTTGTCCGAGTCGGCAGTCGGTTCTTCTCGCAGCGCTACGATGATTGCCTTGACCTGAGTCTCTTCGAGGTAGAAGCGAGGGCTGCGACCACTCGTCTTCGACAAACAACCGCGAGTCAGATCCGCAGTTCTCAACGAACCAACCGCTGGAGCCGCCGCGATGCCGGGGAGTGAGTGACACGCCGCGCAGTTCAATTCCTGAAAGTGCTTTCGACCTTTCGCCACGAGCGTCGCCTCGGGAACCAATGCTTTTCCTGGCGGTGCCTGCGCTTCCATCAGATAACTGGCAATCGCGAGTGACTCGGCGGGAGTCAGCTTCATGTCCGGCATTCGCCCCGAGCTTCTGACTCGAAGCGGCTGAAACAGGAACTCGCTGAGCGACTTCACGCTGTACTTCGATCCGACATGCCCCAGCGTCACGGCCAGCGGCTTGACGGCCTTCTTCGCGGCGAGTGCCTTGTCGTCTTCGTCGTCTTCCTCGTCGTTGCGTTTCGGTTTTTGAAGTGAGCCGTCGAGTGCTTCTTTCGGACCATGACACGCCACGCAGCCGACCGAATGAAACAGCGCCTTGCCGTGCTGCCGATCGACTTGCTGCGGCGCGTCCGTCTGAAAGACGGCCTTCGACTGCGAAACTAGAAAGTGAGTCAACGCCTCAGCGATGCGATCACGATCCGTCTCCGGTTGCGACGACGCCAACACGTCCGGCATCGTTGTCCCCGGATGAGCCAACAACGGCGACGCGAGATATCGCCGCAGGTATTCCGGTGAGACACGTGCCCCAACCTCGCTCAAATCCGGTGCTATCTTGTCTGGCACGGAACCTCGCTCGACGCCCCCGTGACACGCCGCACAACGCAGCTCAGAGATCAACAAACTCCCCGCCTGAGCCTGAGTCAGCGGATGATGTCCGGGCAGTGCCGGGTCACCGAGTTCTGCCGAGGCCGTGCCGACTAGCAGAGCCGAAATCAGTGCCGCCAGAATCATATGGCCTGTTCCGTGGACCGTGAAAATGCGTCTGCCCAATTCAACCGCCAGTCGAAGGTTTCTCATCGTGATCCTCGCAACGGACTTGCCCACGGGTTTCTATTTGAGCCGGATAAGTTCCGGTGCATCCGTCATCGCCTCGATGGCGCGGATCGTCTCACGGACAGACTTTGCCTTCATGCGCATCAGCTCTGGCGGGAAGTTCATTTCGTCCTTTTCAAAGTAGTCGGCGATCTTTGTCAGTTCTGGAATGACCGTCTTCGCATGAGCCCCGTAGCTCAACAGAACCGTCATCAATTCTGGGGTCCGCGTCTGGCTATTCCAGGGATTCTGATCTCGCGTGTACTTCACACAGGCGCTGATGCCTTCTTCGATCCGATGCTTCGCCAGCAGGCGAAGTCCCTCCACACGGATCGAATCGGCAAACATCTCTCCGCTGGGGGCTGGTTCGATGACCGCCTGATGGATCGCGGGGAGCAAGGGTTTGATCTTCTCGGAGGAGAGATTCCGATAGACGGAGCCGATGCTGCTCCGGGCGCGGCCGTCCTGATTCGTAAGCCCGGCCCGAACGGCCTTGTAGAGTGCCTCGGTATCAACTCCATCCAGCGATCGGGCAAGCATCCCGTCATGGTTATCAAACAGGGCGAAGGTGAGATACCGCTGCTGCATGCCGCGCGGATCGTTTTCCTTATCGACCTGAGCCAGCAGTTCCAGAATGACTGGCACTGTATGCGTGGCTGGTTTGCCGATCCTGGCGAGGGCCTCGGCTGCCTTGATGCGCAACCAGAGATCCTTGTCCGCCAAGAGTGTCCGCAGTGATTCGACGGCCGGTGCTCCACGTCCGCGCAGGACGATCAGTGCCTGACAGGCACCGTAGCGGGATTCGAGGCGAGGAGACTCAAGCATCTTAAGCAGGGCTGGAATTGGAACCTCGTTGCGGCGGCCCAGTACCATCGCGGACCGCTCGCGGACCACTGGCGACCAACTGGCAAGGCCTTCCAGAAGCTGGTCTGTGCTGAGTTTGCCATAGGCGCTGTTGCGGTCCTTGTTGCTCCAGCCACGGCCATCATTGATGAGTGCTTGTGCTGCTGCGGCATCGAGCTGCGGGGCGATACCCGGGCGTTTGCCCGTTAGATAAATCTTCTTCAGCGGCATCGCATAGGCCAGCAGATAGCTGCCGGTGCAGTCCCAGCCTGCGTAGCTGTCGTGCTCATTCTCCGGAGGGCCTTGGTGAAGAAAGGTGCCGTCCCAGAGCCGAGCAAGGTCGAAATACCAGGTACCAAATTCGTTCATCCACGCCCCGGTCGCATGGGGGCCGGACTGAGCGACTCCCGGCATTGACCACAGGATGTTGAAGAAATTGCCGGTGTGGCCAGTGTCTCGCTCGGATCCGTGAGAGGCAACGCTCATGCGCGAAAAGAACTCCGCGCCTTTCGCTTCGCCGAGCAGGTTGAACAAGACGGCGGCCATGCCGCACTTGCCGTTGTCGTCGTGGGTCTCAATCCACGGGTGATGATCGCCGTAGGGAATCGCTCCCTTG
>CAYLTY010000185.1:0-17006 GCA_964386705.1 uncultured Planctomycetaceae bacterium
CTGTGCGCAATGACGAACAGACGAACGAGCCTCAGCGCCAGGCGGAAGGGAGCGTGACGGTATCCCTGCATTCAAATAGCGTCAATATGGCTCTGAGACCGAAGCCGGTTACACTCATATTGAGGGTGCCCTCAAGCTGGCTCCCTCGATTCGTAACGTCTGCCCCTTTGACGAGTAACCGCCATGCCCGCCATCCAATCCGCGCCCCAGATTCTGGATCAGGTGTTCCTCGACATGCGAGCCAAACTGCTGGAAGTTGCGGCGTCCCTCGACCGCCTCGACCGAGCGACGAGCGCCGATACAGTCGCTCAGGACCCTCGCCGCCAGCGCATTCAGAAGACGCTGGAGATCCTGGCAACTCAGCAGAAGAACCGGGCCGAGCAACTGCAACTGCTCTTCAGCGATACCTATGACGAGAAGTGGGCTCGCCCCGGCGCACGCTGAGTCGAAACCCTCTGTGCTACTGCCTCGAACAAATCACCTCTGACTGGTCAGCCCGCATATGTACTACATCGACCCGCACATCCACATGGTTTCTCGCGTGACCGACGACTACGAACGCATGGCTCGCATGGGCTGCGTTGCCATGAGCGAACCCGCCTTCTGGGCTGGCTACGACCGCGGCAGCGTCGACGGCTTCCGTGACTATTTCCGCCAGCTCACCGAGTTCGAGCCCAAGCGCGCCGCCAGCGTTGGCATCCAGCACTACACGTGGCTGTGCATCAACGCCAAAGAAGCAGAGAACATCAGCCTGTCCCGCGAAGTCATCGCGATGGTGCCTGAATTCCTCGACAAGCCCAACGTGCTGGGTATTGGCGAGATCGGCCTCAACAAGAATACGAAGAACGAAGCTCAGATCTTCTGGGAGCACATGGAACTGGCTCTCAAGACTGACGAGCTGATCCTCATTCACACGCCGCATCTGGCCGACAAATACAAAGGCACGCGGATGATCGTCGACATGCTGCGTGACGATCCCCGCATCAAGCCCGAACGCGTGCTGATTGACCACGTCGAAGAGCACACCGTGCGAGTCGCGAAAGAGCACGGCTTCTGGTGCGCGATGACGCTTTACCCTGTCACGAAGTGCACGCCGTCCCGCGCCGTCGACATCATCGAGATGGTCGGCGACGACAAGATCATGGTGAACTCAGCCGGCGACTGGGGTCCGTCCAACCCCACCGCCGTGCCGGACTTCATCCAGGAAATGCGCAAACGCGGTTACACGGAAGCCAAAATCCGCAAGATCGTCTACGACAACCCGCTGGAGTTCTTCCGCCAAAGCAAACGCTTCAAGTTCCGGGAGCCAGCGTAGTGCTCGCGTGGAGCGAATGCGAAAAGACGTCTGGCCTGATTTTCCTCTGAAAGATCAACTCCGAAACTGGCATCTCTCAGCGAGAGATGAGGCACGTTAGAAATCAGGCATCTCGCTCGGAGCCATCGCATGCGTTCGAAGACTTTAATTGTCGCTCTTTTGGTTCTTGTTGGTTTGTCGCCCGCGTTCGCCTGGGCAGACAGCGCGATGGGCACCATTGTGGTGATGGACAGCGCAAACAACCGCGTCACCATCAAGGACAAGGTCAAAGGCACCAACCGTTCGTTCACGATCTCGCGGACGGCTCAGGTCAGTCTGGACGGGGATAAAGCTCTGGCTGCGCAACTGGAAGTCGGGCAGCAGGTCACAGTGATCTACACAGGCACCACGGCCTCGCGGCTGATCGCCAAGAAAGGTGAGTCAGAAGCGGCCAAGCCGACGCCAACACCGGCGGAAACTCCTGCTGCTCAAAAGCCTGCCGCGACTCCCACGCCCGCCCCTGCTCCGCGAACTCCGGCCGCTAGAGTTCCGGCCAATAATGCCGGAACGAAGTCTGCTTCTCGAAACTCGCAACCCGCTGCAGCAGCCGAGGGTGGTGGCGACTGGGGCCAATACCGAGGCCCAAATCGGGACGATATTTCTCGCGAAACCGGACTGCTGAAAGAGTGGCCTGAAGACGGCCCGAAGCAGGCTTGGCGCGTTAACGGCTTGGGCGAGGGTTATTCGACCGTTGCGGTTGCTGACGGTCGAGTCATCACGATGGGTAATCAAGGCGATGACGAAGTGGTCACCGCGCTGGACATCCAGAGTGGCGACAAACTGTGGTCGACTCGAACCGGTCGAGGATTTCGTGAAGGAACTGGCAATGGACCGCGCGGAACTCCAACGGTCGATGGTGACACCGTCTACGTGCTGGGCGCCAACGGAGATCTCGCCGCGCTGGAGACGTCGAACGGTAACAAGAAGTGGAACCTCAACATTCTGGAGACGTTCGGCGGTCGAAACATCCAATGGGGTATCAGCGAGTCCGTACTGATTGATGGCGACAAGCTGATCTGCACCCCGGGCGGTCGCGATGCGACGATGGTAGCTCTCAACAAGAACACGGGCCGCCCGATCTGGCGTGCCCCCGTGCCCAGCAATCCTCAGGCCTCCTATTCTTCGGCGATTGCGATTGATGTGGGCGGAGTGCGCCAATACGTGAACTTTACGTCGGCGGGAGTGGTTGGCGTGCGAGCCTCGGACGGAAACCCGATGTGGGGGCAACGCGAATCCTCGAACGGGACGGCGAACTGTTCCTCACCGATGTATCACAACGGCATGCTCTTCAGTTCTTCCGGGTACAATACTGGTGGAGCCATGTTTCGATTGGTGTCACGAGGTGGGCAGACCTCATCTCAGGTTGGGTATCGCACGGATGAGATGAAGAACCATCACGGTGGCATGGTTGCTATCGATGGCTGCGTTTATGGCTCCAACGACCCTGGGATTTTGACCTGCCTGGACCTGGCTACCGGAAATGTGAAATGGAAGAACCGCTCGGTCGGAAAGGGGTCGCTGACGGTCGCTGACGGCCACATCTACATGCGAAGCGAGGACGGACCGGTAGCACTGGTAGAGGTCAACTCGAACCGCTACGTCGAAAAGGGTCGCTTCGAGCAGCGAGACCGCAGCGGTCGTCCAACCTGGGCTCACCCGGTTGTCGCTCGCGGCAAGCTCTTCCTGCGCGACATGGACCGCCTGCTGGTCTACAGCGTGAAAGCGGAATAAGTCCGACCAGCCTCAGCCCCCCCCGATGGCGGGAATGAAGTGGACTTCGCTTTCGGGAGCCACTTTCTGATAGAGACCAAGGCTCGTGACACGGCCATCAATGGACACGCTGAGGCCCGTTCGCAGCGCATCGTCCGTGCAAAGGCGATCGCGAAAGCCCGGAAACTTTTCGTCGAGGTTCGTGATCAAGCTGCGAACCGTCTGGCCGTCGACTTCGACTTCCTGAACGCCGCCCGTAAACGATCGCAAGGACGGCGGAATGAAGATACGCGGCATGATCTAGTCTCGCTCTGGCACGACGAACTGACGCAAGCGGCCTTCTACCGTCTCAATGGCAGCGTCAGTCAGTTCGCCCCGACGAAAGGCGCTCGTCGAAACCACTTTCTGGTTGCGGTAGAGCACGATCGTCGTCGTAGCGTCAGGATGCAGGTTGTGGCAGGATGGTCCGGCAATCGCCGTTGTTGCGGCGGTCAGCGGGAGTTCGATTTTCTCGTCGAAGGCCATCGTCTGCAGCGTCGAAACCACCTTGCCGGAATCATCGCTGACCAGCACGCCGAAACTGCGAATTCCCTCGGCTCGCCCCGCATCTGCCGCCTGGTCGATGACTTTCAGCAGCTTGGCGACGTTCGGATCCACGCCCTGCAGAAAAACCATCACCACCGGGCGATCGCCGTAACGGCAGACGTAGCAGATGGAACGGTTGCGATGCGGACCAGTGACGGCCCGGACGAAGAACTGATGCACCGTCGCCCCGGCGGCAGGACCGGACTCTAATGGCATTCGCGGCTCGCCAGCGTCTGCGGAGTAGTGGCCTGCCAACGCGGAACAGCACAGGGCCGCCACGCAGAGCACCGCTTTTCGCAGGGGATGGATGAGCCGGTTCATACGAACATTTTCGACAGGGTCGGTTGAGCCAATTCAGCTTACGGACTGGAAGAAACGCGAACAAGCAGCGAATTCAGTGCTCAACGCGGACGTTGCACATTAACCTGTAAACAGTCCAGTATTCACTGCTGAAGTCGACTCGCACCCATCTGCGGCTTGAACTTTCCGCTCAATCCCATCAGAGGACGTTATGTCGTTGCTGCCTGCCTGCCCTTCGTGTGGTCAATCCGTTCTGGATGATGATGCGACCGAATGCCCATTCTGCGGCGCGTCGATGAAGGGCAAGCCCGGAGCCAAGCCATCTCCCTCAGCCCCTAAAGCTGCTGCACCGACCAAGAAGGCTGCCGAACCCAAGAAGGCCGCTAAAGCCGACGACGCGGACGATCCGTTCGGCGTCGCCAACACGATGTCCTCGCGCAAGGCTATTCAACTGTTGGCCAAACCGGGCAAGGGTAAGCTGTTCCGAGTCCTTTGCCCGATGTGTGAAACGCCCGGCTTCTGGAGCAAGGACGTCATCGGCAAAGAGGTTCGCTGCGCCAACGAAAAGTGCCTGATGCCTCTGTTCACGGCTCAGGATCCAGAAGCCCCGCAAACTGACGACAAACCTGCCGGAGCCCCCGCCACAGGCCGGAGCGCTGAAGTACCAGCGATGAAAACCGCCCGGAAGCCGATTCCTCCGGTGGTGTACATCGGCGGCGGTATCATTGTTGTCGGCGGAGCTATTTTGGGCTGGGCGCTGATGAATAGCTCTCAGTCGGGCAAACTGGCTGACGACCTCTCAAAGCCGGCAGCGCCGACCATTACGTCGAATACCAACAACACCAATGTCGAGAATCCGGGTAATACGACTTCGACGCAGGATCCCGGCACTTCGACCAACACGGTCACACCTCCGAAGGTCGTGCAACTCACGCCCGATCAACTGCGTGCCGATGGCTTCAAAGCGATGATCGGAGCTGCGCTTGATCCCGAAGCTGCCAGCCAGAAGCCGTACTGTCGGCGCCTCGTGGCTGAGGCCTATGCATCGATCGGCCAGGCTGATGCGGTCAAGGAGCACGTTGATCAGATCGAAAAGCTGGGCGGCTCGCAGTTGAAGTATTTCGGGTTGATTCCCACCACCATCATGGGTTGGAAGCACCTGGAAGCCGGGCGAACCGCCGAGGCCAAAGCATCCGCCGACGCAGCTCTGGAGCTGATGAAGCAAGCTCCATTGTTGGGCACCATGCCGTTGGAAGCCGCCATTCGCCTGTCTGCATTGCTGGTTGTGCTTGACCGTGTCGAGGAAGCCAAACCTCTGGTCGCGGAACGCGGGAATTCAGAAGAATCCGAACAGCAGGTTGAGACCTTGCTGCGAACCGACTTGCTGCGCAGTTCCAACTTCGACCAACTCGCCAAGCTGCGCCCCACACGAGTGCAACACGCCCCGTGGGTATCAGTCACATTCCTGCTGGCATTCAACGGCCACGCAGAAAAAGCCTTGGCCTGGGCACGTTCCGCCCCGACTCCTGAAGCGATTGCAGACTGCGTTGGAGCCTGGGCCGAGGCACTCGCCTGGAAGGGTGATGACCTCGCGGCGGTGCAAAAAGAAATCGCCGGGCTGCCACCGGCCCGCAAGGCGAATGTGCTGGCGCGATTAGCCCATCTCCACCACGTACAAGGCAAAGCCGATCTCGCCAACGCGGAACTTCAGCAGGCTGTTGAAGTTCACGCGGCGCTTACCATTCCGCCAACGTCCACCGTGCCTGATATGAAAGGCATCTACAATCTGAACCTGGCAGACGTGTCACAGCTCGGCAGTGACGCGATCGCGAGTGCGGAAGTGGCTCATGCTCAAGCGGCGATGGGCCAGCCTGCAGAGGCGTGGAAGACGTTGTCGAAGTCGCTGGATCTTGCACGTGCCAGTGCACCGAGTCCCGCGCTGGCCGAACAACCGGCCAACCTCATCAAGCAACTCGGTGACACCGCGATTCAGAATGATCTGAAAACGGTCCTGAAGCTGAAATCTGGCCCTGAGGTCGATGCCGCGTTTCGTCAGTATCGCAAGAACACAGCCGCCCTCGCCGAGAGTGCCTCGCGGCGAATGGATCTGGAGTCGAAGCTGCTTGAAGCCGCCTGCAACTGGGGACTGGTGGATGCCGTGTGGACCGAGATCAGCGGACGCGTGACCTTTGGAGAAATCGCCGGACGCGAGCCATGGTTCGAGACGTCGATGCCGTCCGTCGTGCACAGCTACTACAAAGCCGCTGGTCAGTCGGACAAAGTGAATGCCGTTGAGCAAGCAGTGGCTGTTGAAAAACTCAACGCGAACCGTGCTCACCGGGCCTTCTACAAACTGGAGGCCGAACGCATTCTGCCAACAGAACCCGCCAAGGCTGCTCAGGCGCTGAAGGCGTATCTCAACTTCGGCAAGAGCATGGGTGACACACCGTGGCAGCAGGACGCGTCGCTGCAACTGGTGTCGCGTCTGGTGGCTCAGAACAAGTGGCCGGAGGCGTTCGCTTTCGCGAAGGCGGTCGATGATCCAATCTTCCGTGGCACCGTTCTGCAGGTGATCGCGACTCAGACAACCCGCGCCGGCAAGGGCGCACCGGTGCGTGAGTCGGCAGATGCCAAAGGACTGACACCACCAGATCGCGTCGCAATTCTGCGCGGGTATGTGCCGAACTTGCCGGCCAAATGAGCATCAAAAATTTTGAAACCGGGATTGAACCGTTCGCCTGATTCGTGCGTTCCAGGTGTTCGCGTCAATCATTTACTGACGGCCGTTGCTGAGCTTTTTGCAGAAATGCAGCTTATCAGCGGTCGCCGCATTTGATGGTTCGTTGCTGTCAATCGCCGTATCGAACTGAACTGAAAGAGGCCAGTTGTGGACATGACCGTCTTGCTGACAGGTATCGTGAATTCGATGAGCTATGGCCTGGTCGGCATCGTGCTGATGCTGATCGGCTACTTCGCCTTTGATTTCGTCACCAGCAAGATCGATGTCCAGGAGCAGCTCAACAAAGGCAATACCGCCGTGGCGATCGTGGTCGCCGCTCTACTGCTCGGTATCGCGTATGTGGCCGGATTGGTCGTTCACGGTTAGTGCCGCCTGAGACACACGGCACTCACACTTCTTTGCAAAGGCACGTCATGACAACTCGTCATGTCAGCGAACAGACTGAAGATTCCAGCGAACGGCCATCGCGACTGAGCCGTTCAGTCCAGCTGGTGTTGATTTCATCAACGCTTCTCACCGGTTGTCAGGACAGCGCGCCCGCACCGGGACATGCCACGCCGTTTCCGCGATCAACGACCGTTCCTGGCACGAGGGTAGCAGCGAATCGCCCCGTCACGGCGGAAGACTGTTCGCAGCCAGATCCCGCGAATCCTGACAAGCAGCCGTGCGAAGTCATCGTGAACGGCGAGCACGGCGATGGCACACATTCGACGACGCACCATTCGCACATAACGCACCATCACACCGGAGGCTACTCGCCGTTGTCGCCACTGATCCCATTTGCCGCCGGTCGATTGTCGCGATCCGGGCTGATGTCCGGCTCAAGTCACACCACTTCGGCGCCCGCGCACGCGACTCCGCCGCATACGACACCACACACGAGTTCGTCGACTCAGCACGTGCACTCGCCGAGTACCTCATCGCATGTGACAAGCCATTCCAGTCCCAGCCATAGCTCGTCGAGCCACAGTTCGACGTCACACGCTTCCAGTTCCAGCCGCGGCGGGTTCGGCAGCAGCGCGCACTCGCATTCGAGCTCGTCTTGAACACTGCGTCAGCGACTATCACCGAATCGTGCGGAGAGCAGGCGTTCGACGTACTTACCGAGGATGTCCGTTTCGAGATTCACCACATCGCCGACGGCGCGCGTTCCGAGAGTGGTGACTTCTAGAGTGTGGGGAATCAGCGCGACGCTGAATTTGTCAGGGTCGGCGTTCACGACGGTGAGGCTGATGCCGTCAACCGCGACTGAACCTTTCGGAACCAGAAACTTCGCGAGCTGAGGCGGCAGCCGGAACCACATGGTGACCCATTCGCCGTCGCGATTGATTTCGGCGACCTCGCCAACTCCGTCCACGTGCCCTTGCACAATGTGACCGCCGAGGCGTCCATCGGCGCGCAAAGAGCGTTCGAGGTTAACTCGATCTCCGACTTGAATGCGTCCCAGGTTGGTCTTGGAAAGAGTTTCCGTTCCCGCCTGAAACGCTGCGATCGGTCCGGCCAATTCAATCACGGTCAGGCAGCAGCCGTTGATGGCCACGCTGTCGCCAATTGCCAGCCCGGTGAAGTCGTCGGGCGTTTCGATATCCAGCCGCAGTGCATCGCCTTGTGGCTCCAGCCGACGCACGAAACCCTGACCTTCAACCAATCCTGTGAACATGCTGCCGATATCCTCTGCCTTCGAGAGAAGGACTGATCTAGTTCGCGCCTGCTGTGAACTCGCGCGAGCGAGCGGCACCGAAGGCAAACGCGATCCAGGCAACGATCATCAATGTCCCGCCAATGGGAGCGATCGCACCCAGCCAGGGCATGCCGGTCAGGACCAACACATACAAGCTACCGCAGAAGAACAGGATACCCAGCACAAAGGACCAAGCAGCAATCTTCTGACTGCGAGTCGCCGGATTGGTGCTCAGGATTCCGAGCAGGATCAGCCCGAGCGCGTGATACATCTGATAGCGTGAGGCGGTAATCCAGTCCTGCACGTACTTGTAACTGGCCGGCACGGTGAATCCAGCGATGTCGCGGGTCTCGTTGGCGTACTTCGCGGCCAACGTCGATTCGAGTCCGTGAGCCCCAAACGCTCCCAGCACAACGCTGATCGAGGCCAGAATCGCCCCGAGAATGATCCAATGACGCGGTGAGTTCATGACCAACACTCGAATTCGTCGACAGGCAGGAAGACGGAACACCCGGCAGCCAGCGCTGCGAACGCGTGTCCCGGAAGACGAGAGTGATAGGTCAAATCGAACCGCGGTTGAAGACTGCGAACGTGTGCATTCTCAATGCTTGGCAGACGAAGGTGCCGCCACGTGCCGCTAGTCGATGCCGTAACGCTTCATCTTGTTGTAGAGCGTGACTCGACTGACTCCCAACTCCTTTGCTGTCTTCGTGCGATTGAAGTTGTTCCTTAGCAGAGCATGCTCAATGACATCCTTCTCGGTCGCCGCAACTTGATGTTCCAACGCGGTACCTTTCACCTGAGTCGCCTTCGTCGACTCCAGTTGCACGCTGGGATCATTCGTCGGCCCGGCGACTCCCGCGACGATGTGCGGAGCCAGATGAGTGGCTCGCAGCACGCCGTCACGGCAGTAGATCACCGACTTCTCGATGGCATACTCCAACTCGCGGACATTGCCCGGCCACGGGTAGGAGAACAGAGCGTCAAAGAACTCCTGTTCGATCCGCACGATCGACATGTTGTGCTTCTTGGCCTTGGCCTGAATGAACCGACGGGCGAGCGGCTTGATGTCCGGCTTCCGCTGTCGCAACGGCGGCAGATCGAACTTCAACATGCTCAACCGATAGTACAAGTCAGGACGGAACTTGCCCTGTTTTACTAGAGGTTCCAAAGCCAGGTTGCTCGCGACCACCAGCCTGGCCTGCGACGTCAGGGTGCGGTTCGAGCCGACCTGCTCGAACTGGCCGGTTTCAATCACCCGCAACAGTTTGACCTGTTGCTCGGGACTGAGAACGTCAATTTCGTCGAGCAGGATCGTTCCCTTACCTGCCGCGATGAACTTGCCGTCTTTGTCGGCGTGAGCACTCGTGAACGAGCCCTTCACGTGTCCGAAGAGTTCGCTTTCGATCAAGTCGCCCGGCAACGCACCGCAGGCCACCGTGATGAACGGCTGGTCGCGCCGCGGCGAAACTTCGTGGATCAGGTTCGACAAGAATGTCTTGCCCGAACCCGTTTCACCGATGAGCAACAGCGTGACATCCTTTTCGGCGGCAATCGCCAAGTCCTCCAGCATACGTTTGATTTGTGGGGTGTAGGTCTCGAAACGCCGCGAGATTCCAGCCATCACGGCGCCCGGTTCCGCGTGAGCGTCGTCCAAGGTGACGAACTGCGGTTCCGCCTTCTCGGGTTCAGCAGTGTCGGCCGGCACATTTCCTTCCAGCCATTGAAGGACACTCTCAACAGTCACTTCACCGGTCAGGTGCAGGATACCGCTGTAGAGGGCGCGACGTTCCAGAGGCTCGGGGCACGAATCGTCCGTCAGCAGCGCGATGGGTGCTGTCCCCAACCGATCCCGCAAGCGGCCGAGTTGAGACTCCTGCACGTGACCGCCGCCCAGCAATGGGCCTCGGAGGTCTGTGATCGTCGCAGCAGGTGTGCACTGCTGAGTGCCGCGTAGGAGATCGTCCAGACTGTTGAAAGTGACGATTTCATAGTTCGGGCAACCCACGGAAATCTGATTCGTCCAGTTTCCGCGCTGACTCATCACAGCGATTAACGGCTTCGGCATGTTGCGTCCCGGCATCGAACAAGAGATGAAACAACTGGAAGCCGATCTGTTTCAAATGCGATGCCAGCCCGTAAACCAACTCGTACGTTCCGCCGCGCGGCGCTGTAAACCCTCGAAAAACGTAGCGTTCGACGAAGTTTACGACTCGCACAGCGGGGCGGCGGAATGTTGCCGCAGCACCACGCGACTGTGGGTGGATGTTGCGTCAAAACAACGGTGGAGCTCCGCACGGGAGACCGAAGAACGGCTCAGTTGCATGGAATTTCCGCCCGTTCCATAATGCGGGTTCTTCGCCGGGCGGCCGTTAGCCCCCGCAAGATTCGCAGACGACCGCATCTGTCCGGATCGTCTGACATCTGTTAACGCTCAAAACTTGAGCGGCCGAACAGTGTTCCATCGAATCGAACATTTTATTCGACAGAAGGTACCAAGATGACTCGACTCACGCCTCAAGAACTCAAGAAACGCCGCAAGAAGAAGGCTCGCCTGAAGAAGAAGCTGACCTGCCGCTTCTGCCCCGAAGGACCAAAGAAGTCCCCGCGTCCCGTATATATCGACTACAAAGATTTGAAGACTCTGCGGACCTTGATTGACCGCAACGCCCGCATTCTGCCCCGTCGTCGCACCGGCACCAGCGCCAAGTGGCACCGTGCAGTTCGCCTCGCTGTGATCCGGGCTCGTTTCATCGCCCTGTTGCCTTACATCCCCGAAGAGTGATCCTCACTCTCGTCTGATGTCTGGTGGCGGCAGTTTTTCTCGCACGCAGTCAGCTTGATGGTGCTCGCCTTGTGCCGAGAGCACCAGACCGCTGTTTACAGTTTGTGCTGCGATATTGTTTGTCTTGCTGACCTCTGATTGGTGCCTGGCCGGGGTGTCCTCTTTGATATCCCGGCTGGTTTTTTCTGGCGCGAAACAGTTGAGTCAGCTTTGGAGGTCGCCTGCATGGCCTTTGATACTCCGGTCGACGTTTCTCGATTGCTGCTGGAAAGCAGTTCGTTTGGCAGTGCGGAGGTGTCTGAACTCCGTCGCGCGGTTTCCAATAATCCGCGCGACGTGAAGCAGGCCTATCATCAACTGCAGGAACGAGTTGATGGCGCCGGCAAAGCCGGAGAGCGCGACCTGGCGGCTGCCGGTATCGCCGCGTATTTCCTCGCGCGCCACGTCGAAGCCATAGAATATCTGGAGCGAGTGAAGAAGAACGGCTGGGCGGACTACTATCGCGGTAAGTCGCTGCAGGCGAAGGAGCGTTTCGAGGAAGCTCTGGCGGCATTCCAGGATGCCGAAAAGAATGGGTTCGACGCGATTGAGTCCGTCCTGGCTCAAGCCGGCGCGATGCGTCTGGCGAGCCGCGTCGATGAAGCTGAAAAGCTGATGCGCGCCCACTCGCGTAACGCCGTTTCCCGAGCGGAATACTCCTACCAGATGGGCTGCGTCATGGCCGATCGGGGAGACACGTTCGGCGCGATTGAATACTTCGAGCGTGCCGTCGACATGGACCCGCGGCACTCAGGCGCCTTGTTCCGACTGGCGAACCTGAACGCGACCTACGGCAACGATGAAGAAGCGATTCAGCTTTACGAGCGTTCGCTGTCGAAGCCTCCATTTTATGTCGCGGCCCTGCTGAACCTGGGCCTGCTGTACGAGGACATGGAGCGTTACGACTGCGCGGCGTTCTGCTTCCGCCGCGTACTGGAAAGCGATCCGACCAATCCACGAGCGCTGCTTTACCTGAAGGACATTGAATCGGCTGGCGACATGGTGTTCGACGAAGAAATCGTGCGCGAACAACGCGAAGCCGATCAAATGCTCAACACCCCGATCTCCGACTTCGAGCTGTCGGCACGCAGCCGCAACTGTCTCGAACGCCTGGAAATCCGCACGCTGGGCGACCTGACCCGGATTTCCGAAGCAGAACTGCTGGCCAGCCGAAACTTTGGTGAAACGTCACTTAAGGAAGTGAAGATCATCCTCGAGGCGAAGGGCCTACATGTTGGTCAAAACATCGCCGACAAGAAGTCGATTCCGACTCAACTTCGTCGCGAGGACCTCAGCGACGAACAGAAGGCAATCTTCGATAACCCGGTCAGCGATCTGAATCTGTCGGTGCGTTCTCGCAAGTGCGTTTCGCGTCTGGGCATCGCGACTATCGGCGAATTGATGAATCGCAGCCCGGAAGAACTGCTCTCCGTCCGGAACTTCGGTGTCACTTCGCTGAACGAGATCCGCCAGAGGCTCACGGAGATGGGCGTCTCGCTCCGCAACGACTAGCAGCATCTGAAAAGTTGCAGTTCAAAACAGCAGGGGCAGTTTCTGTGGTGCTCTCACGCGAGTGAGAACAACCTCAGAAGCTGCCCCTGATTGCTTTTACTCGCTCCTGGTTCAGCGAGGCGTGTTCGCATCACGGATGGCGATTGAGTGACTTAGCCCGTCACCAGTGGAGAGCGATGTCTGTTCGACATCCGGTGCTCCCTTGGTTCGCTCAATGATCGTGTCGCGAACAGTACCAATTCCAATCACGGTACCGCTGAAGAGGATCATGATTCCTAGTATCATTTCGGCGGAGATCAGCATGCCGTGATCGTCGTGTCGGAATCGTGTGAACATGGCCCAGTGACTCCCGGTTTACTCGTCGGCGCCGGTGCTGGGATCATCCTTACCACACACGGTGACATATTCGATAATCCTGCAATCGCACTCATCGGCGTCGTCATTGAATCCGAAGCCGGAGCAGCGAGCATGAACTTCGCAACCGCAACCACTGCGAGCCTTCTTAAAGCCAGTCACATTGTAACTTTGACTGACTGCACCGATCGCATGCGATACGTCATTCAGTTCATTAACGAGAGCATCTCGGACGGCCGACCAGCCAACTGCTGCCGCACAGAACATCAAAGTAATGACGAGCATCAATTCAGCAGAAACAATGAAACCGTTTTCATCGCGGATAAGACGAGCGAGCATGGAAACATCCTTTGAGAAAAGATGCGTAGACGCGCCGATGCCAAGGTGAAAGGCCAGTGTCCGCGCACAAAGTGAAATGGTGAGAAAAGAGACGGGCAAGACGAGTGGTGAGCGAGTTGGAGTGAGCGACCAGAACGAGCCAATGGTGTGGAGAATGAAGAACGAACAGGAGTGTGATTGAGGATTGTGGATCTAGAGGGAGTCGATCCGGAGGATTTGCTGCGAGAGCAGCTCGAGTGGAGTGGCCGTGAGCGGTGAAGGTGTCACGGGCGAAGTAAGCCTGAACGATGCAATGACTGACGAAGACGAGAGAGACGGCTAACTTTGGGTAGATCCTCGGAGTGATCTAAGGCGACCACCCCGAGTGTGTTGTTGCTACCCTTTGAGCGATGAAGATCATCGCCCGATCGAGAATTACTACAGACCTAGCAGCGTACCAACTTATTCGTCGGCGCCGGTGCTTGGATCGTCCTTACCGCAAACGTCGACGTACTCAATGACTTTGCAGTCACATTCATCGGCGTCGTCATTGTAACCAGAACCGCTGCAGCTAGCGTGATTGCCAGCAGCCTTGGCCTTCTGGAAGCCGGTGATGTTGTAGCTTTGGCTGACAGCACCGATCGCGTGCGAAACGTCGTTCAGTTCGTTGACCAACGCGTCACGGACGGCTGACCAGCCAACTGCAGCGGCGCAGAACGCCAGGGTGATAACGAGCATCAGCTCGGCGGAAACAACAAAACCAGTTTCATCGTTCAGCAGCTTACGCATGGGGGTATACCAATACTGATTGAGAGGTTGCGGGTGTGAAGAACAGGCACCTGTACCTGTTCGGATCACTGCTTCCAAAACCCAAAAGCACGTGAGAGGGGGTCTCGGAGAGCGTCCAGGAGAGATCCGGGGAATCACAAGTGCGACTCCCCGGACAGGATTCGATCGCCATTCAAAGCGTGGCGATTGATCAGCAGCGGGCTGTATTACTCGTCAGCGCCGGTGCTTGGATCGTCCTTACCGCAGACATCGACGTACTCGATGATCTTGCAGTCGCATTCGTCGGCGTCGTCATTGAAGCCGAAACCGCTGCAACGAGCGTGAACGCCAACAGTCTTAGCCTTCTGGAAACCCGTGACGTTGTAGCTCTGGCTGACAGCGCCAATAGCGTGCGAAACGTCGTTCAGTTCGTTGACCAACGCGTCGCGGACAGCCGACCAGCCAACTGCAGCGGCGCAGAAAGCCAGGGTGATCACGAGCATCAGCTCGGCGGAAACGATGAAACCAGCTTCGTCATTGAGAAGTTTGCGCAACATGTGTGTGAGATCCTTGATAAACGTTCTGATTTAGAGACTGATATTGCAGACGACAGGCTTGTTCCGAGTCGACTGGAACTTGCCAGCGGAGCTGCCACCGATTCCTGATAGCCGTCAGGTTTCGATGTTGTGATCCGGTTAGCCGCCAGATCACGGTCACCCTGCAGGAGTGAATTGGTGTGCTGCTTCGATAGTCGCGAAAGCAGCGATGTACTCGCGGGCCGCGCCAATCAGGCAACGGCCCAGGGACTTCGAATAAGACAGTGTCTACAGACCATCCTCGGCCAGATGACATGGATGAGCTCTCACCTTCATCCACTCTGCGATTATTCGAAGTTGAATTGTCGTTTGGGGAACTGGGAGTTTTCGGGTCCGCGAGCTATGGGGGAGAAGCTCTTAATTGCGAACCCGGTCACCGACCTGAGGGTTTTGAGGGGAGTTCCACTGTGTTGATTCCATTGACACCCAGTGCGGCTGACGGTCAACAGATAATGCAGTGACCGTGCCGTCGTGCCGTGGAGTTGTTGCAACGTGAAGTGTTTCAAACCGGCAACACCTGGGCGAAAACGCATCCACATGCTGTGATTTTCGGGGTTCCGCCACCCGTTCAGTATTTGCCGCAGCGTGATGCAAAAAAAAAACGCGACAGAGGGCGTTAGGCGCCTCTGTCGCGTTCTCTTTACAGAATGATAAATCGAGTCGTTCAGGATCCGAGCGCGGCGCGCTTCCACCGCGTGCAGCAATCAATCCAGATCACCGAGCTGACTATACTAGTATCGTTTTCTGATTCCTGACTGATTCGACACACCTGACAGATGCAATCCACATGCCATCGTAGAGATTGATGCCGCATCTGCCGCTTGTGTCAGACTTACTTAATCAGCGTATCAAGTTCCATCAGCGACACCCGAGTTGCTCGGATCATCCTTGCCGCAGACGATTGTCAGCGTGATGCCCTTGCAGTCGCAGATATCTGAGTTGTCGTTGTAGCCGGCTCCGCTGCAGCGACCGTGCGTTCCGCCGTCGCGGTTCTTTTGAATACCGTTGTAATTGTAGCTCTGGCTGACCGCGCCGATGGCTTCCGAGACATCGTGCAGTTCGAACACGAGTGAATCGCGGATCGCGCCGATACCGACGATCGTCCCGCAGATCAGAAGTGTCATGACAATCGTGACTTCGCCGGAGATGATGAAGCCGGATTCATCGTTGAACAATGTGCGCAACATGAAATGCACCTTTCGGGTGTTTGAGTAACGTGTGAGGAGAGAATCCATGGGGTTGCTCCTGTCAAAAGCCGAGAGAAATACTCGGTATGGCGAGACCGAATTGCCGATTCGTCCCGCGGAGCTAAGGCATCTCAGACCTTCGCAGGAACCACCGGCCTGAATCAGGCCAGTGGTCCCATAATGCGAACGTCGTTCAGGCGGTCGAAACTAGTTCGTACCGTCCGTCACGCCAGTGGCACTTGGATCGTCCTTGCCAGCAACGACGACCAGAGTGATGCCTTTGCAATCGCAAGCATCGGTGTCGTCGTTGTAGCCACCACCACTGCAGACCGCGTGGGTCGGAGTGGCTGGGACGCCAGTGGCGTGTGACAGGCCAACCAGGTTGTAGCTCTGATTCAGAGCACCGATGGCTTCCGAAACGTCGTGGAGTTCGGTGACGATCGAGTCACGGATCGCGCCAATGCCGATAACGGTCGAGCAGACAACCAGAGTCAGGATGATGACCAGCTCAGCGGAAATGACGAAGCCAGCTTCATCATTGAAGAATTTACGCAACATGGAGAGTTCCTTTAGGGATTTTTGAGCGTACTGAGAGAGACCTTGTTGAACTCACGAACCTGAGAAAACGTTCGTGAGTCCGCTACTGATGGCACGACGAGCGACCAAACTCGCAGCACCGATAGCTCCCCTTCCGCAACGAAGGGTTACGAGCTGTTGGCCAACCCACTGGTCGAGGGCTGACCGATCCTGGCCAGGTATATGACAGGCAGTAATTGCTACTGCTGTATGTTGTTTGGGTGAGGTTGGGGCCGTGCGGCTACACGGCCCCAACTCTCTCACACACACGCACTGTGACACGCACAGGTGCGCATTCTCTGCTCTGCTCCGCGGCCTCTCACAACCACAGAGCAGAGGCTCTCAATCGTGACTTTCAGGCGGAATCGTCATCCGCAATTTCCGACTTCACACGACAGACAACGACATCCTGACGCGTTCGCTCCACCCGTCAGCTCGGCTAAAGCTGACGAACGGGGATCTCACTCCAGTGCGAATTGACGTCACTCAACTGTCCGAGTC
>CAYLTY010000186.1:0-16937 GCA_964386705.1 uncultured Planctomycetaceae bacterium
CCCTTCGATGGGTTAAACGGAGCCATCGTGGTGTGAGCAGTCGCCAGCGGATAAGGCGACGACCAGTAACCAAAGCCACCGCGGACCTGACCGCTGCAGGGCGTTGGAGGACTCGCAGACCACATGTAATCAGGAAGGTTCCAATCGGTCTCGCCAGCTAGAAAAGTATTCGTCGCCCCGTCCAGAATGTCTTTCAGACGCGTAAGGCCCGATCCTGGATTGACGATTGCTCCGTTGTTCGGAGTGGGTGCCGCCGTGGGGGATGTGTAAGTCCCGTAGGGATCGAGACTGCCGGTGCACACTGCATAAGTGCCGGGAGCACGATCATTCGCGTCGCAACCGGTAATTGGCACAGAACGCAGGAAAACGGCTGTGGGGCAGATGTATGCGGGAATCCTCTGCGAGACAACAGACAGATTAACCGCACTGCTGTTTCCCACATTGGGGTCGTACTTCTCTGCGAGCTGAATCTGATCCAGCAGTGGCAGAATTGCATAGAAGGCGCTGGCTTTATCCAGGCCGCCTGTCCCGCCGACTTCCGAGTTCGGGAAGATGTTGTAGGTGGAGTGATAATCCTGGAATGCCAGACCAATCTGCTTCAGATTGTTCTTACATTGAGAACGCCGGGCGGCCTCGCGGGCCTGCTGCACGGCAGGAAGCAGCATTGCTACCAGAACGGCGATAATCGCAATTACCACCAGCAATTCAATCAGTGTAAAGCCGCGTCTACGAAACATGAAAATCTCCTCGCCATTGTGTAATGGAATATTGGTGCTGTCATCTGTGACGGCTCCTCCGAGTGGCTGGCTGGCTCACATCGGGCTGGCGGGCGAGGAGAAGCAATAGATCAAATACTCAACGATGTTGTTGTGTAACTTCTGACAACTATCCGATCTTGTCTGTCGAGCTCCTTTCCAGAGGCAATCAGACTTCTTGTCGTTGGTGAAATTGTGTGGTTAACAGCCGGTAAACGCATCCGGCGGCAACTTGTTGATTATCTCCTGGCAGGCCGCGATCCGGTGCTCGTTGCCAGCATGGTTCAGCATTTCGAGGACTCGTTTGAGGCAATTGCCACAGCGGACGCTCTGCATTTCTTCGTCAGTGATCTCGCGAATCAATTCGCACGCGGAATCTCGCTGCTCGTGCTTCCACAGCAGGGCAGCGAGTGACATGCGGTAAGTAAAGCACCGGGGATCCAGATGGATGGCCCGGCGCGCTTGTGCTTCGACCATTTGAAATGGCTGACCGCAACGGGCCAGGAAGTAGCCCAGTTCAAAGAACGCCTGGGCGAAGTCCAGGTCGCGGCGCACTGCTTCGCGACACAACCGGACGGCTGAGAGCGGGTCGTCGAGTGAATCCGCCTGGCGGGCCGCGTTCAACAGTTGTTGTGGCTCAGCATGTCGGGAATCCAACAGCGTACGCAGCCAACTGACGGCCAGCGTTCGCTGTTGCGCGGCGATGTAACACTGAGCCAATCCGAAGATCCCGTCGACCGAGAGCGGAACGAGCGCTGCCGCCAGTTCCAACGCTGACCGGGCTGCGTTGACTTCGCCTCGATCCAGGTATTGCAGACCCAGAAGCTCTGCTTCGCGACCGTTTTCGATTCCTGAAAGCACCGCCGTAGAAACCATCGGCGCGGGAGAAACATCTGCTCGCTCGAAGTGCCGATTCATCAGCTCATCACGATTCGACTGCATGGGTTTCTCTCGCAAAGTTTCCGAATTTGCGGTCGCCAACTGCATTGCAATTGAGACTCAGTCTCAGCAATATACGCAGGCCGCGTTTGACCGGCAAGTGTCCGAGGGTGGTTATTTCAGAGGAAGTCTCAATTTCTGAAAGCGGGACGAAAGTGATGAATGCGGCTAAATTGTAGTCGTTTTCGCCGTGTTTCTCTGGGCTAAAAGTGCGTCCCGCGATCGTTGAGTGACGACCTCATAAGCAGCTTCGGAGTCGTGGCTGAGATTGAGACTGCTGTTTTGACATCATGTCGCAGTCGTCTTCTTGGTCGCAGCTGGTTCGCAGGCTCATTCAAACGTGCGTTTTCAAGACTCCGAGTGACACCGCCATGCCATCTGAAGCCACCGATTCGTTCGTCCCGTTTGAGGGTCAGGATTCTGCGGGTGACCTTCCAGATGGCATTGCTGCGCAGATGAAGAGTATTGAGTTCGTCTCAATTGCCGGAACAGACCGCGAGATCTTGATTACTCATCACGGTCAGGTTTATCGCTTGCGATTGACGCGCAACGACAAGCTCATCCTTCAGAAGTAATGGGCGGAGCGCTCCATCGCACGGCGGGGCTGGTGTTGAAGATGCCGCGCTCAAACTTAAGCCGGAGCACTGGCTCGACGAGTGCTGTCCAAGTCTGTGCGGATCGGAATACTTTCAGTCGGTGCTGGCAGGCTTTGAAGCCGACTTCGGCTTGAGCGTGACCCGATTCTTCGGCGTCCAGCCAGTGAGATGCCACACGTTAAGCTGATTTTCTTCTCCGAGCGTCGCTAGAACCTGGCCGCTGTGTGACAGGGCCAGAGCTTTGATGGGGCCGCGTTGAGCTGTGAAGTAACCGGGTTCTTTTTCGGCCCGCAAGTTCCAGACGGCGACATTGCCGATGTTATCGCCCTGGACCAGCCAGTGGCCGTCCTCAGAACGCGCATAAGGGCCACGCTCCTGCTGTCCATCACGCAGCTCCACGCTGCGGAGCAGGCGGCTGCTGGCTGTATCGACGATGCCCAGTCCTTTGGTGGTGATGGCTGCAACTTGATGGGTTCTCCCACCAACAAACCAGAAGGGGAGCATCTGGCGCGATTCGTCGACGATCGGCTGATTCCCTTTCACGCTGCACGCCGTTTCTCGCAACCATTTGGGTCCCTTGCGCTGCCACAGGGTGAGACGAAAATCACTCGGCGCGTAAGACCCATTGGAAATCAGCATTCGTCCATCGTTGGAAAGGGCTAGGCTGGTGACGCCGCGATCCGTGGACGCTTCACGCTCAGTGGCAGCCAGCCAGGGTTGTGCGTGTGGCTGCTCTTCCAGCACCGTCTGTACTTCGAAGGTATTGGCGTCGAGCATCAGCAGCCGATGCTGCTGCCGCTCGCGGATGGCGACGATCAAACTTGTTCCATCGGGCGTGAAGGCTGCTGCTGTGCAGGCACTCTCGAAGGCTTCGAAGACCTGGACTTCGCGGAGTGTATCGGCATCGAGCAATCGCAGGATTTTGTTCGTCGCCTGTTTCGATCCGGCGTAAGCCACCGCGATCTGCCGACCATCCGGAGAATGGGTGATGCTGAGAATTTTGTCCGTGCTGGCCGGATTGAGGTCGGATGTTTGACCACTCGACAGACCGAACAGTTGGGCTGTCTTGGGGGCGACGAACTCATTCCGGGAAGCGACAAATTGCAGAGTATCGGGAGCAGTTCCGAGATCGTCCCAGTGCCGGAGCAGCGTTTGTGAGGCAACGTCCCAAACCCAAGCTTGTGAGACCGCCTTGGCGGCTTGCCGAGGTGTGCCAGCTTCGGGGTCTGCAGTGGATTGTTCGAGGGCGGTGAGCAGTTCGCCATCCGCTGACAGCTGCAGTTTCACTTCGGCGGCGGCTGTACGCGGCGCCTCTGGGCGCTTCGCCTGGAAGTTGAACTGGGTCGCGATTGAGCCAATCAACTGTGGTCGCTCGCTACGCTCCGCAGAGTTGGCTGCTGGCTTCCAGGCGACGACGGTGGGAGTTTCGCCTTCTTTGAGCGGCTCGGCTGGTGGCGGTGTAAAAAAAGCGTCGCGCGCGACTGCTCGTTCGGCAGCTGAGGGGGCTGTTCGCAGCGTCGCTGCCAGTTGATTCCGCGTGTTGGATGCGGAGCCCGTGGCTGGTGTCGCTTCTGCCAGATGGATGCTGAAGAACTCGGTCGGAGTCGTGAACTGCCACTCGCCTCCGGCAGCTTGGCTCGTCTTCGGTGCGTACTCTTCGTCATCGGCAACTGCCGCGGCTGCGACCGCGACCTGCGGCTTGTTGCGGATTGCTCCGTTGCGGTCTCGCATGAGTAACCGCTTGCCGTCTGCGACATATCGCACTTCGACCAGTGCGTCTTTCGCCGGTTCGTAGCGGTGAACTGTTTTGCTGGTCGCGATGTCCCACACGCGGGGCAGCTTGTCCTTACAGCCCGTCATGACTTGCTGACCGTCTGCCGATACAGAGACCGCCAGTACCAAGTCTGGATGATCGAACCGATTCGCAGGTTTTGCTTCCTGCTGAGCCTTCGGGGTTGTCTTGTTGACGGGCTTTTCAGGAGTCTCGGCGGCCGGCTGCTTGGTGGTCTCTTTCGGCTCGGTGGACCACCAGTAGGCGTACTTGTCGAAGCTGCTGGCTGCGACCACCTTTCCATCAGCCGAGATGCCGACATCGGAAATGGCGACTTTGGCGTCGGTCCACGTGTGCGACGGAGTCCAGGTTGCGACGTCCCAATGTTGGACTCGTCGGTCTTGGCCGCCGCTGACGACTTTCTGCCCATCCGCTGAAACCGCCAGAGCGGTGACAGTGCCCTTGTGAGCATCGAATCGCTTGGCCTTCTTCAGTTTTGCCTGGTCGTCGGAGCCTACGGACCAGACTTGCAGGCTGCCATCCTCACCGCCGGTGACGAACCACTCGCCGCGTGGATGCACCGCGATGGTGCGCACGACGCCTTGTTCGGATGCTTCACCGGCAAGAGAGGCCTCAGCGTCTTTCTGTGCCTCGCGCGCGAAACGATCCAATCCCGACTGAGTCTTTGATGCCGTCCATAACCGAATCGAACCTGAATCCAGTGCGGCGACGACCCACTTGCGTCCAGGGCCGATGGCGGACGTCGATATCGCCTCGTTCTTTCCGAAGAAAACTCGATCCAGCGTTCGCTGGCGGATGTCATGCAGGCTCAACTGGCGAGCGTTTGGCGCGGTCAGCACGAACTCACCATCGGGTGACGTCGCCTGACGTCTCCGAGCACTCAGCCACTCCTGTTCTTCGGCGGTCAGCGGCTGAAGTTCGGCTGGCTCAGCGGCTTTTGCATCCGGCTTCGTCGCCCCTTTCGGTCCGGCCTTAGCAACTTGCACGGGCGCGGCTGGTTGAGGCTGATTGGCTGGCTGAGTTACGGCTTCAGGTTTATCGCCTTTATCACCGGGCGTGGTTGCGGCCTGAGGAGTTTCTGCTGGGGCAGCGGATTCGGGTTGCGGCTTCGCTTCGGAATCGGTTGCAGGAGTTGACTCTCCGTCCGTCTTCGGCGTGGGTTTGGCCGCTGGAGTGGTTTCGTCGGATGGTCCCGCCAAGGGCTTGGATTTGGGAAGCGCGAGTGGCTTGCTGAAATCTTCGTTGCTGCCGCCGCCGCAGCCAGTTGTTGCGACTGCGACGCCCAACAACAGTGGGAGCAGACAGTTGGCCGCAGACCGACCCCAAAAACTTACCGACCAGTTGGTTTGACGCATTCCGCCGCTATCTCCTTGAAACAGACACCATGTCCGGTACCGAGATAGCCGTCTTGTGTTTGTTTTCTGTGAAGGAATCGTGAAGAGATCTGCAGCGTCGGTGGGAAGCCTCACGCAGGGGCATGCCTCATTCGGGCAGAGGCGATGCTGGCGGAGCGGCTGGTTCGAGTTCGTACTTCTCCAGCAGGCGATACAGTGAGCGGCGTGTAATGCCGAGTGATACCGCTGCCCGACTCTTGTTGCCGTGGTGTTGCTGCATGGCGTCGATCACGCGTGCCTTTTCGATTTCCGCGAGGGTGGCGTCGCCGGCATGAGCAATCGTTGCCGGCGCGACTGAGGGAGTCCCGCCGAGGGCGCTAGCGGCGGGCTGTGCGTTCAACACCACCGACGGAAGTTCGTCCGTCGTGATGAACTGATCCTCGGCCAGAATCTTGGCTCGATCCAGCACGTTGATGAGTTGGCGGATGTTGCCCGGCCACTGGTAACGGGTCAGAGCTTGCAATGCATCTTTGGCGATTTCCCAATCCTGGCCGAGGAAGTGCGTGACCAGCAGGGGGATATCGCCAATACGCTGCCGCAGTGGGGGCAGTTCCAGCGACAGCACATTAATGCGGTAGTAAAGATCTTCCCGGAAGTGCTTCGCTTCAACTTCCTGCTGCATGTTGCGATTGGTCGCCGAGATGATGCGCACGTCGACGCGGCATTCCTGCAACGAGCCAACGCGGCGCATCGAACCGTCCTGCAGAACGCGCAGCAGTTTGGACTGCATCACGGCAGGCATTTCACCGATCTCGTCGATGAACAGTGTGCCGCCGTCGGCCAGTTCGAACAGGCCGGGCTTGGAGACGACCGCGCCCGTGAAGGCGCCTTTCTCGTGACCGAAGAGTTCGCTTTCGAGCAACGTTTCCGACAGCGCGGTGCAATTGACTGTCACGAGCGGTTTGTCGGCTCGCGGGCTGTGTTCGTGCAGGGCGCGAGCGACGAGTTCCTTGCCGGTGCCGCTTTCTCCCTGAATTAAAATGGGTTTCTCACTGGGGCCCGCTCGCAGGATGAGCCGGAACACTTCACGCAGGGCGGGCGATTCTCCGACCATTTGCCACTGCGGTTGGCTGCGTTTCAAGACGCCCTTCAACCGCGAGTTTTCCTGGTGCAGCTTGCCTTTCTCAGCAGCCTTCATGATGAGGGCTTCGAGGTCCGGCAGCGGGACGGGCTTCATGAGATAGTCGTAGGCTCCGAGCTTCATCGACTGCACAGCGGACTCAACGGTGCCGTGACCGGTGAGCAGAATCGTCTCGCATTCGAGCGAGTGCTCTTTGATCCGCTGCAGCAGATCGACGCCTGACAACCCCGGCATCATCATGTCGGTGACGACCACATCGAAGCGGCGCTCCTGCATGCTGCGGAGGGCATCGTCCACGTTCGACGCGGGCTGCACTCGAAAGCCGCGACGTTCAAAGAACATCACCGCGACGTCGCGAAATTCGTCGCTGTCATCAACGAGCAGCAGATCAATCTGGGCGGGTGCGAGCATTCGGCGTCGGTTGGGGAAGGATTAACTACTGAGCCACGAGATACAGATTCCGGCGGCGACGGAAACATTGAGCGAGGTCACCGCGCCACGCGGCTTGATGGCACAGATGCAGTCGCAATTCTCCAGCGTGCCTTGCCGGATGCCGCGTTCTTCGTTGCCGAGAACGACCATCCATGAGCGGTCGGCGGAATAACTTTGCAGAGTTTCCTTGGCGTGCTCGGACGTGCCGAGCAGCCACAGCCCGGACTCTTTGGCGAGTTCAAACGCACGTTTCAGGTTGATGACCGAGCAGAACGGGACCGACTCAACGCCGCCCGCTGCCACGTCGCAGACGGTGCCGGTAATCGGTGCCGCCCGGTCACGCATCTGGATAATACCCTTCACACCGAAGAAGCCCGCAGTGCGAAAAATGGCTCCGACGTTGTGAGGATCCTGCAGGCAATCGAGAGCCAGCCAGACTCCCCCCGACTTGCCGTCCGCCTGCTTCGCGTTCGCGAACATCTTTTCGAGTTGCGTCTCCGGCGGGTCTTTGACGAGGGCTACGGCGACGCCCACTCGCTCTTCCTTGCCGTCGCGCCGATTCGCATGACCACTTCTCGGAGTGGCTGCCACGACCGGAATACGGTTCTGCCGCGCGAGTTCGACAACCTCATCCCAGGCACCGCCCGGTTGCCCCAGGATGCTGATCTCGGAAACGTCACGCGGGCGACGTTGCAACACGGCCAGCACACTGTGGGGGTTCTTAAGTTCCAACACGTCGAAAACACTCCGAGGCGGTCAAGCCTCAACCTCGCTTAAGCGAGCGGTGGCTCATCTTTGTAGGTCGGACAATCCTGTCCGACAGCCGGACAAGGTGTCCGGCCTACTAGTGCTCTGTCACAGCTTGATTCTTCTGAGCGGCGAGGCGCTAGCCGCCGGTCATCTCGAGATCGCGGGAGTACCGGCGGCTAGCGCCTTGCCGCTCACTTCTGACTACTCAGGCACACTCCTATGGGGCGACAGCGGTCAGCTCGACTTGCTTCGCTCCGTCGGCTGCGACTTCGATCGGCACGGACCACGCGGCCTTGTCGAACTTGCAAAGCCCGGGTTTGTCTGGCGTGGTCTCGGTACAGTACGAGTAGCTCACGACGACGGTCAGCTTACCTTTGCCGGCTTCAGCCGCCAGCGGTACTGAGAACACGGCGTCCTTCCCCTCGATGGTGCCGGGGGCCGACTTCGCCAGGGTCTCGGCCGAGATCACCGTCTGGTCGCCTTCGGCCTTGAATTGAGCTTTCATCGGGAATTCGGGATTCAGCTTGAAGCCTTCGGGCAGCTTGAAGCTGACCTTCAACTTCAGAGTTTTACCCGCTTCAATTTTTTGAGCCGCCACCGCTGTGACTTTGGTATTCGGCGACAGCGTCACTTCGGTGGACGGTGCCACGGGAGCCGGAGCCGTCAGGCCGGCGACTTCAAAGACCGTGGCCGCCGGTTTGAGCTCCTTGGGATCAACAATCAGAATGCGATGATTGTTGGTGTCCGCGATGTAGAGCTTGCCGCGTGCGGCGGTCATACCCGCTGGTTCGTGCAGCCCGACAGGGCTCAGTTCGGTGCTGATTTTGCCAGTTCCCAGCCACGTCTTCGATTCACGTTTTGCGATGTCGATGATCTTGATTTTGTGGTTGTAAGAGTCGGCAACGAACAGCTTGCCCTCGTGATAGAGCACTCCCAGCGGATGCTGCAGGCGGGCATTCTTACCGATACCGTCTACGTCGCCGAATTCGAAGAGCGTCGCACCGCGCGGCAGATCGTGTTCGCCGACAATCGTGGTAACCCTTTCGCTCTTGTCGATTGGCACCTTGCGAATGGACGAACCTTCGCTGTCAGCCACGTAGAGATACTTACCTTCCGACGTGATGCCTGACGGTTGAGCGAATGCGGAGTCGTCCAGTGAACCGTTAACAATGTCTTCGCGACCGTTGCCTGCATAGACGCCCATCCGCTTGGCTCCCAACACGTACGACCAGAGTTGGTGTGGACCGGCCATGGCGATGTAGAGCGTGTTGCCGACGATGGTTAGATCCCAAGGGCTGTTCAATGCTAGTTTCGAAATCTCACCGCCCTCAGCCCTGAAGCGGGCTTGCTCGCCGGTTCCGGCCAGCGTGGCCACCTGCTTGGTCTTCAGATTGACGGTTCGGATCGAATGGTTCTCGGTATCAGCGACGTACAGCGTGTCGTCCTTCAGCACCATGCCTTGCGGATGGTCGAACATCGCTTCGGCGTAAGCTCCGTCCTTCTTACCGATCTGGCCGTTGCCGATCACGTCGATCAGTTTGCCGTCCAGCGACGAGATTACGATACGGTTGTGATTACTGTCCGAAATGAAGAGTCGATTGCCGGGCTCATCCGCCAGCAGCTTGCCGGGGAACTTCAACGGACCACTCTTCAGTTTGCTATGCTCCAGATCGAAGCGAATGGGGGTCTGATTCAGTGTGCCTTTGGCTTTGTGGTACGTGATCAGCCGGGTGACGACTTCATCCAGAACCTCGCGATGGCCTTCACCGGAGATGTAGCCGCAGTACTGTCCTTCCGGGTCGATCAGCACCAGAGTCGGCCACGAACGAGCGTTGAACTTGCGCCAGACTGTCATCTCCGAGTCATTGATGACAGGGTGCTCGATCTCGTATCGGACGATCGCGCGGCGAATGGCTTCTGTATCTTTCTCGTTGTCGAACTTGGCTGAATGGCAGCCGATGACCACCAGTTCGTTGGGGTACTTTTTCTCCAGGAACTTCAGATCCGGCAGCACGTGCATGCAGTTGATGCAGCAGTAGGTCCAGAAGTCGATCAGCACGATCTTGCCGCGCACGTCCTTGAGCGAGATCTCGTCAGAAGTGTTCAGCCAAGCTGATCCGCCTTCCAGACTCGGCGCGGGGAACCGATTTGGAAAGGGATTTTCCAAGGTCTTACCGTCCTTGTCGACCACCTTCGGCTCAGGTTTGGCCTTGGGATCACCTTTCTTCGAGTCTGTATCTTCTTGGGCGCAGCTGGCGGTAACGAGCAGTCCGAGCCACAAAACAGCGAGTAACGCGGATCGAAAGCGGATCGACATAGGGCACTCCGTCGTGCTGAGTAGTTCTCGTCGCAGGCTGGCGCTGCGATGACCAATCCAAGTAGGAACAATCGTAGGCGACGCCAGCACGTTGCGCAAGCGATTCGCCGCCTGAGGACCAGGGGCCGATTCTAGTTTACTCCTGATTCCGCCCATTCTGAGAAGCCGATTTCTCGACCTTGTTCGCTGGCCATCTGCTGAGTTAAGAGTGTCGCATGGATCAAACTCGCACCCTCATCTGCTGGCTGTTGGCTGTCGGAACGCTTTTGGGAGCGTCGTGGCTGGATGCGTGTCGTGCAGATGAACCTGAATCGACGAAACTCTTCAAGGTTGTTTTTCAGGCGGAATCAAAAGCTCAGATTACGACTGAAGCACGCGTGCTCATCAAGGCTTTGGACGGCGGCGTGTTGATTGAGGGGCGGGACGGCCGGATCTGGGGTATCACACCGGAGCGTTTGAAGACGCTGGATGAGTTGCAGGTCGACTATGAACCGCTGACGGCGGAGGAACTGGCCAAGTCGCTTACTGAAGAACTGCAGGCGAACGGCGTTCAGGGAACTTTCGAGACCGTGACGACTCCGCATTACGTCATTGTCGCGAACACCAGTCGCGTCTATGCCGAATGGTGCGGGCAAGTCCTCGAGCGGTTGTTGAAAAACTTTGCTGACTTCTGGAAGCAGCGGGGGATTGAATTGGCCGAGCCCGCGCGGCCTCTGCCGGTGATTGTGCTGGCGAACCAGCTGCAGTTTGCGAATTTCGCGAAAGTGGATGGCAATCTGCTTTCGGCGAAGGGGCAGGGGTACTACTCGATCACGACGAATCGAATCGTGCTCTTCGACCTGACAACTGCGAAGGGGCAGCCGTTGGTCCGGTCTCGTGATGAAGTGATCAAGCGGCTGCGGTTGGTTTCGGCGAACGTGGCGACGGTCGTGCACGAAGCGACGCATCAGATCTCGTTTAATACGGGATTGAACCGCCGGTATGCCGACAATCCGAGCTGGCTGACCGAGGGGCTCGCGATGTACTTCGAGGCCTCGGATTTCCTCGATGACGACGTGGAGATTGGTCGGGTGAATGCCGTGCGTTTGAAACGCTGGCGGGATGCTCAGCGGGCGAAACGAACTAAGCCCATGCTGACGATCATTCGCGACAACAAGCGCCTCAATCAGGCCGATGCCGCGATCGATGCCTATGCGGAGAGTTGGGCCCTCACTCATTTCCTGCTGACAACTCGCTCGGATGAGTTCGTGACCTACTGCCAGCAGATCGCGGACAAGCCGTTGCTGCCGTGGAACTCGCCGGACGAGCATCAGCAGGAGTTTGAAGCGGTCTTCGGTGATACGGCGACGCTCGATGCTGAACTGCGTCAGTTTCTGTTGAAGCTGCCCGCAAAATAGGAAACCGGAATCGACTTGTACGCGCCGTTCGGTCTACAAGATTCGCGAAAGTACCGCGGCGGCGTTCCAATAGATACGGACGATTTGCCGTAAACTCTGCACTACCGGGCTCATGCGCCGTTTCCTGCGGCTCGACGAGCCATTGACCGACGTTCGGGCCACATGACGTTGAGGCTGCGCACTGAGGTCGGATTGGACCGAGGTGATATGCGTCAGATTCTGTTTGAGATCCCGATCAAAGGCGGTTGGAACCTGGGGCCTCTGGGCGAGGTGCCGGTTTTTGGATTCGGCCTGGCTCTACTGCTGTGGTGCCTGGTGGGGGCTTACTCGCTGCATCGCGAGTGGCGTGCGCAGGGAAGCTTCAACTCGGAGTTCAAGCAGTCTCTGGGCTTCTTCGCTGCTGTCATGCTCGCGATATTGCTGCTACCGCAGTTTGTGCCTTTCGCAACCGTGCCTGTATATGGCTACGGAGCCATGCTGGTGATCGGCGCTCTGCTTTCCGGTTGGACTGCTGCAAGCCGCTCGCATCTGGTTGGCATTGATCCTCAGTTTTCTTGGGATCTGGCTATCAAGCTGGTGTTGGCGGGTGTTATCGGATCGCGGTTGTTCTATCTCATCCAGTATCGCGAGCGCGTGTTCGGACAGTGCAACGGACTAGTTGATTGCCTGAAAGCCACGATCAACCTTACTGAAGGTGGACTGGTCCTCTATGGCGGATTGATCCTGGGCACAGCGACGTATTTTGTCATCTGTCGCAGGCGCGGGCTGGATCCAGTCAATTACGGCGATGCTGTCGTTCCGGCTGTCTTCATCGGCGAAGCTTGCGGGCGTATTGGCTGTTTGCTTAATGGTTGCTGCTACGGCGATCCTTGTTCGCTGCCGTGGGGAATTGAATTTCCGCATGCCAGCGTGCCGTGGGCTGCCCTCGTGCAGCGCGGGTTCTTGTTGCCCACAGCCGACGTGACATTCCCGCTGCATCCGACTCAGATCTACAGCTCGATCAACGCGCTGGTTCTGGCTGCTGTGACTGCGGCTTACTACAAGTATCGAGCTGGGAATGGCTCAGTACTGGCTGTGGCCATCATGGGATATGCGGTCTCCCGAAGCTGCATTGAAGTGCTGCGCGGCGACGAACTGGGCCAGTTCGGCACGGGGCTGACGATTTCGCAATTGGTCAGCATCGGTGTCTTCTGTGCCGGTGCAGCGCTGGCTTGGTGGAGTTGGAGACGTTCTGGAGGCCGACTACCATCGCAGGTCTCGGCCGCGACGTAAGCGGTAAAAGAGTTACGCGAGGGAGTCTTCTGGTCCGACAGCACCGACGAAATACCCGTGAGCCAAGCCGACGATCAGCAACTCATTCAAGAGTGTCTTGCGGGACAGACCGAAGCCTTCGGTCAGTTGGTGCTGCGCTATCAGGACCGTCTGTTTCACGCCATTTTGCTGATGGTTGGCTCCCAGGACGACGCCCGTGATCTTGCTCAGGAAGCCTTCATTCACGCCTATCGCCGCCTGGATTCGTTTCGCGGAGATTCTGCTTTCTACACTTGGCTGTTTCGCATCGCAGTGAATGCGACGATCAGCTTTCGACGCAAAGCCGCGCGGCAGAAGGCGTCGTCCGTTGAGACCGCTCGCGAGGCCACCGGGCAGGAACCGACCGATCAACGGGCCGATGTCAGCCCGTCGTTCCAACTCGAAACGAACGAGCAGCAGGCGCTAGTGCAGCGAGCCCTCAAGGACTTGTCTGAAGAGTTCCGTATGGCGCTGGTGCTGACGGAGATCGAGGGTCGCTCTTATGAAGAGGCGGCCGAATTGTGTGACTGCCCGATTGGCACCATTCGCAGTCGAGTGCACCGCGCCCGCGCCGAATTGAAAGAGCGGTTGCGCATCCTGTTAAAGCCGGAGGAGCCTGAGTAGAGTCCACAACAGAGTAGCGCATGAATGCACCCATAGTGCCGTTATCAAAACAAGGGGGTCGCATGTCACTTCGAGTAGTGAAGTTTTGCGTCGTTGCGTTCTTGTTGATGTGCGTGACTGGGTGCACCCAGAAAGTCGCTGATGCGGGCACCGTTGTCTGCTCCTACCAGTGGTGGGTAGGTCCAGTGTCGCTTCTGGTTGGCGTCGGGCTGACGGCAGCCGGCTGGGCCAATCGCAAGGACGGCATCCGAGCCATCTTGTTTTTGGTAGTGGCTGCAGCCCTAACTGTCGGGTTCGCTCCGTTCGGATTCTTCGACAAAGTGGTGGTCGACAAAGATCACATGGAATCGCGTTGGGGACTCTGGTGTTACCCCACTACACATCATGTCCGCTTTGATGATGTCACCACGGTGCGTTTCACCAGTGAGGAGAGCACCGGGCGGCGCGGCCGCCGCAAGATTAACTACTACTACGAATTCAATTTGAAATCGGGCCAGATTGAAAAGGTGACTGCAGACAACTCGTTGATGGAAGAGGCCGCTGGAGACCTGATCGCGCAGTTGCAGCAGCGAGGCATTCCGTTGATTAAGGCGATCGCGCACGAATGAGAAGTCTGTGCTCAGGCTTCGTGGCGTGCCGGGTGAACTGGCATCTGGCTTCAGCTTGAGGGACCCGCGCCTTAGATTCTGTGCAACGGGTTTGAGCCTGCACTGTTTCGTTCTCTGCGCCATCTTCGGTGCCTGGAGGCTGCATGTTCTCATGGCTGAAGTGCACATTGAGTTGCTGGATTGTTCTGGGAGCCACGGTGGCGTCGGCTGAGGTTCCCGCTGAACGGCGATCCGGGCCGTTGCCCGATGGTTGGGCGGCGAAGTCTCCGCGCGAGGAGATTCGTCCTGAGTTTTCGTTTGCACCCGACGGCGGCCCCGGCAAGTCGGGTAGCTATGTCATTCGTCATGACGGCCGTAAGGGGCTCGATGGCTGGATTGAGAAGACATTCTCGGTCACCGGTGGGCAATTCTACCGATTTGGTGCTCAGCGCAAGCTGACAGACGTGGCGTTGCCGCGACGCAGCGCGCTGGTGCGAGTCCTCTGGCAGAACGACTCTGGCAAAATGGTCTCCGCGACGGTGCCGGCCGAACAGGCTCAGGAACTCGGGCACGTTCCGACGGCGGAACCCGAACATCCGGTGGACGGGCGGACTGGCGCTGATGGTTGGACGACGGTCAGCGGTTTCTATCGCGCGCCTGAGAAGGCCACACGCGCGGTTGTGGAACTACACCTGCAGTGGGCGCCGAACGGTCAAGTTGAATGGAGTGCCATTGAATTCAAAGAATCTGCCGAGCCCGCCAGTCGCAAGGTGCGGTTAGCGACGATTCATCATCAGCCGACGGGCAAGTCTCCGCGAGCGAATTGCGAGGAGTTTGCACCGTTCATCGCGGAGGCTGCTCAGCAGAAGGCCGATCTTGTGGTGCTCGGCGAAACGGTACCTTACGTCGGTGTGAAGCAACTACCGCACGAGAATGCCGAACCGATTCCCGGCCCGACGACTGAGTATTTTGGAGGCTTGGCAAAGCAGCATCAGGTGCACATCGTGTTGAGCTTGTACGAGCGATCCGACCATCTGGTTCATAATTCGGCGGTGTTGCTGGGGCCGGATGGCAAGCTGATCGGCAAGTATCGCAAGGTCTGTCTGCCGCACGGCGAAGTTGAGAAGGGCGTTGCTCCGGGCGACGACTATCCGGTGTTTGATACCCGACTGGGGAAAGTCGGCTTGATGGTCTGCTACGACGGCTTCTTTCCGGAAGTCGCGCGTGAACTGACCAATCGCGGTGCCGAAGTCATTGCCTGGCCCGTGTGGGGCTGTAATCCGCAACTTGCGAAGGCCAGGGCGTGTGAGAATCACGTCTACATCGTCAGCAGTACCTACATGCAACCGCAGCACGGCTGGATGCTGTCCGCAGTGTTTGATCAGACCGGCAAGCCGCTCGCTCATGCGACAGCGAAAGACTCGGTTGTGGTGGCGGAAGTGGATCTCGGCCGGCCCTACATTGGTCCGTACAACCTGGGTGATTTCCGTTCGATGATCGATCGCCATCGCCCTGATGTCATTGTGCCTGCGGCGTCAAAGAAGTAAGCCACCCATCGTTGGTGGGCTACTGAGCGAATTGCTCGGGCCGAACTTACGAGGCTGATTGCTCGTCGGCCTCACACCTCCATGAGGATTGCCGCATGACGACTCAACTGCGTGTCTGGCTGGTGTTGTTGACTATTCTTTATGGGGGCGGCCTTCAGCGCGATGCCTTCGCTGCGGATGAAATTGACTTCGGCTCGATTCGCGAAGAGCACGTCATGATTCCCATGCGGGATGGTGTGAAGCTGTCGGCGTATCTGTATTTTCCCAAGGGTGACGGGCCGTGGCCGGTGTTGTTTGAGCAGCGCTATGCCAGCCTGCGGGATGTGGGCACTCGCAAGCAACTCGCGAAACTGGCCGAAGGTGGTTACGTCATCGCGGGTGTGAACTTTCGCGGGACTCATCTCTCAGAAGGTCGCTACATGGGTTATCGCGGCCTGCAATGGGGCGAGTTGCGGGACGGGTATGATACCTGTGAATGGCTGGGAGTTCAGAAGTGGTCGACCGGCAAGGTCGGGACGTTCGGCAGTTCACAAGGTGGGTATGCACAGAATTATCTGGCGGTTACACAGCCTCCGCATCTGGTTGCTCAGTATATGATTGATACTGGCCTCAGTCTGTACCAGGAAGGCTACAGGATCGGTGGTACGACGCGGCCAATTCGCTTTCAGCAGATGGCGGATGTCTGTCGCGACAAGGCTGATAATCGCAAGCTGCTTGAAGAGTGGTATCAACATCCCAACTATGATGACTATTGGCGCGACGAGGATGCGTCTCTGCACTTCGACAAGATGAACGTGCCGTGCTTCACCATCGGCAGTTGGTACGACTTTATGTGCGTTGGTTCGGTGCAGAGCTATATCGGTCGTCAGCATCGAGGCGGCACGAACTCGCGAGGTCGGCAGCAGTTGCTGATCGGACCGTGGTTGCATGGCCGCTTCAACAAGGTCGCGAAAGTCGGCCAGTTGAACTATCCGGACAATGCCAATTTCGATGCGCCGGCCCACATGCTGCGGTGGTTTGATCATTATTTGAAGGGGGCTGCCAACGGTGTCGAGAAAGACCCTACTGTCCGGTATTACGTGATGGGAGCGGTTGGTGAGGATGGTGCGCCGGGCAATGAATGGCGAACCGCTCAGGACTGGCCGCTGAAAACGACGGATCGTGCTTACTATTTGTCTGCCGAAAAGAACCTGAATTTGAGCGCTCCGACGGCCGCTGAATCTGCGACCACGTTTCTGGCGGACCCCTTCAAGCCGGCGGAGATTCCGGCGAAAGGTTTCCCGGGGGCTCAGGATGCCCGGCCATTCGAGCAGCAGGCTGAAGTTCGGACGTTTACGACGGTAGTGCTGCCCGAGGCGGTCGTGTGGACCGGGAATGTTCGCGCTGAATTTTTTGTATCATCGAGCTGTTTTTGGATGTCTTTTTTTACATCTTTT
>CAYLTY010000187.1:0-16874 GCA_964386705.1 uncultured Planctomycetaceae bacterium
TCAGCTTCGCGCGGTTATTTTCTGCGAAGCGTATCACAGTGCTGGTCCCACTCTACCGTGCGCAATCCGGGCTAGCTGCGCTTGCCGGGTGGTCGGCCTTTGCCGGGTCCGCCGGTGTTCTTGCGCGGGGCAGTATGCTGGCCGCTGCTTGAGCTGCGCTGCTGACGATGTGCTCCCTGCCGGTTACCAAAGTCTCCGCGCTCTGCATCCCGGCGCTGGAAGTCGCGTCGCTGACTCATGGGCGGACGATCGCGAACCGGCGGATCGTCTGGATGGAACTCGATCGCATACGGATGCGTGTCGTCGATCGGCAGGTTGTAGCCAAGTTCACGCTCGATATTGAGCAGCAGGTTCTGGTCACGCTTGCCGCAAAACGAATACGCAATGCCGGCGGCTCCGGCCCGGCCCGTGCGGCCGATGCGGTGCACGTAGACTTCCGGATCCTGCGGCAGTTCATAGTTGATGACGTGCGTGATGCCGGGGATGTCCAGACCGCGTGCGGCGACATCAGTCGCGATGAGCACTCGCAACTTGCCGCTGCGAAAGTCTTCCATGATGTGCTGCCGCGTGGCTTGAGCTTTGTCGGAATGAATCGCGGCCACACGATGTCCGCCGAAGCGCAGTTCGTCGGCGAGTTCCTGAGTGTCTTCCCGCGTACGCATGAAGACCAGCACCTGCCCGACGCCTTCACTCTTCAGGATGCGCACCAGCAACGCGCGCTTGTTGCGTTTCTCAACCAGCATGACCCGCTGATCGATCGCTTCGACCGTCTTCACTTCGGGAGTAACCGCCACTCGCGCGGGATCTTTCAGCAGCGCGTTGGCGATCTCTTCCGCCGCCGGTGACATCGTGGCCGAGAAGAACACCGACTGCCGTTTCTCAGGCAATGCCGCGATGATCTGCTTCAGGACCGGCATGAAGCCGAGGTCCAGCATGCGGTCGACTTCGTCCAGCACGAAGACTTCCAGTCGATCCAGACGCACTTCGTCCTGACTCATCAGGTCCAGCAACCGACCGGGGCAGGCGATGAGGATATGCACGCCACGTTCGAGCACCTTCGTCTGCGGCGTCTGCGAGACTCCGCCGAACACGCAGGCGATTCGCAGCTTCAGGTTGCGACCGTACGCGGCGACTCGTTTGGCGATCTGCAGAGCGAGCTCGCGCGTCGGCGACAGAATCAGCACGCGCGGCGAATGCGGCACCGACTTGCGAGTCTTCTCTCCGAGCTTGTTGAGGATCGGCAGCGCGAACGCGGCGGTCTTGCCGGTGCCGGTCTGCGCGGTGCCGAGCAGATCACGCCCCGCGAGCAACAACGGAATGGACTCAGCCTGAACGGGAGTTGGCGTAACGTGGTTCTCGGCGACGAGCGCCTGCTGCAGCGCATCGATCAGAGGAAATTCAGTGAAGCTGGAAACGGTCATTGATAGTCAGGTTCTGTAGCCCGGACGCCCTGGTCCGGGATGTTGCTGGGAGTAGCTCTGCACTCCGAGGCGGTGCGTTGATGTTGAGAACTTGCACCCAACAAGTTGGTAGGGCGGACAATCCTGTCCGCCAGCGTTTCGGCGGACAGGATTGTCCGCCCTACATCGTTTGCGATGACGCGGCGAGTAGTTTAGTGCCGCGGCTCACGCTTCAACAGAGCGTGCCTCAGGGCAGTTGCAGAACCTGTGGTACTCCGGAAGTCGTTGCCAACTCAATGGCACACGCTGGGAGGGCGAGGCCACTGCCGAGCCGCATGGGCGAATCAGCGTTGCCACTAGCACCCGGCTCAGCAGGAGCTTCGCCCTCCCACTCATGGTTCCGCGCAATCACCAATGTGCGGCTCAGGGATACAACGTTGGTTGATTATGTAGCTGAAGCGGCTCGGCAGGAGCCTCGCCCTCCCGGCTGATTATTGCTGACGCAGCAGATCAATCAGTTCGCCGTGCAGTTGGCGGCCGTTGGTGGCCAGCAGGTCGGGAACTTGAACGTCGAAGGCTGAGCCGTCCATCTTCGTCACCTTGGCACCGGCCTCAGTAACGATCAAGGCACCGGCCGCCTGGTCCCACGGCTTCAGCGTGCCGGACCAGTACGCGTCGATACGGCCGCAGGCCACATAGCTGAGGTTCAACGCGGCGGAACCGGTTCTCTGCACCGTGCGGGCCTTAGGCAGAATTCGCAGGAACTGTTGAATCTGTGGTTCGTTGCCGCGCGGTCCGACGGGCAGACTCGCGACGCAGAAGGCCTCGTTCAGCGGCCCGGTGTCAGACGCCTGAATCGGGTTGCCGTTGAGGAACGCTCCCTCGCCCTTCACGGCCGAGAACACTTCATCGCGCGAGGGGTCCGAAATGACGCCGACAATCAGTTCGCCCGCGCGTTCCAGTGCGATGGACACCGCATAGAACGGGAAGCCGTGCACGTAGTTGGTGGTGCCGTCGAGCGGATCGATGATCCAGCGGTACTCGGGCGAACTGCCGACGACTTCGAGGTTCTCTTCGCCGAGAAAGCCGTGATCCGGGAAACGCTCGCCGATGATGCGGTGGATGGTTTCCTGCGAGTTCACATCGGCTTCGGTCACGAGGTTCGCGCGGCTCTTCTCCTTCACCGTGAACTTCAGCGACCACTCCTGCAGAACCTCGCCCGCTCGCCGTGCGGCGATGACTGCGGTTTCCAGAAACTCATTCGTCGACATTCCGATCCGGCTCCTGACTCGGTATTCGCGCACGTCCGGTCGAACGGAACAACCGCCGCCGACCTCGCGTCCGCGCAGAGACCATATCGACTCCAGGTCGATTAGCCGAGATCGTTGAGATACTTCATCGCATCGTCGTCCTCCGGACGATGCTTTGGCTGCGGCGGTTTCGGTTTGGCAGCCGACGGCGTCGCAGACTTCGCGGCTGGTTGCGGCCGGCGCGGGCGTTCGAGTCCGGCCAGGTCCATCAGGCTGCGCGAGAAGGGATTCTCTTCTTCCTGAACGGGAGCATCACCGACGGCGGTGTAGTTGATCTGGTACTGGTGCTTGGCGATCGACACTGTGTCGTTGGGCATCAGGTAGCGAGACTCGTAGCGCGTCCCGTTGACCTTAATCCCGTTGGAACTGCCCAGGTCCTTGATGAACCAGTAGCCGTTCAGCAGTTCCAGTTCGCAGTGATATGACGAAACGTTCGGAAAGTTCAGAATGACATCGCAGTTGGAGCGACGTCCAATCGTCATCTTGCGTTTGAAGAGAGGGATGGTGTCTCCGCCACCACATGGGGTCAGCTCCCCATACGTATTTGGCACATGCATTTCGCGTCTTTCAATGCCCCATTGCCCGGTGGGTCGATTCAATTCGAGTGTGATGTCCGTAACGCGGGCGGCAGGATAAGGCCCCCCTCCCTGCATCCTCAAGCACTTGATCAGCACTTTCACGCATTCCTGTGGTGAATGACGTTCGTGTGCGCCACCCGCAACGATTACGCCATCAGATAACCGCCAACGCAATTGAAATTTTTCGCGTGATTGCCAAGGTCGCGCAAAACCGCTCGATTTTGGTGTTCACGCTCGCGAAATTCTGAGAGCGAGGGCGAGGCTCCTGCCGAGCCGTGCGATGCTAGCGAGGCTGATTCTCCCTGCGGCTCGGCAGGAGCCTCGCCCTCCCGTCGTAAGAACCCGTAGCATGGACGCGCCGTCCGTGCCGTCCATTACGCATGAACGGGGCGTCCCTGCTGCGGATTGAAACCAGCCATCTCCAGCCCTCATCCGGATGACGATTATGCCACGCCGCGCCTGTTTGCTTCTGACTTGCCTGCTGGGGTTGTTCGCTCTGCTGTCGCAGTCCGTGGCGAATGTCGCTGAGTCGGCGGAAGCTCAGCGGCCGCCGAACATTGTCATCATCTACGCAGACGATCTGGGTTATGGGGACCTCGGTTGCTACGGACATCCGACAATCCGCACTCCTCATCTGGACCGCATGGCCGCGGAAGGCATGCGTTTCACCGAGTTCTATTCCGCCGCTGAAGTCTGCACGCCCAGTCGAGCCGCGTTGCTGACGGGACGCTATCCCATTCGCAGCGGCATGTGTCACGACCAGTTTCGAGTGCTGCGGAACCGGTCGCTCGGCTGTCTACCTGCTGATGAAGTGACTCTGGCCGAAGCTCTCAAGACGAAGGGCTACACCACCGGGTGCGTTGGTAAGTGGCACCTCGGAGTCTGGTCGCTCAATCCGGACGGGCATCCACGCAAGCACGGCTTTGACCACTTCTTTGGCCTGCCGCATTCGAACGACATGGACCCGAAGCCCGGCAACCCGAAGGGTGCGACCAGTCGAGCGGACCAGGATCCGGAATGGTGGAACTCGCCGCTGTACCGCAACGAGGAGTTGATTGAGCAGCCGACTGATCAGACTCGGCTGACCGGCCGCTACACCGACGAGGCCGTGAAGTTCATTCGCGAGCAGAAATCAAAACCGTTCTTCCTGTACTTCCCCCATTCGTTTCCGCACGTACCACTGTTCCGATCAGAACGCTTCGCGGGCAAGAGTTCGCGCGGCTTGTATGGCGATGTGATTGAGGAACTCGACTGGAGCGTCGGGCAGGTGTTGAACACGCTGCGCGAAGAAGGCTTGTCCGAAAACACGTTCGTCTTCTTCAGCAGCGACAACGGTCCGTGGCTGATCATGAACCAACAGGGCGGTTCCGCCGGTCTGCTCCGCGACGGCAAGGGCAGCACATGGGAAGGTGGCATGCGAGTACCCGGCATCGCCTGGTGGCCGAAACACGTGCGTGCCGGTGAGGTGACTCAAGGTATGGCGAGCACGATGGACCTCTTCGTGACCGCCCTGAAGTTCGCCGGTCTCGAACCGCCGCAAGATCGACCGATCGACGGCCTGGATCTCAGCGGCGTCCTGCTGCGTAACGAAGCAACGCCGCGACAGTCCTACTTCTACTATCGCGGCACGCGGCTGTTCGCCGTCCGCAAGGGAGCATTCAAGGGACACCTGCTGACTCAAGCGGCGTATGGTCAGCCGAAGGCCGAAGAACATTCACCGCTGCAGCTCTTCAACCTGCAAGTGGATCCCGGCGAGTCATTCAACCTGGCCGCATCAAACCCGGAAGTCCTCGCCGACCTGCAGCGTGAGATCGAGAAACATCGCGCGACGGTAACCCCGGCAAAGAGCCAGCTCGAAGCCTTCCAGCCGCTGACCCCAGCAAAGTGACCGGGACCTGACTTGCTCGTTACATCAGTGGAACTAACTCGGCCACAACGCATCCCAGCTCGAACAATCGAGAACGCGGTCTTCGAGCGCTTCAAGTTCTTCAACAGATGTGATGGTCTCCAGCTTCGCGACCACATGCGCTGGTGCTTCGCCAAGCCGATGGCGACCGATTCGCAAGATGGACCGCCGAGTAGTTTCTGCAGCAATACGCGGTGCAGCTTCGGCAAGAATTCCGGGCGTAGCTTCGGCGATGGCGTATTGAACGCGTGCGACTTCGTCGCGGCTGAACTTCTGGCGGGCTTCGTATTCCGCTCGTTCGGCGTCGTCTCGGGACATTGCCCAGGCCTCCTGCACGCCAGTTACTGATCTTCACGATGGTATTTGCGCCGGGAGGGCGAGGCTCCTGCCGAGCCGCATGCGCGAATCAACGTTGCCACAAGCTCCCGGCTCGGCAGGAGCCTCGCCCTCCCAATTCCTGCTTCTCGGACAGCCTTCTAAGGATTCGTCGACAACTCGCCCAGCAGCGACTTGTCCTTGATCGACCAGACGCGCAGCGTGCCGGAGAAGTCGCCGGCGATGAGTCGTTCGCCGTCGTGAGTCACGACCACTCGCAGCGGGATGTCTGCAAAGCCTTCGAACTTGGCGAGCAGGTTGGCGCCACTGCTGTTCCAGACTCGAGCCGACTTGTCACGACCGGCGGTCGCGAAGATGCCGGTCGGTGCGTAGTTGACCGACATCACTCCCGGAACCTTTGCTCGCGGCCCGGCAGCTCGCGCGGCTGCACCTTCCAGCGCATGAGCCGTCAGCGTGCGAGTCGGAAAGCCATCCTCGGCGTACCACAGGATGACGCGGCCATCTTCGCTGGAAGTCGCCAGCATCTCGGAATCAGCGCGCCAGCTCAGGTCTGTGATCATGTCCTTGTGATCGCCGAGCGTGAACACGATGCCGCCGGTCTCAGCCTCCCAGACATAGACGCCGCCGTTGCGGTCGCCGCTGGCCAGCATCTCGCCGTTCGGACTGAACTCGATCGACGTGACCCAGTCCGTGTGCTTCTTGATCTTGTGCTTCAGTTCGCCGGTCTCGGTCGAATAGATCTTCACGAGCTTCGCCGGGCCGCCGAGTGCAATCCATTTTTGGTTCGCGCTGATGTCCGCTGCCAGCACGGCGTCTGATTCCTCACCGACCTCAGTGATGCGTTTGCCAGTGGTCACATCAAACAGCACGACCTTGCCGACATCAGCACCGCGGCCGCCAGCGGCCAGCAGCAGCTTGCCGTTGCGGCTGAACTTCAACACGTGCGGAATACGTTCCGGAAACGGCAGCGTGCCGATGAGCTTCAGGTCATTGGTGTTATACAGCAGAATGCGTTCGTGTCCGCCCACGGCCAGCAGCGGTGCCCAGGGACTCGTCGCCATCGCCATCACAGGATGTGCGCGGGATGTCTTCGGCAGCGAAACTTCGGGCAGCTTCTCGGGCATCGGCGGCGGACCTTCCGGCTTGCCGACGGACGAGAGATCAATCTCGACCTTGCGCGTCGACAGTTTGGCGGCGCTGACGGCCGTTTCGGGAGCACCCAGTTCAATCCACTTGCGAATAACCGCCAGCTCCGCGTCGGCCAGCTTCGGACGTCCGGGCGGCATGAACGGTTCGGCCGCGTGAGTGACCGCGCGATACAGCAGGCTCTGGTCCGGGCTGCCGGGCGAAATGGCTTCACCGCTGCTGCCGCCGGAAATCAGGGTCTGGTACGTCAGCACGTTGAGGTCCGACGTCGCCTTGTCCGGATTGTGGCAGTTGCCGCAGTGCTTCCTGAGAATCGGGGCGACGTGATCCTTATATGTGACCACTTCCTTCGGCTTGGCGGCCTCGGGTTTGGATTCCTGAGCAAGGGCCGACGCGCACCACAGGGCGGCAATTCCGCAGATCAGCAGATTGAACTTCACAGCAGGGCTCCCGAGGCGTGATGGCAGGCGGAAGAGTGAGAGGCAGGGCGGTTCAGCTTAAAGCCGACACCCGGCTCAAACAACAACCCCGCCGATTCGGTGCCTGAGAATGCAAACTCGGAGGCTGTGACCTTTTCGTGGAGCACGGCCCCTCAGCGCGACAACGAAAACTCAGAGTGAGTCTTAAGAATCATCAGGCGTCGGCAAACCGCCACTCGCGCTGTGGTGGGTTCCGATCAAACCGTGTGTAGGAGGAATCCACCGGCGGAAATGAGGAGGAACGGCGTCGAGCGAGCGCCTGATCAGCGGGAGGGATTCTGCTGGTGAGTTGCGTGTTATCCCTGAATCGGCAGGTGCGGCGGAACCCCCTGCCGCAGGAGCGACAATGCGCGGCCTATGTTTCAGCTAGAGCCAGAATCCCGCCTAAATTGGGCAACTTTCCGGGTTTTGGTGGCACCATCAGATTCCCCGTTCTCCAGGTACAAACATGACGGATCAGCGAACTCAGGCTGCCGCCGCGCCTCCAATTGATGAAGCGCTGAACCGTCCGAGTTACCAGTATTTCTATTTTGTGCTCGCGACCTTCGACCTGCTGGCGATCTGCCTGGCACTGATGTTCGGCAATCGAGTCGTCAACAGCTCGCTGGACGCACTCAGCGAAGATCATGGCTGGGCGTATCGGCAGGGGATCTACGCCGAACTCATTCGCGACGCGAACCATTGCCGGCAACCGGCTCACGATGCCGTTCAGGCCCGCAACACGGAACTGCCCGCGCAGCAACTGACACAGAATCTGAGATCCTTCCGCGAAGATCTGGACCGGTTGCGTTTCGACGCCCAGTTCCAGATGCCGGCCACTCACCTGGCAGACCTGACGCGGCGACTCAATCGCCTGCAGGACCTGACTCGTAAAGTTGAACAGGACTCCGAACGCGTGCTCAACCTGGTCGAAGCCGATCAGGGCGCTGACGCAACGCCGCTATTATCGTCAATCGATGATGCCTACTCGCAGATCACCAACGAACTTGCGGAACTGACGCTGCTCGCCAGTAACACTCTTGATCTGCGGTATGAGTCGCAGGTTGAGCAACTGGTGCGGATGCGCGGGTACCAATGGTGGATGGCTCTGTGTGGCACATTGTTTGTAAGTATTGTTTCCTATTACGGGCACCGCTTCTCGAACACCGTTCAGACGCAGGTGCTCAAGGCGACTCAACAGACATCGGAGCTGGCTGAGAAGGAAGCTCGACTGCGTATCATCGTTGATACTGCCGCCGACGGCATTGTCACAATGAATCATCAGGGCGTTGTCGAGTCCTGCAACGAAGCGATGGTGAAGCTGTTCGCTCGCGACAGACACGATCTGGTCGGCAAGCCGATCTTCATGCTGATGGAAGAAATCGACGACAACGTCGAAGCCTCCGGTCAGTTGACGCTGTGCCTGCTGGATATCAACGCGCTGATCGGAACCAAGCGGGAATTGCGTGGTATGCGTCCCGACGGGACGAAGTTCTACATCGAACTGGCCGTGGCCGAAGTTCGCTTCTCAGATCGTCGCGTTATCACGGGTATCATTCACGACGTGACCGAACGTCGCGAGTTCGAAGCTCAACTGAAGAAGCACCGTCAGGCTGCGGAAGCGGCGACCGAAGCGAAATCGCAATTCCTCGCGAACATGAGTCACGAAATCCGCACGCCGATGACGGCGATCATCGGTTACTCGGACCTGCTGCTCGAACCCGGTCAGAGCGACGAAGAACGTCAGCGCTGCGTGCAGACCGTTCGCCGCAATGCTGATCATCTGCTGAATCTGATCAACGATATTCTGGATATTTCCAAGATCGAAGCCGGCAAGATGACGGTCGAGAAGATCGAGTTATCTCCGTGCCAGATTCTCGGCGACGTGGCTTCGCTGATGCGTGTGCGAGCCATCGAAAAGAAGATCGGCTTCGAAATCATCTACGACAGTCCGATCCCCGCCGAGATCAGCGGCGACCCGGTCCGTGTCCGTCAGATCCTGCTGAATCTGATTGGCAATGCGATCAAGTTCACGAAGTCCGGCCAGGTGCGGATTCATGCGACGTGCCTCGATATCAACAGCGACAACCCGCGCATGAACTTCCGCGTTGTCGACTCCGGTATCGGGCTGACACAGGAACAGCTGGGCCGCCTCTTCCAGCCGTTCACGCAGGCCGATTATTCGACCACGCGCCAGTTCGGCGGCACGGGCCTGGGGCTCACGATCTGCCGTCGCCTCGTGGAAATGATGGGCGGCGAGATCACCGTGGCCAGCGTGCCGGGACTCGGTTCGTCCTTTGAATTCACAATTCCGACGGGCTCATTGAAGAACACCCGCATTCTGACGACGCCTGAAGAAGCCGAATCCATTCGCCAGTCGCCGGACGTGTTGACTGGCAGTCAGCCGCGACTCACGGCGCGAGTGCTGGTGGCCGAAGACGGTCCAGACAACTACCGCCTGATCTCTCACCATCTGACTCGCGCCGGAGCGACCGTGGTCCATGCCGAGAACGGGCAACTGGCCTTCGAGAAAGCTCTGGACGCGGATCGCATCGCCCAACCATTCCACGTGGTGCTGATGGACATGCAGATGCCCGTCCTGGACGGTTATCAAGCCACTTCCAACCTGCGTGCCCGCGGTTACTGGCTGCCCATCATCGCGTTGACAGCGCATGCCATGAGCGGTGATCGTGACAAGTGTCTGAATGCCGGCTGCACGGACTTCCTGACGAAGCCCATCGACCCCGGACTGCTCATTGATACGGTTCGCAAATACGCTGACTCACCGATTCCAACACCGCGCTCAGCCACAGCGACCGCCACGGTGGAAATGTCAGCTGACGTTGATACTCCCGTCGAGGAGTTCGGTAAGGTCCCCGCTGTGGCTGCAACCTCAGCGGTTGCTTCCGCGGCTGCCGATGCCACGGAAGTCGACGAGGTCATTATCAGCGAATTTGCTGATGATGCAGAGATGATGGAGATCGTCGACGACTTCCTGAAAGGGCTGGAAACTCGCGCCAACGAATTGGAAGTCGCTCTGGCAGAAAATAATTATACAAGGGTTGCCAGCGTCGCGCACACGGTGAAAGGCGCTGCTGGCGGATACGGTTACTCGACCGTGGGAAAAGTTGCTGGCGAGATCGAATGGCAAGCCAAACCTAACGGCGACTCTTCACAATTGCCGGAACTGTTCAAGACGTTTGATACCATGTGCCGCCAAGCTGTTGCCGGACGTCATCTGTCATCCGAACGCTGGCAAAAGTCTGCTCCGAAAAAGGCTACCAATTCAGTTCAAACGATCATCAATGGAGGGATCAACCACCTGGACGCGGTCATTCAGCAGATTGAAGCCTCAGGTCCAGTGGATTCTGACCTCCGCACAGTTGGAATAATCCTCAAAGAGATTTCCGCAACCGTGTCTGCCGAGTAGAACGGTGGCGGATTTACGCAAACTGCGAACTAAATATACTTCGCTGTGGTTTGCCCCGTGCAAATCCGGCTTGGTGGGCCTTACGGGCAAGACCCCCATCTCCTGGAGTGAGTAACATGCCGCAAACTATCCTCGCTATCGATGATTCGCCGGACATTCATCAGCTGTTGCGGGTGCGCCTGAAGCACCTGGACATCAAGCTGGAATCGGCCACGAACGCGACCGAGGCGTATACACGACTCGAAGAGTCCAGTCCTGATCTGATCCTGCTTGACGTCTGCATGCCAGACGCCAATGGCTTTGATCTGTGTCGCCAGTTCAAGCTCAAGCCGGAGACGGCCAATATCCCGGTCATCTTTCTGACCGGTGCGGCTGACGTCGATCAGAAGGTCCTGGGCTTCGAAGTCGGCGCAGTCGATTATATCGCCAAGCCTTTCGATCCGGCGGAACTCAATGCGCGAGTCCGTGCGGCGCTCCGAACCAAGAGGTACCTCGACATGCTGGCGCAGCGTGCCATGATCGATGGCCTCACCGGGTTGTGGAACCGAGCCAACTTTGATCAACGGCTTATGGAGGAAGTCGCAGGTGCGGCGCGCTACGAACGCCCGCTATCTCTGGTCATGCTGGATGTCGACCGCTTCAAGAGTATCAACGACAACTACGGACACCCCTTCGGTGACGAAGTGTTGCAGTCTGTCGGTGATGTGCTCGCGAAGAATGCCCGTACGACGGACGTTGCCTGCCGGTACGGCGGCGAAGAGTTCGCAGTGATCCTGCGGGAGACTGATCTGGTCGGAGCCAACGTATTCGCCGAACGTGTGCGCACGCAGCTCGAAATGCTGATGATCCGCCATAAAGGCAAGCAGGTGATGGTGACCGCCAGCCTCGGCATCTCGTCGAACGAACTGTGCATGAACCCGATCGACCTGACCCGCCAATGGCTCGTCGAATCCGCGGACCAGGCGCTCTACAAGGCCAAAGAAACGGGACGCAACCGCGTCTGCGTCTGCGACCGGCATTAATACGGCTACGACCAACAGAGAATTGTGTATATGAGTTGGGAGGGCGAGGCTCCTGCCCTCCCGCTTGATACCAATGGCTGCTTACGGGCGATCGATCGGGCCGAGTGGAGGGAACCACTGTTTCTCGTCGGGACCTGCTTCAATTCCGTCAACGCCGTAGATGAACGCGGACGGGTCTCGCTGCTGCAACTCTTTAGCGGCTGCGGTGGAAACCTGTGTGCCACCTAGATGCAGGCTCCGAGTACCGGACGGATCCCCAGGAAAGGACCACCGGCGCAGGCCGTCATCCGTAATTGCAGTATTACGCAGGTCGAGACGTCGTAGATTTGGTATGGCAAGAAGCAGTGTCAGGCTCCGGTCTGTGATACGGCTATTCGACAGCCCCAGCTCCGTAAGATTCGGACTCCCTTTCAGGTATTCAACGCCAGCGTCAGTGATCGAGGAACTCAAGATTTTTAAGTCATACGTCTTCTCATGAATCAGCACTTTGAGAAACTCATCGTTCACATGAGGTCCGCCGTAGACGTTAAAGCTTGTCAATGATGGGCTGCTTCCAATCAGCTTCGCGGTTTCCAACGAGAGATCTCGCGTTTCTGTAGTGATCAGTTCACGGCTACCGCTTTCCAGTAGCTTGCGGAGTGCCCGATCGCTGAACTGGCCGCCTCTCAGCTTCACGGCCCCCAATTCTGTATTCTGAGCCAGTTCGTCAGCCAAGCTGTCATCAATGTGCGGGCTTTCCAAGCTAAGTATGCCCGTCTGCATGGAGGCTAATCGCTTCCACGATCTGGCTGTCAACTGAGTGTCGTGAAGATATAGCATGTCCAGGTGTGACCCGAATGCGAGACCGGAGAACTGCTCATCGGTCAGTTGCGAATCATACCATATGAGACGCCCCAACCGACCGAGGCTGCTGATGCGACTGCCCGTTGAAAGCGGGCCTGTCAACCGAAGACTTGTGAGCTGCTGCATTTGCCCTAGCGCATTCATCGCGGTTTGGTCAAATGGTCCCTTCAGCCTCCACAATCCACTGAGACTTGTGTTGCGGGCTAAAGCCTCGTAGTGCTGGCTGGTGAGTTGTCTCGGACGATCAAAGTCCAAAGACGTGAAGTGGTGCCTTTCGCAGAGTTGCAACAGCGCTTGATCGGAAGCCTCACCGAGATCGCGGAAACTGATCGAGTCGATGTTCGGCTGGCGATCGAGCAGGTTCAGTTGATGGTCAGTAATTGGCTGGAGAATTCCGACGCAGATCTTATCAATGACTTGCGGGCACCGGTCGTCATTCATCGTGGCGCCGAGCCATCCGGGTAGCCAGATTGGATAACGTCGGCTTCCCAAAAGCCTCACGTCGATGCCGGGTGTTGCCACGAGTTCTGCCAGCGCGATCGCGCGACGATGCTCGATCCAGACTCCGATGCCTACCCACAACGCCAACGTTGCCGCCCCGCCGATTAGCAACAGCAGCCACGGATGCTTCAGCCATGACCAGACCGAAGGCTGGTGATCGCTCCCAGTTGCTGATGTTTCTGAATCCTGCATGACGGGTAACTCCGGAAATCCAGCGAAGCGGCTCGGCGGGAGCCTCGCCATCCCGGATAACGCAGCCGTTTTGCAGTGGATCATCAGGCTCCGGACAGGAGCTTGTTGAGCACTGGCAAGCGCCGCTTGGCTTCGTTGACGGCTTTCTGGTCCTGGCCGTCTGCGACGACCTGCTCCCACAACTTGATCGCCGCTTTGAGCATTTCAGGTCGCTGCTTGATGTATTGCTCGGGCAAGTCTCCCGAGCCATACGCATCCAGTGCCCGAGCCCGAGCGATCAACGCGCGACGCTGCTCGGCGATGTCGTCCTGCTCCCACGCACGATCTGCTTTCTGGTCGTACTCGGTCAGCACGGCCAGCGCCTTCTCCGCCGCAGGCAGATCTGCCCAGCGCACGCGAACGCCCTGCAACTGCATCAAGCCAGCGAAACGCGTTTCACGCTTCTCTGTGCGTGCCAGGGCTTCGGTCAGCAGCGCCTGCGACCATTCCTCGCGCGAGGGTGCGGCGTCGGCATTGATACGGCTGGCTGGATAGTCGGCCGCCAGCTTGCGACGACCGGCAGTTCCTTCGTCCATCCACTTCCACGCGGCCTCCAGCCACTTGTCATCGGGAATGCTGTGTCCCACACCCGGAGCCATCGCCACCTTAGCCTGCAGGCCCATGCCCTTGAACATGGGAACTCGATAGCGTTCCGCTTCGACGCGGTTGAAGTCACTCGTGCCCGTGACGAAGGCCAGACGCAAGCGATCGCGCACGCGATGTTGCAGCCACTGCTCATCGCGCAAGTCACCACCCGCGCAAACCGGCATCACGCCGCCAAACAGTTCCGGCAACGCGAACGCAATCGCACAAGCCACGCGACCGCCGCCTGAGAACCCCGCGATGTAAGTTCGATCGGGATCAATCGTCTGAGTCCGCCGCAGATCATCCAGGACGTCCAGCACGATGCGAACACGCTTCGGCATCGGAGTGTTGTTACCCGCCCCCACCGGACTGGCGAAGGCCATGTTGTGACGTCGGCAGATCGGTTCCAGATTCTTCCAGCCAGCCGGTTCGTCACCCGCCGAGATAAACAGGATCAACGGCCAGCCTTCGCGCGGAGCATCCTTCTGCTCGGGGATGAAGCGTTCATACTTCTGTTGCGAGGAGTCGTACTTGCCGAGCCATTCTTGCGGGGGCTCGGTGACACTCTGATTGGCCAGCACGAAGGTCCAGTCCAGCCGAGTCGGTGCGGCGACGACCGCATCCCGCTGATACCCCGACTCGTCGCTCAGCGCCACCGTTGAGCATACCAGCGACCACATCAACGCCAGGTACAAGCAGCGCATGGATGACTCTCTTGCATTAGGTTCAAGACTGAGAGCTAATGTCGTAACCGAACGCCGCCGTCAGCCGCAACGACTGGTCACAAAGCACCAGGGCGACTGGCGCGAATGGGGAGGGCGAGGCTACTGCCCAGCCCGGTTAAAGCACCCACCCCCTCGGCGGGAGCCTCGCCCTCCCGAGTTGTCAGCTCTTAAGAAAACTCAGAGGTCACCAATTGATTCCGCAGCCGCAGATGTGGGAGTGGGTTTATCTGTATGCGCCGCTGGTGGTCGCTCTGATCATGGCGTGCGTGCAGGAGATCCGGACCGATCGCATCAAGAACTGGTTGTCAGCTTCAATTCTGGTGTACTTGATTGTGCAACGGCTCATTCACGAGCCGGCTGGATTCAAGGACCTGCTGCTGAGTATCGGAGTGGCCTTCGGCATCGTGATCTTCGGTGGCTGGATGCAGGGTGTTATCGGCGGCGGGTCGGCGAAGCTGGCCGTGGCGGTCTGTGCCGGCCTGCCGTACATGGGAGCAATCTTCGTGTCGCTGCTGTTCGTCGGTGGTGCCTGGCTGGTCAGCTACGTGAGGAAATGGATTCCCTTCGAACGAGCGCTCGGATCGGTCATGCTGACTATCATCGTCTTTGCCGTTGTGGGCTCGTCTCTGCTGCGCGGCCCAGCGCTTGTTGAGTAATATGTGGTACGTTTCCAGCGTGCCTTGATGACGACGTTTCCAGCACGAAGGGCAAAGGTTCGGGATGATTGTGGAAGGCATCGTGACCAGCAGAAGCGCGGCCGGCGACTTGAATGTGGCACCCATGGGGCCGCTGGTGGATGTCGCGCTGACCACGCTGACGCTGCGACCGTTCCAGACTTCGCAAACCTATCGCAATCTCAAAGAGCATCCGTTTGGCGTCTTCCACATCGTGGACGACGTGCTGCTGCTGGCTCAGGCGGCGATTGGTCGCCTCCAGGAACTGCCGCCCACCTTTCCCGCTGAAAAGATTACCGGGCAAGTGCTGAGCGACGCTTGCCGCTGGTATGAGTTCGAAGTTGAGCACATCGACGATTCCAGCGAGCGGACGCGGATTGAGACGCGCGTCGTCCACATGGGCCGCCTGCGCGACTTCTGGGGCTTCAACCGAGCGAAGCACGCCGTGCTCGAAGCCGCGATCCTCGCCACGCGGTTGCACATCCTGCCCGCCGAGCAAGTCCGTCAGCAGTGGGAATGGTTGCGATCGGCCATCGAGAAAACCGCGGGGCCGCGCGAGACGCAGGCGTTTCAATTGCTCGATGAGTACCTGCAACGCCACTCCAGCGGGGAGGCTCGCTGATGCCCGAGCAAGTCCTCATTCACACCGGGGCGCGGTTGCACTTCGGCCTGCTGACGCAGCGTCCTCTGAGCGGTCGCGAGTTCGGTGGACTCGGCGTGATGATCGCCCGCCCCGGCTGGCAGATCGCGGTCGAACGAGCTGCTCAGTCCAGCGTGGAAGTCACGCCGCAAGCCGCAGCGGTGAACCCATCCTGCGAGAAACGGGCGCATGAGTTCCTGTCGCGCGTGGTCTCTCCAACCACTGACGGCGGCTTCCGAGTTCGCGTGCTGGAAGCCATTGAAGGACATCAAGGATTGGGCTCGGGCACGCAGTTAGGTCTGGCGATCGCGAAGGCTGCAGCCCTGCTGACGAACAGCGACGCACCCGTCGACCAACTGGCTGAGCAAGTCGATCGCGGACGGCGTTCAGCCATCGGCATCTGGGGTTTTGAATCCGGCGGCTTCATCGCCGACGGCGGCAAACTCGCGAGCGCGGCTGTGGGAGCACTCGTCGCCCGCCTGCCTATGCCGACCAATTGGTGCTTCGTGCTGGTCACTCCCGCTACCGAGTCTGGCCTGTCAGGCTCAGCCGAAATCGCGGCCTTCGCCGCCCTGCCCACCATGCCCGTCGCCACTACGGCGCGCCTGTGCCAGCTCGCCCTGATGACCATCCTGCCGGCCCTGCGAGATCAGTCCTTCACCGAATTCTCCACCGGGCTGTTCGAGTACGGTCAACTGGTCGGCGAATACTTCAGTCAGGTGCAGTCCGGAGTCTTTTCGTCGCGCACGATGGACCAAGTGTCCAATCTCCTCAAAGAGACTCGGCAACCACGCCCCGTGCAAACATCATGGGGCCCCACCTGCGCCATCCCCTGCCCCGATGCGGCCACGGCGAACCACATCGTGCGTCTGATCGAATCCCGCTGGTCCCACTCCACCCTGCAACTCCGCATCGTGCAACCCCTCAACACGGGTGCGGAGATCGAACAACACTAAGCGTCCAGGTTCAGCCTCAACTCAGGTTGCTCTGGTTTGACGCAGCGCACGTAGTGCGCGAGTGATGAGGATGCTCTTTCAGGGAGGGCGAGGCTCCTGCCGAGCCGCACCAGCCACTTGAAGCGGCTCGGCA
>CAYLTY010000188.1:0-16862 GCA_964386705.1 uncultured Planctomycetaceae bacterium
CTGTCTTCTGAAGGCGAGCCAATCGACGGGACTCAGGAAGCCGCTGCGGGCGATGCTGCGCCCAGTTGGGGCTACGAAGAGAAGAAGCGACGATTCTCCAAAGAGATCATCATCGCGTTCATCGCGATCACGCTGCTGCTATCGGTGTTCAGCGTCATCGTCTGGAAGAGCTTCTTCAAGAAACCGTTGCCCAGCAGTCCGGATCCGGTGGTTGCGGGCGATCCCAACAAAGAAGATCCATTCGAGCAAAAGCCTGATCCGGCACCTGCGGTGCAGCCTCAAACAGCAGCTACGTCGACTCAGACTTCCGGACTGTTTGGCTCCGAAGGCGGGAACCAGGAACCGCAACAGCCTGTGGAGCGTCAAGTCGCGACATTTGAGCCTCAAGAAGCCGCGACGGATCCGTTCGGGGGAGAGACCGCTAAGCCGAAGCCCACGGGGCTGTTTGATACTCAGACAGAACCCACGACTGACACTGCTGAGCCGTTCCCGGGCAATGCAGTGACGACGACCAACGAACCGCCGCCAGCGTTGTTGGATCAGAACGCTACCCTCGAGACGACTCTGGAAACCGAACCAGTCAGACCAAAACCAGTCGTCAACACGCGTCCTAACAGAATGCCGGCGTTTGATGCTGAACCCGTGATGGAAGAACGCACGCCGGCGGAAAGCACGTTCGTTAACGAGCCTCAACCCGATCCGTCCGAGTTCAAATCCCCGCGACCGATTGCTGCCGACACGTTGCCAGAAAGAATCCGGCCGAATCCAGCCATGCTGGAAACCGAGAATCAGAACGGCGGCGAGTACATCGTCAAAGAGGGCGACAACTTCTGGGAGATCTCCAAGAAGATCTACGGCACGCACGGGCTATTCCTGGCCCTGTATGAATTCAATCGCGGCAAGGTTCCCAGCGCGGACCTGCTGCGTCCCGGAACCATTCTGCAGGTTCCGGAACGGGAGGCATTGAAACCCCTGGCGGCCACGATCGCCGCGACCGAGCAACCGAAGCTCGGACGCCCACGCGTGTCGCCGAACGTGCGACGCACGTCGATAGCTGAATCGGGCCTGTTCTTCCGCGAAGCCGGCCTGCCAGTTTACCGAGTCGGAAAAAACGACAGCTTGCGCAAGATCGCTTTGGACCACTTGGGTAGAGAAGAGCGGTGGGAGCAGATCTACAACATGAATCAAGAACTGCTAAAGAGTGAAGATGACATGCGCCCGGGGCTCGAACTGCGGCTTCCGGCCGATGCCAGTCGAGTCGCCCTCTCGGAAGATCTGTCGCCGCGACGATAGATGAACGGGTTCTTCTGAGAATCAAACTCAGCCGCTTCATCGACGTGCCATGTTCTTCCGGTTCAGTTTCGCGGTCATTCTGATTGTGCTGCTTTCTCTGGTGGGGATCGCCGTCGAGAAACAAAATCTCGAATGCCGCCGCGAGATGAGCCGTCAGCATTACCGCATGGACGTACTCAAGGACCAGCACGCGCGATTGCGTTTGCGATCTCAGAAGCTGGCGGCCATCGATCGACTGGTCGAGACCATTGAGCAGAAGGGTTCGCAGCTCAAGCAGCCGGAGAAGGCTCCGGTCGTACGTCCGCAGGACGATGATGAGCCGCGTCGCGCGCCTCTGCTGTTCTGGAACAAGCCGTTGCTGGACCCGCGACTCAACGATCGTGGTTAGCGTTCCCCAATCATCTCTGCGTTTACACTTCTATGACTTCCGCCGATTCGCCGCACGCATGGAGGACGTCGGCATTCACACGCCTGATCTTTTGCGCCTGGGGCGTTGTCGCGCTGCGACTGATCCATTTGCAGTGGTATCAGGCGGAAGAACTGGCGCGCCTCGCGACTCGACAAAGCGAAGTGGTCGTGGAAGTCCCCGCACGTCCGGCCGACATTGTGGATCGCAACGGCAAGCTGCTCGTCGGCAGCGTGACCTCGCAAAGCCTGTTCGTCGATCCGAAGTATCTCAAAGTCGACGCGGACTTCATTCGCGAGCTGGCTGAAGCGACGCATCTGAAGTTCGAAGAACTCTCAACACGCGTCGAGGAATACAAGAACAAACGCTTCATGTGGGTGAAGCGTCGGCTCAGCGATGAAGAAGTCGATCGCGTTCTCAGTCTGAAGTGGCCGAAAAACTCGTTCGGCTTTCGCGAAGAGTTTCAGCGGCAGTACCCGCAAGACGAACTGGCCGCGCACGTACTCGGACTGCGTGACATCGACGGCGAAGCAAAGGCGGGCGTTGAACTAAGTCTCGATCCGTTGATCAAAGGCAAGCCCGGCAAACGCAAACTGGTGAAGGACGCGCGCAATCGGATCGTCGAAGTCGACTATTCCCCCGAAGACGCGCCGCGTCAGTTTCAAGCCGTGCAATTGACGCTCGATCTGGCGATTCAGCTCTTTGCGGAACGCGAGCTGGAGAAACTGTGCGAGGAATGGAAGCCGTCCGCCGCAACGGTGATCGTCATGGAGCCGCGTTCCGGCGAACTGCTCGCGCTGGCGTCGCGACCGACCTATTCACCGAACGACCTGAGCGACGTCCCGGAAGAAGCTTGGAAGAATCAGGCCATCAGCATCGTCTATGAACCGGGTTCGACGTTTAAGCCCTTCATCGTCGCCTGGGGACTGCAACAGAAGGCGCTGACGATTGATGACACCTTCAACTGTCACTTCGGTACCTATCGCATGCAGGGCGGTCGGCAGATTCGAGACGTGGGCAAGCATGGTTTGCTCAACGTGACCGAGGTGCTGGTGAAGTCCAGTAACATTGGTATGGCTCAAATTGGCGACCGCATGCAGAACGAAGGCTTATATGCCGCCGTCACGCGGTTTGGTTTCGGTCGACCGACGGGCGTGGAACTTCCCGGCGAACTCAGCGGCATTCTACATCCCCTCGAAAAGTGGACGAGCTATTCCACTGGCTCGATTCCGATGGGTCAGGAAATCGCAGTGACGCCGATGCAGCTGATTGCCGCTCACTGCGCCCTGGCGAATGGTGGCAGGCTAATCTCGCCGCGAGTGCTCAAAGGCGTGTTCGGCGACGGTTCGACGATGGACACGACCTTCACGGTGTCGATGACGAATCCGCTGCTGGCGACTCCGCCGCAGATTCAGACCGCGACCGTGGATGAGAACATTGCTGACTGGGTGATCAAAGAACCGATGGCTGAAGTCGTTCGCCGCGGCACCGGTATTAAGGCTCGTATTCCAGGTTATTCAGTATTCGGGAAAACCGGCACCGCGCAGAAGTACGACCCCAAAACCGGTGGCTACTCGGCGAAGAACTTCGTGGTCTCATTCATCGGCGGCGCACCCGTCAACGACCCGAAGGTTGTTGTTCTTGTCGTCGTTGATGAACCGCACACATTCCAGCGCGTTCTCGGCGGTAAGATCGCCGCTCCCGTAGCCGGCCGCATCCTGCAACGCACCCTGCTGCACCTGCGAGTCCCCCCTGATCGCGACGAACGCTCCGCCGCTCGCTTCGATGAATTCGACCTCGACACTCTGCTCGAATAACGCCGTGGTATAGAGACGCGAATTCAGGAACCGCAGAGCTTTCCGGTCAGTTACCCATGCGTTCCTTCTTGAGGCGCTCGCCCGCTTCGATCCAGCGCTTCTCCAACGCTACCCGCAGTTCAGGCGGCCCAACGACTGTCGTGGGCTTGCCCGGTTTGGTGAGATCGGTATAGCGAGTTCCGTCTGGAAACTTCGGCTCGAAGGTGCTCTCGGGGATATTCTGTGGGATCTCGGCCTTCTTCAGCTTGAGCCGATAGTCAACTATAGACCGTTTGTGAATAGCCTCTTCAGGTAGATAGATCTTGCGACCGTCGATCTCACCAATTTCACGAAATGATTCTATCTGGCAGTCGTAGTACTCGTTTTGATTGTTGAGCGTGTATTCCGAGCGAATCCTGCGCGGTAGAAATCCAACAGATGGATCAAACCAGACGCGTGTGTGATACACGAGGTCGCGCTGTCGAGCAGTGTGCGGACCGGGGTGAGCGATAAACTCAACGAGTACACATTCCGTATCACCCATCTTCCCCGCAGCGACGATCGGCGCCGGGCAGTCTTTGAACACGCCCATCAGCTCGTGCTTGCTACCCCAATAACTCTTGCCCAGAGCGATTTCCAAGGAGAATGGCAGGTGAGCCTTGGCCTGATCTGCCTCCGGTGAGATCAACCCGTGCGGTGCCCAGTAGGGTTTGGAGAGATCCGGCTGAACCAGTTCGCTCCACTTTGAATACGACTTGCCATTGAAGCCATGCCAGTTCAGGACTGCTACCGGGTCGGTCAACTTGCCGTAGGTTGCTGCCAGGGCGAACCTTTTTCCGTCCGACGTGTATTGAATGTCATAGACTTGAAACGCGTCTTTCAGTGCGGGTTTGGTGAGGTCTTTAAGCACCTCATAGTGGCATTCCAGTTTACTCACCAAAGTGAGAGCTTCACTGTACTTCGCCTGCACGTCTTGAACTGTGGGAAGATCCGCTGCCGCCGCAGTCTTTGCGGCGACAATTGTTGCAAGGATCACCCATAGGCCAATGCAGCTATTTCGCAAGCATAAACTAAGCGCACTGAGTTTCACGACAACCTCCTTGAGCGAGAAGCAGACTGTCACAATGAGCCGTTCCGATTCACCTGAAGGCACGAGGCCTGAACCGATGGAATCGCAGCGGATTCCTGGCACTCATACAGCGGAATAGTTGTTGATCGCTCCTGGCAAAATGTCAAGTAGCAACTTGGGCCAAGATGGCGCGTAGTGAGTGCTGACGCAAAGTCGACAAAAGATGGATACCGTTCGCCTGGAGAGCCTGTGCCCGTCTGCTTCAGATCAGTGGTTCAATGAACTTGGCGTTGTTTGCGATGCGAATGATTTCGCGGGGGACTTGAGGTTCCAGTCGCAGCCGTCCGATGTCGAACATCGAGTGCATGATCGTGCCCAGCAGGTGCTTGGGACGATATTCATCACCGACAGCGCGCGACGCGTAGCGGTCGGACTGGCCGATCATCTGCCCCATCTTCAGACCACCGCCAGCTAACAAGAGTGGAGTCAGCTCACCGTAATGGTCGCGCCCGCCATTGTTATTCAGCCGCGGACTGCGTCCCATTTCACCGGTGACCACCAGCAGCACCTTATCACTCAGGCCACGTTCATGAATGTCTTCAATGAAAGCGCTGACCGCGTGATCGACCTGGCCGCCCATCGGGTAGATGCCGGTCATGTTCTTGGGACTGTTTCCGTTGGCGTGATAGTCCCAGCCACAATCGGAGACCGTCACGAAGCCGCAACCCGCTTCGACCAGTCTTCGAGCCATCAGCATCTGGCGGCCGAGTAAATTCGAGGCGCGTTTCATATCAAACCAGCGCGTCAGGTCTTCCAGTTTGAAGAGGTGGCTGGTGTCGTAGCGGGCAATCGTGCGCGGATCTTCTTTCGACAAGTCGAACGCTTCGGCCACACCGCGGGCGATGATGTCGAAGGCCTGCTGTTGATAGGTATCAACGCCAACCAAAGCACCTTTGGAATCGGCCTGTCGCCGCAGACGATCAAGACCGCTCAGCAAAGCGCGGCGATCCTCGAAACGTTCCGGGGCGATGCCCAGTTGCATATCGCGTTTGAGATCTCCACCGCCGCTCGGGTTGAACGCGGCGTAAGTCGCTCCGAGTGATCCTGCCTGCGTCAGAGTCGGCAACGCTGCGGTTTCAAAGTTGCTGCCCAGTTTGAGGCCATCCTGCACCGCTTCAGGCAGCACCACGACGTTTGTTGGCAGACCGGATTGCGGATGATTGTTGCCGCGCACCCGTCCGTAGATGGAACTGATGGAGGCGCCGGATGGATCGTATCCGCTGACCACTTCGCCGTAGGTATGACCTGCGTTGCCGGTGCCGTAGGACCGCACGATGGAAATGCGGTCGGCCAGAGCCGCCAGCTTCGGGAACGTTGCTCCGAAGGTAATTCCCGGCAGCTTCGTCTGAATTTCGCCGGTGATGCTGTGAATCTCACGCGGCGCCGCCATTTTTGGATCGAAGAACTCAATATGCGGAGGGCCACCGCTCAAGAACAGCAGCACCGTCGCACGACCCGTGAAGATGTCCGACGCACCCTGAGCCTTCGCCTGCAACAGGCTGGCTAGTGATAGGCCGCCACACCCCAAGGCCCCTACGCGAAGGAATTCGCGTCGCGAAAAGCCCTGACAATCGTGGTTCGGCAGCGGATCTTGAATCGTCAGCATGATCTGGCCTCGAGCGGCAGGCTGTCGTTTTTCAGAACTCAGTCATGTTACCTCATCGCACCAGTTCGATGTTCGCGAAGTTTTGAAATAAACCGCGGACTTCACGGAGTTCATCGCCTCTGGGAACCGCTTGGCAGGCGCCGCAAGAACTTTGCTGGGCGTCCAAATGCAGGTGCGGATCGCGTTGAGTCAGCGGCGAAGAGACGACAGAATCAGGCGTTCGCCCCGCCTCGATTCCACCTCTGCTCCTGCCAGGTGCCCGCCATGCCTCACTGCGGACGTTATCTGAATCAGCCACTGACCCGTCGCAGCATGTTGATGAATTGCGCGAACGGTTTTGGAGCTGTTGCGCTCTCCAGTCTGCTGGCCAATCAGGGCTTCGCAGCTGATGAATCAGCGCGAGACCTGCACCCATTCGCGCCGCGCGAGCCGCACTTTCCAACGAAGGTGAAGAGCATTGTCTTCCTCTATATGGATGGAGGCGTGTCGCAAGTGGACTCGTTCGATCCAAAACCGCGACTGGATAAAGACAACGGCAAGCCGTTCGCGATGAAGATCGAACCGACGCAGTTCAACAACATCGGCGCGACGCTCGGCAGTCCGTGGAAGTTTCAGAACTACGGCCAGAGCGGCATCCCGGTCAGCGACCTGTTTCCGCACGTCGCGAAGCATGTCGACAAGCTGGCCGTCATCCGCTCGTTGACGTCGCAGTTCCCTGAACACACCAACGCGAACTACTTCCTGCACACCGGGCATGGCCAGCAAGGCCGTCCCAGCATGGGCGCTTGGGTCGGTTACGGTTTGGGAAGTCTTTGCAACGACCTGCCGGGCTTCATCGTCTTGAACGGTGGCCTGATCCCTCCGGGTGGACTGGACAACTTCAACAGCGGCTTCCTGCCGGCGAGTTATCAAGGTTCAACCTTCGCGGCGAATGATCCACCAGTGGCGAACATCAAGCGGCTCGAAACGTCGGCGCAATTGCAGGACAACAAGCTAGCACTGCTGAAGAAACTCGACAGCCGCGTTTACGACCGCTTCGGCAAGACGGACCAGTTAGAAGCCGCGATCGCGAATTATGAACTCGCGGCCAAGATGCAGACGGCAGTGCCCGAACTGATGGAGATCAGCAAGGAGTCCAAGGCCACTCAAGAGGCGTATGGGCTCGAAGATGATTTCGGCAACACGCGGACTTTTGGGCGTATCTGCCTGATCGCTCGGCGACTTGTCGAACGCGGCGTGCGGTTCATCGAACTGACTTGCCCGGGTGGCAACGGCGATCGCTGGGACCAACACGCTGGACTGCGCGACGGTCACACCAAGAACGCGCGCACGGTCGACAAGCCGATCGCCGCGCTGCTGAACGATCTGGCCGAACGCGGCCTGTTGGACAGCACGTTGGTGGTCTGGTCGGGCGAGTTCGGTCGCACTCCCTTTGCTCAAGGCAGTGATGGCCGCGACCACAATCAATACGGGTTCTCCATGTGGATGGCCGGAGGCGGCGTGAAGGGCGGCATCACTTACGGTGCGACGGATGAATTCGGCTATAAGGTCGTCGAGAACAAACTCGAGATGCACGACCTGCACGCCACGATGTTGCACCTGCTCGGCATGGACCACACGAAGCTCACGTTCCGCTTCAGCGGCCGCGACATGCGTCTGACCGACGTGCACGGTCACGTCATCAAGGACATTCTGGCTTAGCGGCTACCAATGGCGGGCGGGCAACCATCGCCGGCCTACTGCATGCCCGCCTTCTTGAGCTTGCTGAAGAAGGTGCTGCGGGGGATGCCGAGCTTGCGAGCGGCTTCGGCCTTATTGCCGCCGCAATCCCTGAGGGCGCGTTCCAGAATCATGCGCTCATTCGAATCGGCTTCCTGTCGAATGTTGCGGGATGTCGCCCGCACTGTAGATACAACGGACGAAGGCGGCACCGCCAGCTGCGACTCAAGCGATGAGTTCATCCCCCCCGGCAACGTTCCTGTCGAGTTCAAGAGTGCCGGTGTTACATCGAACACATCCGCAGGGAGTTCCTTGAGCGAGATATGATCGGTTTCGCAGAGGACCACCGCGCGTTCGAGCACGTTCTCCAGTTCGCGAATGTTGCCTGGCCAGGAGTGTCGCATCAGTGCTTCAAGCGCATCGGCGTCGATGTGGGTCACACCCTTGTTGGCTCGCTGAGACGCCTGCCGCAGGAAGTACAGAGCCAGTTCGAAGATATCTTCTTTCCGCTCGTTCAACGTGGGCAACGTGATCCGCACCACGTTCAGGCGATAGTAAAGGTCTTCGCGGAACCGGCCCTCGCTGATGAGCTTCTGCAGGTTCTGATGCGTTGCTGTGATGAGCCGCACATCGACGTTGATAGTGCGTGTGCCGCCCACGGGCTCAAACGATCGCGTCTGCAGCACGCGCAGTAGCTTGATCTGAGTTTCAAGTGAGATATCACCAATCTCGTCGAGGAACAACGTGCCGCCGTTGGCCATTTCAAACCGGCCCACGCGATCGCGATGAGCTCCCGTGAACGCCCCCTTCACGTGACCGAACAGCTCGCTTTCGAGCAGGCTCGGAGACAATGCGGCGCAGTGCACTCGAACCAGCGGCCCGTTGCGTCGCGAACTGTTTTCATGAATCGCCTGGGCGAGCAGTTCCTTGCCGGTACCGCTGGCGCCTTGTACCAGCACGGTCGATTCCGACGCCGCGACCTTCCGCACGGTCTCCAGCACTTCCTGTATCGCGGGGCTGTTGCCCCTGATCATGTCGCGCCGCAATTCGACGTTCTCAATGGAGACCTTCGGAGTGATTGGTCCGTTCAGCTCCGACTGCATCATCGCGATCTGACGCTTCTGCTCGTCGATCTTTGTTGCTTTGGATTGCAGTTCGTCGTTGAGCCGCGAGAAGTCCTGGTGCAGCTTCACGCTGCGCAGTGCGACCAGAGTGAACTGGCCTAGCGTGTTGAGGAACGTCAGGTCTTCAGCAGTGTATCCCGCTCCACTGTTGCGCCGGCCGAGTACGACCAGGCCATCGATTTCACCTTCAGCCACGACGGCATGCACGAGTTCGCAGCGGAATCGCCGTAAGCTGCGGCCCAGTTCCGTCAGGTCATCGGCTGGCCGCATGCTGATACCCGTAATGGCCGAGTCGCGTCTGAGCAGCTCAACGCTGTCTTCATCGAGTTCAAACTGCTCGGGCAATCCAGAGACGGCCTCAATCGCCAGCAACTGGAATGAACGCCGGCCGTGCTCGCGCAAGTAGATCGCGGCGAACTTCGCTCCCAGCACCTCGCGGCACGAAGTCAGCATGCGCTGTCCGAGTGAGTGTCGATCAGCCAGGCTGTCGAGTGATCGATTCACACGTTGCAGCGCCTTGTCGAGCTGATACTTCTCCCGGTAGAAACGCCGGTCAATCATTTGCTGCATGCGGTCGCGGCTCCACGACATCACGACAACAGTGAACGTCAACAGCACACCCACAGAGAGAATCTGCTGGAACTTGCCGGGCAACGCGGCGGAGACATTGAGGTTCGTTGCCAGGAACGCAATCAGGGCGACGCCAAACGCGTACAACACTGTCAAGCCTTGCGTTGCGACCTGGTACAGCATGCCCTTGCTGACGAACTCATCGACCAACATCAGCTTGAAACGGGCAATGCCGATGGAATACGCCAGCATGAACGACAGACTGGCGAAGAACATCGGCAGTCGCGCGCTACCGAGTGCGAACTCGGTGCGATGAAAGATCGCCAGATAGAGCGTGTAAGTAATCGGAACCGCCGCGGCCAAGCCGGCGCGGAACATCCACTTCACCTGGTTCCTCTCGATCGCCCCCGACGCCGTGAAGTACTCATTTCCTAAGGCGATCAGCATCACGCAGAAGCACATGGCCGCGAAGACCAGGTAGCCGTAGATGCACCATCTCAACACCTGGAAGCACCCGACCACCCAGTAGGCCGCCGAACTGGACATCTCGGGCGACGTCAGCAGCCAGGCGGCCAGCCACAGGCCGGCCATTAACGCTGCCGCTACTGTCGGAATGGCGTAAATCAGCGCGACGACAGGCTTTTCGTACTGTTCCAGCACGATCAGACGCCGCGGATATGTCATGAAGAAGTGTAGCGAAACCGCCGGCACAAGCACCGCAGACACGATGAACGGCGCGTTCAGCAGAAAGTTTGATCCAAGTACCCACCAGTGGAACCCGCCGATGAACGCCGCCATTGTGACGGCACACATCGCAAAGAATAGTCGCACGCTGCGATCAAACGGACGGTGCCAGGCGGCGAGCGCGCTGACGGCAAAGATGCCCAGCTGCAGAGTCATCCAGACAAACGAGATCAACACTTCGCTGAGCGGCAGCGACTTCACCATCAGTCGGGTTCGAATTGTCTCACCGGTCGCTGGACGCAGGAACTTCACTGTCACATAGCGACTGCCGTCTTCGTCAACTTCGACTAGCGGAGGATGCAACCACTTCTGGTCATCGGCCAGCGTGCTCCGTACTGGAACTCGGCCGCCCGATTCAATCGTCGCGTTGCGGAGCGATTGCAGAGCGGTGGTGAAGTCCAAGAAGGACCGGATCGGTCGGTCACGAACTTCCTGCAGGACGTCACCAACCTGAATCGACGGACCGGACACGTACTCTGCATCAACGATGTCGCGGACCACCATCCCCGAGACGGGATTGATCTGGTCAGAATCAGAAAGCAGCCCTCGCAGTCGGATGTCAGGCGATGTGCCGACGAATCCCAAGACCGAGACACAGTAGATAATGACCGCGACTCCGAGGATCGCGATGAACGGCTTTGACCGACGTGAAAGATCGTGTTGCATGACCGAAACTCACCGAATTCGGCGCTGATCGGCGCTGTTGAGCGCCAAGACAACGCGCCGGAAGCCTTTTTAAAACACAGAGAATTTGGCCGTGAGTGGCGCCGAAATGCAACGGTTTGAGGGAGAATCACGAAAGAAGCGCCGAAATATCCACAACGCGTCGATTTGGCACATTGAATGCATTGTTGAGGTTCAGACCCAGTCGGGCTCTTGAGAGTTAGAATGGCTTTGAAGCACTCACCCTGCTTCCGGCGACAGACAGATGGTTTGACCCAACCACTCTTGAAGTCGTGACCCAACCCAGCCGGAAAGACAATCGCCACTCGCTCTCAAGAGCCCTTTTTTTGCGCGCAGAGGCAGCGCACGGTCACGACCTGCTGAGGCTTGAATCGCCGATCAGTTACTCTAATTGCGTATAGGTCCACTCCCACTGCCGAGCGGAACTTCTACCGAGCTCCAAATGAGCCCGGAGCTGCCCTTGCAGCCTCATGCATCTGCCGCGAGGTGATGCGACTTACAGCGCGGCTGTTGCTTCGCGAGCCTTCTGGAGCAGCGGCGAGTCTGGTTCCCGCGAGCCCTTCAGATAGTAGACACTCGCTGCCAGCAACTGCGGACGAACGGCGGGACTCGCGTGCGCGAAGTCCTCAAAGGCGGATGCGGCGAACTTGTAGTCGTGAGCGTCAGTGCCCTTCGCAAAGACCAAATGCCGAGCAGCATCGAAGAACGCCGACGAACTTCCGCCCGCTCGCGCGTAGGCCAGAGTCTCAGAGGCGGCTTTCGAACGGTTTTGTCGCAGGCCGTCGAAGATGGATTCGATGTTCTCCGGAGCTTTGTCCGCAGCTGCGAACTCGTCGATGTTGGGTCTGTCTGGGAAATTGCCTCGGGCCCGAGATCCTTCCCGGAAGAGGCAAATCCAAGAGGCCGCTTGCAGCAACGCAAGCAGCCGCGTTGAATCGTGGCCACTTTGCCGAAACGTGTAGTACAACGAGTTCGTGGCGGTCGTCGCGTGCAGCGGCACGATCGCCTGCTGTCGCATCAGCATCTCTCCGGCGGCCAGCAGGATGCCGTCCCAGATCGAAATGGCAGCCACACCACGATTGAGGTGCTCGACAACTGCTTTTGCTGCATCCTGAGGGTTAGCTTGCCGCAACATCTGCAGCACGGAAGTGGCGACCGTTGGGTCAGCTTTGCCGGTTGCCCAGTCCTTTCGAATCTGACTCACCAGCTCGCGGTTACTGTCGTAGGGGGCGGCCGAGTCGCTGCGTCCGCCATTGAGCAGGCCATAGACCAGTGACCGCAGGACAGGCTCAGCATGCTCCCAGCCGATGAGATCCAGCGTTCGACACGAATGCGCGGTGAAGATGGCCTTGTGTCCGATGTTCTGCCAGTCGCGGACTCCGTACGGGGCCAGCAGTTCCATAACCTCAGCAGCGCCCGCTGAACGGCAGAGTCCCGCAATCGCCGCGTCTGCTGCTTCTTCGTCCCAGCGGTCCATCGCATCGCCGAAGCGTTGCCGTGCTTGCGACGCTGACGGCACTGCCGACTCTTTGACCGCCCCCAGCGTCCAGTCGCCTTCCTTCACGTCTTGCGCCTGCGCGCTCTTGAACGAGTCCAGCGCCCAGAAGAATGGAATCAACCGGTCAGCTTGCGGAGCATCCAGAGCCAGCTGTTGAGCAGCGTTGATCACCATCACGGCGTGAAACTTGAATCCAACGGGGCGCGGCTTGATGTTTCGAATGCCAGCCAGGAACAGACCGCCGATCAGTTGCCGGTATGTCAGTCCCTTCTTGAGCTGCTCTACTGCCCGTTGCAGGATCTGCTCACGCGGAGTCTGCTCGATCCATCGGACGGTGTCTTCCATCTCGGGCCGAAACTGCACGATGTCCGGCGTGACTTTGGCATCATCCGCGTGGGCGGGGACGATGTTCTGCAACGCTTGCCACGCGGCACCGCCTGCGACCAGGTTACCTCCCAACCCCATCAAGAACTCACGGCGATCGATGTGAGACATGAGCAACCCTCCCGGTATGACTGAGCGCGTAGCAAGGCACCTTAAAGCGCTTCGGATCTTACCATCGTCGGACACTCACCACACGGATGACCGGACCGCACATCGCTTTCAACGGTTGTCCGCATTCGCAGCAGGCCTCAGCAGGCGAGCCTGATTCCCGGGGACGATCAACTCGGCTTTCAACAGGTGAGTGGAGGCGTTCGCGGTGGGGAAGAAGTTTATGGATAGCGCACGATCGTTATGCGGGAGTTGGTGGGGCAAGAAAGTGACTCGTTTCGGGTCGCCGGTGAAGGTAAAGACTTCCTTCCCGTCTACGACGGCATTGATCTGCACGTGTCCGTTGTCCGTCGGGGCGACGTTGACGATCAATTCATGCGACTGCCCATCAAACAGAACATTCTCCAGTCGCGTTGGTTTGTCGCCAAATGTATAACTTTTCCAGGCCCACTGATTGGGCACCTTCATGCGAACGTCCTCGCCGAGTATTCCAAATTCAGTATAACGACCAGCAATCGGCAGTATGACCGAGTAGTTACCTCGCGAGAGCCTGAAGACCGTTCGAAATGAGTAACGCTCGCCGGGGTCGACAGGAAAGTTCACCCTGTGATTTACATTGGTGCCGACGGTGAAGATGCCCGTTGGTTCTGCTTCCCACTTACCCACAGCTACGTCTTTAGTCAGATCGAGCAACTGCAACAGATCGATGTTGGTGCCTTCGATTGGCACCGAAGGAAATTCTGGCGGTGCAGCCTGTGTAGTGACTGAACTCGAGCCAACATTAAGTTTGATCCACTTCGCGCCGGAGATTTTCCCGTGGTACTCATTGTGTGAGGAATCGTACAGTGTGTCGCCTTCACCCTCATCGAAGCTATAGAGAGCGACCGTGTCGCTCTCTACTTGAAATTCCTCGGGTGGCGTGAAATCCTCACGATACTTCGCGCCCTTGGTAATTCTCGCCGCATCAATCGTGCCGATGAACTCGCGTCCAATGCGAAACCTCTTGGCTGGGCGGTCTTGCTCCGGAACAGGTCCTCCCGCTCCGATTGTTTTTCCAGCCAGCTTGCCATTTACATAGAGGCGCCGTTCCCGTCCGTCATTCACGCCGGCCAGGTGAAGTCGCTGTGGTATACCCTTCGGTGCTGTCGTTCTCGCCTCGCCATGAAAGGTATAGAACCAGAACTCACTGGTGTTTCGAGAGAGATTGCCGTTAAACGACTCCACTATAAACTGATGATCGCGATTTCCATTTGTGCTTGTCACCCAGGCCTCGATGGTGATGATCGTGCCTGGCCAGGATGGATTAGCATCCATCGATACGACACTATCGATATCAAACTGCAGAGCAGGCTTTACTGAGCGTGAAAGAGGTCTGCTGAGGGGCGCGAGTGCTGAGCGTTTTTCGGGAACTGGCAGGACGACGCGCCCGAAGCCGGAATAGCGGTGAGCCGACAGGCCGAAGCCCGTCAGTCTGCCAAAGCTGTTGATCGTATTTAAATCTCCGCCACTTTCAGACCAATATGAGCCGCCGCGTCTGACTGCGAACTTGCCTGTGATATCCGCTGGATCTGCAACTGATCCGGTGGCCTCGGCCGAGTATTTGGAGCCATGACCCGTGGAACGGTCCCAGACCCACTCGTCTGCTCCACCATACAGGTTAAACAGCCCGAACGGGTTAGGTAGTACATTGGCGCCAGCCCGCTCACTCTGATAGCCATGCAGGTGTGTTCGAATTCGTGCCGGGTCATCGGATAAGTTGCCGAAAAACCAAAAGGTGTCAGTACCAGCCCGGCAGGCGAACTCCCATTGGGCTTCGGTGGGCAATCGATACCCATCAGCATTGTCGACCAGCGTGACTTCCTGATCTGAGATCTGATAAGCGGGCGTGAGACCAGTTCGTTCGCTGAGCTTGTTGCAGTACTCGATGGCATCATACCAGCCGATATCATTACGCAGCGGCGAGTGTTCACTTTGTGCTTCGTACTGTTCTGGCACCCGAGTCATCAAATCGCGATACTCGCGGATTCGAACTTCGTCGACGCCCATATAGAACGGCTTGGTAATACGTACTCGATGGCGCGGCTGCGCTGCTGCAAGGTCCGCGCGTAACGGTTTGTCGAGCATGTTCAGGATCTTATCGCCCTCGGGCAGGGCATCGAAGTCCAGGCCCATCGTGAATTCGCCTGGGGGAATCAACCGGAAGCTCATGCCGAGGTCATTAGTGTATTCAACCGGAACGCCCAGGTACTCGGCCCAGGCTTGCTGGTGCTGCAGAGCTTGCTCGGCATTAAAGGGAAACACTGCCGCCGCCGGTCGCTTCACTTCGACGGCTGGGTTGACGGTCGGAACACTCGCAAGAGCGGTGAGTGACTGAGTCGGCGCTTTAACAAGTAATCTTGGTTCGAGCCAGACGGCGTGAGCACCGAAGTTGCGTCCGGGGCATTGCACTTCCAGACGTAATTCTTTCACGCCACCCACGGAAACCTGGAACGCTTCTCCATCGCCTTTTTTTGTTTGTGGACGCGAAGTCCACAACACATTGCCGTCGCCAAGAATGCGAAACGTCAACGGGCAATCAGGTTGATAACCAGGATTGTCGGTAATGGCCGCTATACCCTCAAAAGCCGCGAAGGCACCTTCGATATTGTAAATAACGTAGCCGCCCCTCTCGCCATGCGGGTGCAGCATCAGCGAGTGGCTGGGGTGAGATCCGCGCCAGATGATCGTTGTGCTGGTGTGGTCGATGCCACGTTTCCCCAGAATGGGATAACACGAGTACTTCCCTTCCTGCAGGTCATCGATATAAACAGGCTGATTTGTTTTCAGCGACGCGCTGGCCAGTTGCGACGCTGTTGGCGCCGACTCCGGACGCAGCCACTTCGCTTGAATCAGGCGAGCATGATGGCCGTTGCCGGAATCATCATTGGCAATAATCCCGATGCCTTCGTCAAAGTGCCACAAGCCCAGCGTGTCAGCATCCGGTGTGAAACGGGTTTCTGGCGTGAAGTTTTCTTTGTAGCGCGCTATTCGGGAAACGCGGGCTTCATCGACCACGGCCTCCAATCCGCCGATTGTCAGGCCGTCATCTGACGGGTTCAGCGGCGTATCCAGTTCGGCTTCGCGATGCACGAGCTTGCCATTGATGAAGATCGAAGCATTTTTCCCGGTGCGCACGGCAGCCACGTGCGTGCGTTGACCAGCGACCAGCCCCACAGGGCTCATCAGTCCTTGAAACTGATTGGTCCGTTCCAGACCTAGACTCCAACCACTGGTCCTGCCATCGGAAGAAACGAACAGGCTATTCTGTTGCGTGATACCCATCACGTGCCGAGTACCCCGCATCTCAACCCAGCGCGGTGTGACATAGAGTTCAAGAGTCCTCGGTCCCTCGACGCCGAGCTTCAAAGTCGGAGCGTGGAGGTAACCAAAGCCACCGACTTCGATCGCGTTGTCGCCTAGCGGCTCAAAGATCGTTGCTACCTCAGGAGGCGCATGAAGACTTTGGCGCCGTGCATCAGGCGTATCATCAAAGCGTCGTACCAGTCGGAAGCCGAGATCCATTCGAGTTGATGATGGAGTGAGCCCTCCGCGCATGCCGTTCCGTACCATCACTCGCGGTTCGTTGAACCCCGAGCCGCGATGCACTCGATTGTCGCTGAAGGGCGGCCCGACGGGATCAGTTGTGGAATCCGCACTGACGGCCAGCACGAAGTTGTCCTGACACCATTCAGCAACGTTGCCGAGCATGTCGTGCAAGCCGAAAGGGTTGGCAGTCAAAGCACCCACAGGCTTGGGAATACG